>DATBJG010000207.1:0-20461 GCA_036556585.1 Vicinamibacterales bacterium
CCGAGGTGATAGACGACGCGGCCGCTCGCATAGACCATCATGAGAATCACGCAGTACGGGAAAACGAGGCTGAAAAAGAACGAACTCGGGTCGAGGGGCACGTTGCTTCCAAGCGCAACGCCAATCGCATATGTGGTCGGGACCGCAGCGACCGAGAGCGCCGCCGCCACGAGCCCGATCATCGGTGCGGTGGGAACGATAATGCTGAAGAACAGCACCCACACCGACACCCACGACATGCCGAAACTCCCATAGCCGAACTGTCCGTACGAAATCGGCGCAGCGATGTGGTGATACTCGGCGGCCGCGATGCCGAAGCTTCCAAGAATCTCAAAAACAAGCCCAACGTGAACCTTCAGGCGAGGCGACAGGTTCGGTTGCGAGGCCCAAGCCACCATCAACAACGCTCCCGCGATTGACACTGCCGCAGGAACCCAGAGCACCGGCACCGAAAACAGGAGCTTCGCGCCCCCGGGAGAGAGAACTGTGACGAGCGGACCTGCCAGAAAAAACGCGAGAGCGTAGATCCCGGCAACCACACGGAGTCGGCGCACGCTTTCCTCGAGCAGATCCACCGGCATCGACCAGGAACTGGTGCGCCGGCTCGACGCAGAGGACCCACCGTCGGCCACGAGAAGCGTGGCTTTGGAATCCGCCCCGGTCGCCGTATCGCTCGAGCGCAAAAAACCCATGTCCGTGGACAAACATATACGCCCTTGGGGAATTGCAGCAACAGTTGGCCGACTGAGAACGGCTCTCAACCTCGAGTGACGACGTCCAGACCCGTACCCACACATGTGACGCAGGCCATCGCGTGCTCGACCTCGTTCGCAGTTAGCGCGGCGTTTTGGCGGTTGCGGTCTGTGACTTCTTTCCCGATCTCGATGGGGGCGCGGAGGTGCTTTATTCTATTTTACGAAGCTGAGATCAGGAAACGAGGAGAGTTATGGCGCACGTGTGGCATGGCGATGATTCGGGCGCCTGGAAGCTGACGATGCTCGTCGACGATGAGTTCGCGCTGGAGGCGTCGCTGCTGGTGCGGCGAGTTGCGGGCCGCGTGGATGAATGGGCGCTCGTGAGTCCCACGCATGGAAACACGCGCGTCAATGGTGTGCGGGTCATGACCGGTCTGACGATTCTAACAGATCGCGACGAGATTCGTCCTGCCGGTGGGCCGACGTGGTTCTTCTCGACCGAAACCCAGGCGCACGTCGAACCGTTTCCGGACTCGGACGGACGCGGATTCTGCCCGCGATGCAGGTTGCCGATTGCGACGGGTACTCCGGCCGTTCACTGCCCCCGGTGCGGCCTCTGGTATCACCAGTCCGACGAGTTTCCGTGTTGGACGTACGCGCCGCAGTGCACGGCGTGCCCGCAGCTCACCGAGCTCGGCGCTGGCCTTGGGTGGACACCAGAGAGGCTTTAGCCGTGGCACACGCGTTCGTTGCAGGCGCGGGGGCAATCTCGTCGCACCTTGTATCGCACCTGGCGCGGATGAGTTGGATTTCCCAGGTCACGATTGTTGATCGCGGCGTCTATCAAGAATCCAACTGGCGCGGCCAGGCGATCGCCATCCGACACATCGGCCAGCCGAAAGCCGACATCCAGGCACGGCTGCTTCGGGATATCAACCCGTCGATTGCGGTCAAGGCGATTCACGGCAGCCTCGAGGATCTCGCACTGGGATCGTTCAGGAGCGCTGTGATCCTGACGGGGCTGGATTCGCGAGAGGCGAGGCTTCTCGTCAATCAAGCGGCCCGGCGATTGGGCATTCCGTGGATCAACGCGGGCATCGATGCCACCGGATTTCTTGCTCGCGTACAGGTCTTCACGCCGGCATCCGATGCGCCATGCCTTGAATGCGCGTGGGACGCGCGGGATTACGAGCTCGTCGAACAGACCTATCCATGTCAGGGCCAGGCCGTAACGGCGGCGACCGCGGCGCCATCGGCGCTCGGTGCACTCGCGGCATCGCTGCAAGCGGTCGAGTGCCAGAAACTGCTCTCGGGTGACAGCGAAGGACTGCTGACAGGCAGGGATGTTCTTCTCGATGTCCGCCATCACCGGCACTATGTCACCTCGTTCCGCCGCAACCCCGCATGTCGCATGCCCGACCACGAGGCCTGGCGCATTACCTCCCTCGATGTCGGACCGTCGCAGCTGACGCTCAAGGAACTGATCACCCTCGGCAGGACTCGCCCGGCCGCCAACGCGGGTTTTCGCATTTCCGTGGCGGGTCAGCACATTGCCGGTGCGCTGACGTGTCCTGCGTGTCACGACCGCCGCGAGGCATGGATCGTGGAGCGTGCGGTTCGTCACGCTCCGCCCCGCTGCCCACGTTGCGACTGCGCGATGGCCGTCAACGGTTTCGACCTCTACGACTCGATGTCGGCGGATGACATTCCCCCGTCGGAGCTGGATCGTCCGCTCGCGGAACACGGGCTGCTCGCCCGCGATGTTCTGACGCTCGCGACATCCACAGAGCACGATCACTTCGAACTGGGCGGCACCCAATGACCGATCGAATCTTCAACGCGTTTCTGAAGCAGCAGCAGAAGGAGGCGATGTCTCTGGCAGAAGCATCCGACCTGATTCGCTTGTTCCCGATGGGTGAACCACCAAATCGTTACGTCCTCCAGTTTCATTGCAAGGGGCTGGTGCAGGAGGAGAACCTGGAGGTTGTCGAAGCCAATCGGTTCGAGATCGGGATTTGGTTGCCGGCCGATTACCTGCGGACCGCGGATCCGTTCCGGGTGATCACCTGGCTCGGCCCCCGCAATATCTGGCACCCGAATATTTCCACCAGTCGCCCGCTGATGTGCGTGGGTCTCATTACGCCCGGTACCGGTCTGGTGGACCTCATCTATCGGGCCTTTGCAGTCATCACCTGGAACAAGGTCACGATGCGCGAAGAAGACGCCCTGAATTGGGCGGCATGTCAGTGGGCTCGTCAGCACCCGGATCGATTTCCGGTCGACAGCCGACCGCTGAAACGTCGGGCCGTTGCACTCCGAGTCGACGAACTGGCCGGAAAGGAGACACCAGATGGCCTCACGCGATAGGTCCGCGTTGATCGAGACAGTGCTATGCGGCCTGGCGAGTGATGTGGCGAGAGTCGGCCATGGACGGTGGCAGTTCGTTCGGGAACGCGGGTCTGTGGTGCCAATGCAGGCCCATCTCAGCGACACGTGGCTCGAACTGACGACCGACGTTCCCGAGACTGCTGCCGTTGGAGTCCCACCGCACGCCTGGCTGCGGTTCAACGTGGCGCTCGACGGTCCGGTGCGAGCGGTGCGCGGGCTTGGTTCTGCGCAGGTTCGGCTGAGCGCCGACGTGAACATCGAGGATGACATCGACCTGGTTGAGCACGTGGCCTCGGTGTGCGACGAGATGGATGCAACCCTTCATCGCTCCCGGGTTGAGTACGAAGGGCTGGGGTCACAGTTCGTGCAAGCCCGCAGCCATTCATCCAACATTGAGGACATCGCGCGCTTCTGCGGCGAGACAGGATGGCTGAGTTCGCGAGGAGCGGTTGGAGAGTTGCGAATCGATTTGAACGGTGGCGCTGGCCCGACGGCCTACGTCGATCAAGACCAGCCCGAAGCGTTGCGAGTGGTGAGCGACCTCACCGACTCTTCCGGATATTCGGACACGAGCCTTCGTGCCGTCGGCCTCATCCTGCTTGCCGTCTCGGCGTCGGTGCGAGCGGTCAAGGGACTGCTGGTGGAGCGCAACGGCGTGGAGTGTGCCGCGCTTGCGACCGCCGCCCGGTGGCCGGGTTCGGCCGCAGCGTTGGATCGATCGCTGTCGGCCCTGGCCGTAGCCTCTCAAGCCGTGTGGCGCGAGGTGACCGCTCTTCGGGATGAAAGCCTCGCGCGTGCCTACGTTGAATGCTGGAATCTCCCCCGCTCGTCTGACAACCGTGTCGTCAACCGCAACATCACCAAGGAGGAACACGCATGTCTGCAACAGCCGTAATGGAATCGGGGTTCGAAGTGAGCGATGTGACGGGTCAGAAAGTGCTGGCCGTCTCGGAAATGCCAGAGGATGTGACGGTCAGCGAATTGATTCCGGGGCTCGTCGGCAAGATGCGGTTGCCCCTGAATGACGCGTCCGGGCGCCCGCTCAGCTATCACGCACGGCTCGACCGTGAAGGGCGGCACCTGCAGGGCGCTGAACGTGTCGCCGAAGCAGTGCGCACAGGTGACCGGATCGTGCTGCAGCCGAACGTCGATGCCGGTCGGTCGCACGTCCTCTCCACGTGCCGGGTCTAGTCGAACACAGCTGGATCGGCACGTGCGCACCTCTCATCGTTTCGTGATGGAAATCCGGCGGCTCGATGGGGAGCTCCTCCACCAGCGAGTCCTCGTCCCGGACTGGGAGCCGGCAGTGGAATGGACGCTTCTGGCGGGGCTCCGCACGCACGGAATCTGGGCGCAGGGTTCTGGTGCGGAGCCCCGTCTCGAGCCGCTGTGGCATACCGCGGCCGGAGAACCCGTCATCGAAGGCTTTCGCGTACATCTCGACCAGGACGATGTCGCCTGGTCCGCTGATTTCCGTATGGGGCCGTATTTTGCGGACGCGGCCCGTGCCGCCGTCGAAACGCTGGTGACGGACCGACGCGTACAGGCGGCCGATCGTGTGCGGTACGCGGTGACCGCCTTTGCCGTCGACTCAGACTCCGAAGTCGATCGGACCGTCCGTTTTCAGACGTCTGAACAGCCAGGGACCTGCCCGGTTGTAGAACGGCCGATTACCAGACTCGTCTCGCAGTCACACGACTGTGGCGAGCCCAACATCACCGACATCAACGTCGTGATACCCGACGATGTGTTAGCTGAGATTTGCACGTGTGCGCGTGAGGCCGGACGCGTCGAGACCGGTGGCATCCTGATCGGCCACCTGTGTCGCGATCCCGAAACACATGATGTCGGCGTCGAGGTCACCGCGCAAGTTCCGGCCCGGCACACGGTCGCAGACGCCGCACGACTCACCTTCACGTCCGAAACCTGGACGGCCGTCCGCGCGGCGGTGGCCCTGCGCCGCGCGCACGAGCTCATGGTTGGCTGGTGGCATCTCCACCCGGCTCATGCCTGGTGTGAGGACTGTCCGGTCGAGCGTCAACAGGTGTGTCGCCTGGCCAGCGGATTCCTCAGCCCCGAAGATCGCGCGCTTCATCGCGCGATGTTTCCGCGCGCGTTCGCGACCGCGCTGGTTGTGACCAACAGCGTGGCGGGACTTCAGTCCCGGCTCTTCGGTTGGCGCAACGGCGTACTCGAACCGCGCGGTTTTCGTCTCATGCGAGGAGCAGGCGTCGGCACGGGACGACGGTCGGAGCTTCCAACGCTTGTAAAGGATGAAGAAAACAAATGCCAAGACGACAACGCCCCGAAATTCCGGACCCTGAACTCCAAGGGCTGCTCGAACGACTCTCCGACTCCGGACCTGACGGACCGACACTGAGCGAGCAGCTCGAACTGCTTCACGCCGCACGTAACCGGGCGCCGGAGGTCTCGGCCGTGGTGGATCGATGGCTCGTCAGCGAGCTCGAGGAGTTGCGCTATGGGCTCGCTGACGCGCGGGCCTATCAGGTCGAGTTGAGAAAACTGCACGAACGGCTGACCAGCCCGCCCTGGTACGCGGCCGTGTACCTAATGCCCGTCGAGGATGCCGCGGACAAGGTTCTCGTGGCATGCGGCGGCACGCAGCGCGTGGTGACTCTTGCCGAGAACGTCAAACGGGAAACCCTGTCGATTGGCGATGACGTGTTGCTCAACCATGAACTGAACATCGTGTTGCGCCCGTTGACACCACGCGTGCCGCGCGCCTGCGAGGTGGCCGAATTCCAGCACACGCTGTCCGACGGCCGTTTAGTGCTCAAGGCCCGCGAGTCAGAAGTGATTGCGCGCGCCGCCGATGGGCTCGCAACCGGCACGCTCGTGTCGGGTGACCGTATCCGGTGGGATCCAGCACTTGCTCTCGCTTTCGAAAAGCTTCCGCGATCAGCAGACTCCAGTCACTTTCTCACCGAGACGCCCACCGAGAGCTTTGACGACATCGGGGGCCTCGATGAGCAGATCGAGTGGCTGCAGCAGAGCGTGCGCCTGCACATGCTTTATCCGGAGCTCGTGCGGCGTTATCAGCTCAAACGCGTCGGGGCCGCCTTGCTGGTCGGGCCGCCAGGAACCGGAAAAACGCTGATTGCCCGTGCGCTGGCACGGTGGCTCGGCGAGCAATCACGGGGCGGACGCTCGCGCTTCATGCACATCAAGCCGTCGGCCCTGCACAGCATGTGGTACGGCCAGAGCGAGGCGAACTATCGCGAGATCTTTCGCATTGCCCGGGAGGTGGGTGCCATGGACCCCGATATCCCGGTCATCATGTTCTTCGACGAGATCGATTCGATAGGCACGACGCGCAGTGATGGCCACGGGCGTGTCGGCGCCAGTGTCCTGACGAGCCTCATGGCCGAACTCGACGGCCTCCAGGCTCGCGGCAACGTCCTTGTGATTGCCGCCACAAACCGTCGCGAAGCCCTTGATCCGGCGCTCTTGCGCGCGGGACGTCTCGGCGATCTCGTGCTGGAGATCCCGCGTCCAACCATGAACGCCGCAAGGGCCATCCTGGAACGACACCTGCCTAACGGCGTGCCCTTCGACGGCGACGCTGACCGAGCTGCCGACACCCGTCGCGAGGTGATCGATAGCGCAATCTCACGCCTGTACGCCCCAAACGGTGAAGGCGAAGTCGCCTCAATCATGTTCAGGGACGGCACGCGCCGCGCCGTCCGGGCGTCGGACCTCGTCAACGGGGCCATGTTGGCGAACATTGCCCGTGCGGCGACCGAGCGGGCCTGCGTGCGCGAGCTCCACACGAAAGCCGTTGGCATCCGGTGTGCCGATGTGCTCGATGCCATCGTGGACGGACTGGTCAACGCCGTCGCGTCGCTCACGCCCGAGAACTGCCACACCCATGTCTCCGGGCTGCCGCAGGACCTGGCCGTCGTCCGCGTGGATCCGGTCGTGCGCAAAGTGCGACGACCCCATCAGTTCGTGCGTGCGGCCTGAGTATCGAGTCATGCCCAGGCCTCATCGTCATCAGAGAAGAAAGCCAACGGAGGTCGGCCGCCCGTCGGTGCCCAAGATTCTGGGAGCCGACGTGGAGCTGGGGAACTTCATCCTTGGCATTGCCGCACCGGACGGGACCGGACAGACCGCCTCGCGCCGGCTTCTCCGGGAAGTGCCAGGTGTCGAATCGGGTTTCGCGTCGCGGAATGTGCAGGACTGGGGGCGAAAGTTCCTGCCGACCAATGGTGGGTGCGCGTATATCGACTCGGATCATCTCGAGATGGCACTGCCTGAGACATTCAGCGCGTTCGACCATGTCACCTACTGGCGCGCCATGCTTGCCACCGTGCGGCACGCAATGCGACACGCGAACGACGGTCTGCCCGAGGGCTGCCGGCTGCAGGTGCTGGTCAACTGCAGCGACGGACATGACAACTCCTACGGGAGTCACGTCAACGTGCTGCTCACACGCACGGCGTGGGACGACATTTTCCACAGGCGCCCGCATTACCTCGCGTATCTGGCCGCATTTCAAGTTTCCAGCGTGATCTACACCGGCCAGGGCAAAGTCGGGAGCGAGCGAGGGCGGCCCGAAGTCGACTTTCAGCTTTCCCAGCGTGCAGATTTCATCGAAACGCTCGTCGGCCTGGACACCATGGCCCGCCGGCCGATCGTCAACACACGCGATGAGCCGCTTTGCGGTTCGACGGTCCTGGACGCGACGAGCGGTTCCTCGTTAGCACGGCTCCATGTGATCTTTTTCGATAGCACGCTCTGTCAGATCGCGACGCTGCTGCGGGTGGGCACGCTCCAGATGATCACCGCCATGCTGGAGGCCGGATGTGTGAACGCATCGCTCGCGCTCGACGATGCGGTCATCGCGCTTGGCCGATGGAGCCGCGATCCTTCGCTCACTGCCAGAGCGCGCATGACAGACGGCGGGATGGCAACGGCCCTGGAGCTGCAGTTCCGTTTTCTCGAGGACGCCGAACGCTTTGCCGCTCGCGGGGGCTTCGACGGGATTGTGCCAGACGCCGATCGACTGCTGGTCGTGTGGGAGGACACACTCGTCAGACTGCGGGCCGGCGACTTCGACACGCTGAGTCGGCGCCTTGATTGGGTGCTCAAGCGCCGACTGCTGCAGGGCGTGCTCGATCGTCGACCGGAGTTGAGCTGGCAGTCGCCGGAGCTGAAGTATCTGGACCAGCTCTTTGCGAGCCTCGACGAAAACGAGGGTTTGTTCTGGGCCTGCGAGCGGAGAGGCCAGGTCGATCGGGTGGTTGATGGAGCGGCGGTCGAAAACGCCGTTGCCGAACCACCGGGCGATACGCGCGCGTGGACGAGGGCACACTTGCTCAGACGCGTGCCGACGGACCATATCGATCACGTGGACTGGGATCACGTGCGGGTCAAGCGTCCCGGCCATCATCCCTGGATACCGAGGACCACCGTGGTGCCGTTGCCACTGCCTTTCGGCGCAACTCGGGCGACCAACGAAATTCACTTCGCCGGTGACAAGACCGTGGAGGCCGTGCTCGAAGTGCTGGGAGCAATCGACGAGGACCGATATGACGGCGGGTCTTCAATCCGCACTTCATCCCAGTAAAGGCGGGTCTTTAGCCCATCCCAGTAAAGGCGGGTCTTTAGCCCATACCAGTAGAGGCGGGTCTTTAGACCCGCCGAAGGAGACCTCTCATGACAACGCGCGAACGACATCGTGACCGTGTCGAAATCAACCCGCGAACCCCGATCGAACCCGAGGCGGACCGTCCCCGCGAAGGCTTCCGTGAAGCCGGTGATGCATTTCTGGATGCCGCTGACGACGCCATCGAGCAGGCCCTGTCGAGGGACGCGCGAACCTTTCTGCTGCAGAACCGCCAGATGGGGGGTCAGTAGACGTCCATGCGCATGGTGATGGGCGGCGAGACCGAGTACGCGATCAGCGCGCGAGATACGCAAGGGACAATCGTCGATCAATTGACCTTGCTGGCCCGGTTTCTCGATCATGCGAAGCGGACGCTCGGGCAAACGTCCACTGCCGATCGCGGACGGTTCCTGCCAAACGGCGGACTGCTCTATCTGGACAGCGGGCTTCACATGGAGTGGGCGACGCCCGAGTGTACGTCGCCGTTTGACGTCGTGCGCTTCCTCAAAGCGGGCGACCGGATCATCCAGGACCTGGCAAGCAGCATGACGTGCCGCTGGCCGGACATGAGCGAAATCTTCTGCTCACGGTCGAACGTCGACTATCTGTCGAAAACACTGTGGGCCGCTCACGAATCCTACATGCACGAGATCGCGCCCGGCGCTCTGCCAGCAGAACTCGTCCCCTTTCTGGCGTCGCGCGTGATTCTGGGCGCCGGCGGTTGGGACTATCGGTCCCCGGCGCTCCGCTTTACGCTGTCGCCACGGGCGCATTTCATCACACAGGTGACCGATCGCGATTCGCAGCACTCGCGGCCGCTATTTCATACCAAGGATGAACCGCTCAGCCGCACCGGATCGCATCGCCTGCACGTTGCGTGCTCGGAGACGCTCTGTTCGGACGTGGCAAACGTTCTCCGGTTTGGCACAACCGCGCTCGTGCTGGCTTTGGTCGAGCGTGGCGTGCGCCCGGGACGAGAAGTCGGACTGATATCTCCAATCGCTGCCCTGCACCGCTTCGCCCTCGACCCCGAGTGCCGGGCACGTGCCGTCATTGCCACTCGGCAACGCCTCACCGCGCTCGAAATCCAGCGTCACTACCTGTCGAGTGTGGAACGCAACCTCGGTGAGTCGGACCTGCCCGACTGGGCAGAGCGCATCTGCGTCCTGTGGAAAGCGACGCTGGACGATCTCGAACGTGGATCTTCACGCGTCGACGCGACGTTGGACTGGGCCATCAAACGACGCCTGTTCAGCCGGCGCCTCGGCAGCCGCGGGATCGAGTGGACGACGTTGCGCACGTGGGACACCGCGCTCACCCGACTCGAGCATGTCTGGAATGCCGCGAACCGTGATCAGCCCTTCGAGCTGAGGTTGGTGCTGGAGAACGATCCGACGCTGACGCCTGAAATTCGGCGGTTGACACCGTTTGTCGAATCTCAGGGCGTGTCGTGGAGTCAGCTTCCTGAGTTCATCACTGCAAGAGATGAGCTGTTCGAGCTGGACGCGAGATACGGCGGCCTGGATTCACGGGGCCTCTTCAATGCCCTCGACGCCTCAGGGACACTTCGGCATCAAGTACCAGGTCTTGACGTAACCAATGCGGTGACGTCCCCTCCGCCGGACACTCGCGCGCGCATTCGCGGTGACGTTGTCCAGCGGTTATCGCGAGCCGGCACCAAATACGCTGCAGACTGGATCAAAATTTGCGATCTCGACCATCGCCGCGAGCTCGACCTTGCGAACCCTTTCGAAACCCAAGAGGAATGGCGCGAGATGCCGGCACCTGTTCTCACGCGATGAATGAAGGCGCGTAACTCTAGGTCCCTTCTTCGAGGAGCTGCGCCACTTTGCCTGTCGTCGCGCGGTCGATGATGAGCTCGTTGACAAGCCCCTGGCGAATGACTTCGGCCACGATTTCCGGACGATCGAGCGAGACGACGATGACGCCGGGGCGATTATTGCGATCGGCGTCTCTCGCGATGCGCTCCAGATGCTTCCGCTTTACCCCAGTCCACATTTCATTGAGGGCTTCGACTGCGGTCTTGTCTTTCTCGTCTTTCAGAGTTCGCCGTGGAATAAGGATTCCGCCAATATCCCCTGCGACCAGAGAAGCCAACTTTGTGGCGGTGAGGGGCTTGCCTTCGATGCTGCCGGCCTTCAACAGTTCATCGTGGATAAATCCCATCGGCCGGTCGGCCGGCCCGACGCTTGTGATGAGCGTATCGACACGCTTGATGAGTGGGTCAGCTCCTCCGAAAATCTCGCGATAGGAGGCGGCTTCTTCGATGAACTGGCGGATGGAGTGATCGCGGATGAGAAATTTTAGAGGAATAAGAGCCGGCACGCCGGTGAGTGACGGCGGAGGAGGAGCATCCGGCTGCAGCAGCCGGTGTAGCCGCTGCACCAGATGTGAAGACGTTTCCTTGTTTGACGATCTATCTAGTGGCTCGGCACAGACCGGCACAAACGTGACCGGACGGTCCAGACGTGGTGGCGCCGCAGCCAAAGCATCGACAACGTGTGAGACTGTTTGGCCCCAGGTGACCGCAAATATGGACGAACGCTGCAACAGCTCACCAACGCGCGTGGCAGCTCCGCGCCCGAGGCGGGCGAGCCGAAGGTCGGTGGTGCGGGGCGTTTCACCTGGGCCACCAGTATCGACCACGCGGACCTCGCGGACACGCACACCGTTCTTTGAGTCGAAGCGACGGAGAATGTCGAGAAGCTCCTTCGGTTCGACGAGGGCCTGAAGGTCCGCGAGATGTTCAGGCGACAGTTCGTCGGCTCCGAGGAAACGGTATCGCACATCCAGCAGCCGGCGTGCCTCTGCCAGCTTCAACAGACGCGAGACGCGCGACTGGGAAAGTCCGCCAAGCAGCGCGCCGATTTTCGTCTGGGACAGCTGGAACTCGCCACGAAGGAAGGCCGCCGAAAGGATATCCCGCTCCACGCTCTTGCTGGGTCGTCTCGTTCGCTTCATCCGCCGTCTCCCGGGGGAATAGTCATGCCTGCCTAGATCATCACGCTTCCTGCCGATTATAAGCATTTATATGCTTTGTGTAATTAACTAACGCAAGATAATTGCCTTGAACTGCATCTTTTGATACGCTTCGGCACACGTCCCCCAGACCGGCTCGTCAAAGCCCACGATATATCGTGGATTGCCATGCAGAGGAGGCGCTACATGGCGCATCAGGATCTGGAATATCAGGACCACGAATGGCAGCAGTGGCTGGAGCGGTTCATTGATGCGAACTGGTTCGCTGCCTGGAA
Source organism: Vicinamibacterales bacterium (assembly GCA_036556585.1). GTDB lineage: Bacteria > Acidobacteriota > Vicinamibacteria > Vicinamibacterales > JAMQPK01 > DATBJG01. The sequence goes on from DATBJG010000207.1 coordinate 11,988, forward strand.
GCACCGCGATCAGCGTCGTTCCGATTTCTACGGATCCCCGTACGTCAACCATGTGATCGAAACGTGCAGGGTCCTTGTCGTGAATGGCATCACCGACCGCCCGACCTTGGTCTCAGCGTTCTTGCACGACGTTCTGGAAACCACCACAGCGACGCCCGCACAAATCGAAAATCGTTTCGGGAAAGACATCCGACGAATCGTCCAAGAGCTGACCGTGGATCCCCGGCTCGACCAGGCCGTGCGACGGGCCATTCAGCTCGAGAAGGCTTCGTCGTTGTCGCAGCCCGCTCGTTTGATCCGGCTGGCGGACAAGACCGCCAATCTGCGCACCCTCCGCGTCGATCGGACAATCGCTGAGAATCGCGAATACCTCGACTGGGCGGAAAAGGTGGCCCACGCCGTCAAAGGCGTGAATCGTCGCCTCGACCTAGCGTTCGACTGGATGCTCAAACGAGCTCGGCAACAGCTGCGGGACGCCGAGCGCGAAGGGTGGCCGCCGCTGAAGGTCGCTGCAGTGCGAGCCGGCGACAAGCGCCGCAACATGTCAAAGCCCCACACGAACTCGGGCAGCTGGCGCCATCAGGACCAGACGTTTCTGCGAATCCTCGCCGAACCGGGAGTGCGTTCCGTCGATATCGAGTGGTTCACAAACCACGCCATCGGGTGGATCGATGGATGGAAGTTGCCATTGACGACCCTTCGCGCACACCTGTTGTCGGTGCTCGCCGATTTCCGACCGCCGGGCGACGACCGCTTGTCGCCATTTCTACCCAAGGAAGAAGCCGCTGCTGAACTGGGTCGGCGGATGGGGCGCATGTACGGCGGGCATGGTTTTGACGTTGTGGTCGATCGCCTCCAGGACCACCTGTACGATCACAGCTTGAATCCCCTATTGATTGAAGAAGACCTCGCGGAGGGCATCCGCTTTCGATGGCGGCGGCCCGCGCCGGGCCCCGGTACCCTGACCGAGCTCAAGGAGCTCGTGACGGTATGAGGAGTCCCTCGTCCCGCAACGAATTTTACTGGAATGTCTTGTTCTTCACTGGAGCGCCGCTGCGAAACTCGTGCGAGAGGTTGTAGAACCCTGCAGTGGTGAGCGTGACGGTGATGGCCTGATTGGTCGAGTTCTCCCAGTACCACCCGTGAATCCCCGGAGTGGGGGCCGTGAAGGTTCCTGACGCCTCGCGGGCCCCATCCCCTTTCTCGTAGCTGTCAGCGTAACCGCGTGGCGCGCCATCGGGCTCGCCGTGAAGCTCGAAGCTGACCGGTGCTGTGGTCTTCCAGGAATAGAGCAACGCCTCGCCTTTGTCGAGCCGGTACTTGTATTCCATGCCTTCGCGGGGGCCGACGGTGAACTCCACCGTTTCCTGCTTGAAGCCTCGCTCCTGCGGAACGATCACGGCGGCCTGCGCGGCACCGCCTGCCGACGTGTTGGCGAGCGCCTCGACCTGCTGACCCACGACCCCCAATTCGAGCAGCCCGACTCGGGCGCCGGTGCCAAGTGGGTCCACGCCGTATTCAGCAGGCAGGACAAACATCACCAGAATCAGGCCCGCACCCAGGAGTGCTGCGCCCGCGGCCACAGCAATCCGCTGTCTGGCTTCCACAGTCAAGTCGCGTTCGGTTGCCATAATCGTCACGCCAGAAAATAGCCGGAGAGCTGATAGCCCACCAGCAGAAAGCCACAGGCCATCACGACCGCGTTGGTCGCAAACGAGTGATCGAGAAATCCAGGACGAGTGCGCCAATAGCTCAACACGATGAGCACCCCCGTCAGAGCAAGGCCCTGCCCGATTTCCACACCAACGTTAAAGCTCAGAATGTTCGCGACGAGACCATTCGGCGACAACTCGAACTCCTGGAGCTTCGTTGCGAGACCGAATCCATGAAAGAGCCCGAACACCAGGACCGCGAGCCGCGTATTCGGTTGGTAGCCGAAAAACCGCTTGAAGCCGTCCATGTTTTCGAACGCCTTGTAGGCAACCGAAAAGCCGATAATCGCATCGATTAAGTAAGGATTGGCCCGCACCCCCCCCAGTACACCGAGAAGCAACGTGGCGCTGTGCCCGATGGTAAACAAGCTGACGTACTGAACGACGTCCTTGAGCTTGTACAGAAAGAAGATGACCCCGACCAGGAACAGGAGATGGTCGTAGCCGGTCACCATGTGTTTCGCGCCAAGATACATCAGGGGAACGATGGCCCGACCCTGAAGTCCCTGGAGAAACACCGCGTCCTTCCCTTCCACACCGTGCGCACCAATCCCGGCAGAGAACACCACGAGGAGGAACACTGCTCCTGCCAATGCGATCACTGGATGTGTGCGTGTCTTCATGGTCTTACTCATCGTCTGCTCCAAAACGTTCGGGTCTATTCTCGTTGGTACTTGCGATGGCAGTTATCGCAGGCCTGGTTGACGACAGCGCCAGCCGCCAGCACACCTTCCGAACTCTTGGCCTCGGTCGCTTTGAGCGTTTCCATCCCGGCGTCCGCAAGCGCACGTGACATGGTGACCCAGTCCCCCCGGTCCACGGCGCGGTCGCCCATGACGAGCAGGTTTGCCGACTCGACCAGCGCGACGGCACTGCTGCCGACGGCAGCCCACTCTTCCTCGGTCTTGGGAGATTTCTCGACGGTCCCCGCCGCCGAGATGATGGTACCAACCGACCCGAACACGACGTTGGCGGATGGCTGGACGATCCCGTTCATGATCTGTTTGACACTGGCAACGGGGGCCAATGTAGGCGTGTCGGGACGAGCAGGCCCCCGCTGTGCTGCACGTGCGCCGACCACGATAAAGCCGATGCCTGAGATGAACAGGGCCGCGCCGATGACAAACAACCAGTAGACCATTCGCATGTGGACCGATCCCCTGGCGCTATTATCATTCAGGCGCCAGCGAACACCTACGAGTCTCCGCCGAAGTCTCTCGCGGCATGAGCCTTGCCAGAACTGCATCGGAGTTCCAGTCAGGCTGATGCATCAGCGGATCCCTGAGCCATCGCTGCGATGTGCTGAAAGCGTCCACTGGCAACACGCATCCTGAGCGCAAGTTTCTGCTCGCGCGACTCCGATGTAGTATGGGCGGCACTTTCCTGACCAGGGAGGTGCCGCCCCGTGAACGCCAAACCAATCGTCCTGGTTACCCGCAAACTCCCTGCTGCGGTCGAGAGCCGCCTGATGCGTGATTACGAGGCCAGGCTCAACCCCAACGACCGTCTCTATTCAAAAGACGAATTGATCGAGCATGCCGCTGGTGCACAGGCGATTCTGCCCTGTCACACGGAGCACTTCTCGGCCGACGTGTTCGAGCGGCTGCCCACCGACGTCAAGATCATCGCGAACTTCTCGGTGGGGTTCGACCATGTCGATGTCGAGGCGGCGCGGAAGAGAGGTGTGGTCGTGACCAACACCCCGGACGTGCTCTCGGATGCGACGGCTGAATTGACGATGATGCTCATGCTTGGCGCCGCTCGTCGTGCTGCTGAGGGCGAGCGGCTGGTGCGTGACGGCAAATGGAAAGACTGGAGTCCCGCGTTCATGGTGGGGACCCAGGTGACCGGCAAACGACTGGGAATCCTTGGCATGGGTCGCGTCGGCCAGGTGGTCGCCCGGCGCGCGCGCGGCTTCGATATGACCATCCATTATCACAACCGCCATCGACTGCCGCCGGAAACGGACCAGGGGGCAACGTTCCACGAGACGCTGGAAGACCTGCTGCCCCACTGCGATTTTCTTGCCCTTCATTGCAACGTGACGCCCGCGACACGCGGGCTGATGGACGCCCGGCGGTTCAACCTGCTGCCCGAAGGCGCGATCCTGGTCAATGCCGCACGCGGCGCGATCGTTCAGGACGAAGCGCTGATCGAAGCGTTGACGTCGGGAAAGCTGCGCGCCGCGGGCATCGATGTGTTCAACAACGAACCCAACGTGGACAAGAGGTTGATCGCGCTTCCCAACACCTTCCTGATGCCGCACATTGGTAGCGCAACCGCTGAGACCCGTGACGCCATGGGATTTCGCGCGCTCGATAATCTGGACGCGTATTTTGCGGGCCGGGAACCTCGAGACCGGGTAGCGTGAGGAACTGAGAACTCAGAAGTGAGAAGTTGGAAGTGGCTGTTACCCTGTTCTTAGTTCTAACTTCTCAGTTCTCACTTCTGATTTCGTCACTCGCCTGTACCACCACGAGGTCAGAAGCGGCGTCAAAATCGCGGTGACGATAACCGACGCGGTCACCTGGATGGTTGCTGCGGGAGCGACCGCTGCGTAGGCAGGGTCCGCGAGCGCAACCGCTTGTGGGACCGCCGCCGAATTCCCAGCCGTGCTGGATGCGGCGGCGCCGGCAATGCCCGTGCCTCCGAGCAACCGGTCGGCAACGATGCACACGAACCCGGTCACGACGAGCACCGTAAGGCCCAGAACGATGCCTGGGACTCCTGCCGTCACGACTGACGCCAGGTTTATCGTCTGTCCAAGCGTGAACGCCATGAAGGGCACGATGATCGGCTCGTGGGATCCGAAGAAAGCCCTGATGTCGTCGTCCAGATTGCCCAGCAACGCGCCCACGACGATGGGAGCAATGACCGAAACCATGGTCAACCACGGGATGATCGCGAGTCCCGTTCCCACGAATATCAGCATTGTCAGAAACGGTCCGGTCTCGATGCTCTGAACCACGTACGTTCCTGAGTCCTCCTTGTTCCCCATCACGCTGGTCAGGGCCAGAAACATGCCGCCGTTGGTGTCGCTCATGGCCACCATGACCGCAAGCGTGCTCAAACCAAGAACGTCGCCGTCGAAAAACCTGGCCACGGCCAGCGCAAAGATGGTCGCGGTGCCAACCTTGGCCGTCAGCAGACCAAAGCCACGCAGGAGCATCCTCGGCGCTGCTCGAACGGTCATCTTGGTGCCGACCGTAAAGAGGTACATGCCGAGAATGGTTGGATAGCCGACGCCGGTCAGCGCCTGGGTAAAGCCGCCAATCTTCAGCAGGTTCGGGAAGAACGTGTTCAGCACCATGCCGATGAACAGCGGAACGACCATCATGCCGCCGGGCACACGATTGACGAACTTGTAGATCTGCATATCTACGATTGAAAGAGTGGGTGCCGAATCCTAGCACGGCTCACGGATTCTGGACGAACGTGTGCGTGCTGGCGTCAATCACCAGGCGTGGCGGCTCGGCCTCGATGAGATACTCGAACTCCCCCCGGAACTCCTCCAGCGACAAACCCGCCGTTGCCGCAAACTTTGCGAGCTCGTGCGGATCTTCGAAGTCGTCCCGCCGGAGGCGAAGCATGTAGCGCCTGGCAATCCCGTAGCGTGTCGAGTGAATATCGACCAACCGGACTCGAGTGCGTCCGGTCTCCGGATCGACGAGTTGCGCAAAGGGAACGGGCACCAGATTGCCACCCTGCATGGAAATCACCACGCCGGTCCCTCCCGACAAAAGGTATTTTGCCGCGCAATAGCCCAGGTCTCGCGTGTATTCCATATCAGACGGAATCGGGTCGGCACACCGCAGCTCGTAGCCAATGTTCTTGGCTGCAATCGTCGTCTTGATGCCAAAGTCGCGCAGCCGCACCTGCACCTGCGCCTTCAGAATCTCGCCGATATTCACCTCCGCAATGCGCACGTTGCCGTGATCATCCCGCTCCACCTCGTGGAGCTGCGCCAGATCAGCCGGGTCAATTCCCAGAACCAGACCTTCGGCAATAACGGCGACGCCGTCGCGGCGGGCGTAACTGCGGCGCTTGACGATGGCGCCGACGAGGGTATCGACAATGTTCTTGAGACGGATCCGATGGCCAGCAAACTCCTCAGGGATCAGGGTGAGGGTTGCTCCGGCCGCCTTCCCGATGCCAAGCGCGAGGTGCCCGGCCTTGCGTCCCATCGCGATGACGAAGTACCAACGCGACGTGGTCTTGGCGTCGACCATCAGGTTCTTGACAATCTCGACGCCGTAGTGCCGGGCGGTCTGGAAGCCGAACGTATCGACGTGCGCGGGCAGATCCAGGTCGTTGTCAATCGTTTTGGGCACGTGGACCACGCGAATGCGTCCACCGGCATGCTGCTCGAGTTTCATCGCCGAAAACGCCGTATCGTCGCCGCCGATCGTCACGAGCATCTGGACGTTCAGGCGCAGGAGCGAGATGACGACGTTCTCGAGATGATCGGAACTGGAGGTCGGGTTGGCACGCGAGATACCGATGTGTGACCCACCGCGGAAATGAATCCGGCTGACCGACTCGATCGTCAATGGCGTGACGTGATCGACGTCGCCCTGCATGATCCATTCGAAGCCATCGCGGATGCCGATCACCTCGACCCCCTCGAGGTGGCTGCGAATAGTTGCCGCTGAGATCACACTGTTGATCCCAGGCGCCGGACCGCCGCCCACGAGCATCGCGAGTTTCTTCTGGTGCATCACCCCGGGCCCCTCCCACTATTCTATTTTCTTCCAAACATTCCTTTGGTGACACGCCTGCACCTGCTAAAGTGCGACGGCGTGAACATCGACCCGTTTCTCGCGTGGCTCGAATCGACCGCCTTGAGCCAGTGGGTCATCGGTTCCACGTCGCTTTTTGCCTTTCCGGGAATTCTGTCACTCCACGCGATCGGTATGGGATTCGCCGTGGGAATCAGCGTGGTGCTCGACCTTCGGATTCTCGGTGTGGCACGGGGCATCCCGCTCGCCGAACTCCGCCGATTCCTGCCTATTTTGTGGTGTGGATTCTGGCTCAATGCCGTCTCTGGCCTCCTGCTTCTGATCGGCTATCCCACGAAGGCGCTCACAAACCCCGTCTTCTATCTGAAGCTTCTGTTGATTGGCGCGGCCATGGTGCTGCTGGTGCGAATGAGCCGGAGAGTGTTTGACAACCCGGCCCATCAGGCTTTCCCTGCTGATGCTCCCCCGTCGCCGGTGCTGCGGCGAATGGCCATTGCTTCCCTGCTGTGCTGGACGGGTGCGATCACTGCCGGGAGGCTCCTGGCCTACACCTACACACGTCTCACGGTGCTGGAGTGACCATGCAGACCTTCCAAGTCTGGCTCGTCACCACGATTGGGGGCGATTCGTTCATAGCCGACATGATGCGCATGGGGTTTGTCTGGGCCATCGTCGAGAGCATCCACTTCCTCGGGCTTTGCCTGCTGGTTGGCGCCATTGGCACGTTCGACTTGCGATTGTTGGGACTGGCCCGAAGCGTGCCGATAGCCGCCGTCCACCGCTTGATTGCCTGGGGTCTCGCTGGCTTCGCCATCAACATCTGCACTGGCATCATGTTTGTCCTTACGGAACCCGATCAATACATTTACAATCCGTCGTTTCACCTCAAGCTTCTCTTCATGGCCATTGCCGGCGCCAATGCGGGCACGTTCTACTTGACCTCCTACCGCCGGGCATTTGGATCGACGGCCACGCTGGACGCCCCAGTCCGAGCAAAGGTCATTGCAGCAATCTCACTATCGGCGTGGATCGGCGTCATTATCTGTGGCCGACTGATCACGTTTTATCGCCCTGGTCCGTGCCTTGCCAAGGACCCCGGAGTTTTCCTCACCTGCATCCCCGAGTAGTCGTCGCTCAAACACCAGGTCCTGCTAAGTCCATATGGTCGTTGAAAGTCTCATACTGTCCTATCGATGTCGCATTCTGGGAATAGTCACTTAACTCATTTGCCCAGTTAGGTTTCCTTTCGAAAAGTGCGTTTCCGATGCTCAAAATCGGCACACGCCAGCCCGACGTTACAATTTGGCTGTCGCTGTTAACTCCTTCACATACATGCATTTAGAGACTCGCCTTGCACTGGTGTGCAGCTTGCTCTGCAGACGACCGGACGAAGGTCTGATCGTTGGCTCCTATGAAAAGGCGTTGGCACGCCGTTGCGATTCTCACTGCGCTCCTGTTGCTCGGGCGTTCTGCGTCCGCTCAGCAGACTCTCATTTGGCTTCCGAATGGCGTAACACCAGGGGGATCTGGCACCTGGAACACCTCTGTTGCCGTGTGGAGCGATGGTGCGGCGTGCTGCTCCAAATGGACCAACGTGGTCTCGGGCCACGACTCAGTATTTGACGGAACTCCCGGAACGGTCACGCTGAGCACCGGAATCAGAGTGCGCAACATTACGTTTAACAGCAGCGGATACCTGATCGCGGGCAACACACTCACGTTGACCGGATCGAATCCCTCAATCACGACCGCGAGCGGCACCAGCGCGATCAGCTCACGGATTGCCGGTTCCGCTGGTCTCATCAAAGCGGGAACCGGACTGTTAAGCCTGACCGGCGCTAACACGTACACGGGCACGACGACGATCAGTGCGGGAACGTTGCAGATTGGCAATGGCGGGACGGCCGGACAGCTGGGGACCGGCGCCGTCGTCAACGACGCCGCCCTGATCTTCAACCGCAGCAATAACCACACGGTCGCCAATCTCATCAGCGGCACTGGAACGCTGACCAAGCTGGGCGCC
>DATBJG010000208.1:0-12814 GCA_036556585.1 Vicinamibacterales bacterium
GGCAATTTCCACGTGCACACCCAGGGCCTGTCCGAACCGGATGGACGGGCCCAATAGCACCGCGAACGGGAGGTCGTTCTGGCGGGCAAGCCAGAGCCCGGTCTTGAGGCACCGGACGGGAAGGTCGTCCCCGACATCCACTTCATCGTGCTGCAGCGGCCCGAGATCCACTGGAAACGGACCTGGGGCAAACAGTTGTGCCAGGGTCGGAGTCATTCCCTGGTCCATCGGAGAGTGGATACCGTAAAGCTTTGCGTCAGAGCGGCCCGCGAAGGCCTGCTCCAGCCCCACCTGCACGTCGACTCTCGACGTGATTGGAAAGTCTCGCGCTGCCGTGACAATGTCGGCCACCGCAACCCCGCCAAAATGTTTTCGCAGCGTGGTTCGGAGGGCCGATCGGCTGAGCGTGTTTTGAAAAAAGTACCGGATCATAGTTGAACGGACGCTGTCTTCTAACTTCTGAGCGCTAGATCAAATCAGTATCGTGCCCGTCAAACAAAGTATTAGGCGAAATCGACGCGCCTCGAAAATGCTATCGCAGGTGCGAGCGACCCTTGCACCCTGATCAATCCAAGGAGACTGCAATGAAAGCCAGCCCGGTAGTCCGACTCGTTCTTTTCTGCGTGCTGCTCCTGAGCGGCAGCATCGCCCTTTCGGCACAGTCGAGCACAATGACGGCGCAGGAGCAAGCCAACCTGAAATTCGTCCTCGATTGGTGGCGCGAGGTCATCGCGGCCCGCCATGTCGAACTTGCGCCCAAATATCAGGCCGAAGACTACATCCAACACAACATCAACGTGCAGACCGGACGCGCCGGCTTTGTGAAGTTCTTCAGCGCACTCGGACCACCAATCAATCCGATTCCTCTGACCATGGCGAATCCCCCCGCCGTGCAATTTGCCAAGGGTGACTACGTCGCGCTCATCTGGGAGCGCGAAGCCAAAGATCCTGCGGATCCGACGAAGACCTACAAGTACAACACGTACGACCTCTTGAGGATGCAGAACGGCAGGGTCCAGGAACACTGGGACTACGCGATCAAGACCAAGGGTATCCCGCGCGGCGGCGCACCTGACGGCGTTGACTACGACAAGGTCACCTTCAAGCTCTCGCCGCAGGAACAGAAGAATCTGGAAGTCGCGATCGTCGAGTTCAAGGACATTCTCCAGTACGGTCATGTCGAGCTCGCAGAAAAGGTCATGGCAGCAAGCTACATTCAGCACAACCCGAATGTCCCGACCGGCCGGGCCGCCTTCGTCGAGTTCTTCAGCAAGATCCGGAAGCCAGAGCCCATCAAGCCCGAGTGGAAGAACAAGCCGACGCTGACGATCGTGAGCGGCCCTTACGTCTTCTTCATGTTCAAGCGCGAGGAAAAGGACCCGGACGATCCCGCGAGAACGTATCCAGCTTACTGGTTCGACATGGTGCGGGTGGAAAACGGCCTGATCCAGGAGCACTGGGACTCTGCCATGAAGAATCCGCCGCCGGGACCGGGTCGCGGAGGGAACTAGAGGCAGCTCACGATAAGGCTCAGAAACCCTCATCGCGATCTGGCGCTCCCCGCGCCAGATCGCGACCGTTCCAGAATGGCGAAGAAGCCTCGACGACTCGCGGCCACCCGCTGCCTCGCGTGGCGACTCGATCAACAACCTACGATATCGGGGACATTGTCGATCTTGAGCTCCGTGCGGACAAGGCACTTGTCTTGCAGCCCCCGGTGTGCGGCTCTCACTGGTGACCCGAACAGGGAACCACAGGGGGTGAAAGGCAGGACACAGTGGCTACTAATCTCATCGCGCAGCTCATGAATGCTGTACGCGGCGACACGCTGAATCGCGTGGCCTCCGTAGTCGGCGAAAACCCGATCGGAACCGAGACAGTGTTGGGCGCGGCACTTCCGGCCCTGATCAGCGGGCTCACGAGCAAGGCCTCAACGCCCAGCGGGGCCAACGACCTGCTCGAGCTGATCCGCCGCCACAAGCTCGACTCCCGACAATATGCGGACGCCACAGGAGCGCTGGCGACGCCAGACGCCATTACGGGTCTCAGTCACGTGGGCGGTCCACTGCTGGACTTCGTCCTTGGGGGACGAACCAATGCGGTGACTCACTGGATCACGTCATTCGCAGGCGTCAATCGATCGTCTGTAACGTCGCTTCTTGCCATCGCTCTGCCGTTGGTCATCGGACAAATCACTCGAGCCCTGGGCACGACGGGGTTGAATGCCTCGAGTCTGCAGAGCCTTCTGGGCGAACAGCGGACATTCCTGCAAAACGCCCCAAGCGGTCTCGCCGCCGCACTCGGCGCGACCGAATTGGGTCGCGCCGCCGTGGTTGAAACCCATGATCGGGGCCGTGTCACCCCTCAATCGCCGGTCGTGGACACGTACGCGTCTGCACCGGCGACCGGTTACTCATGGTGGAAATGGGCTATCCCGCTTCTGCTGCTTGCGCTGATTCCGCTGTGGTTCATGTTGCGGCGACAACCAGCGGAGGTGGCAATCCGGGCCGGATCGCTCGCACCTGCGATCGCGTCACTTGGCGAGCTCGTTGAAAGAAAACTGCCGCGCGGGATTACCCTCCGCCTCCCCTCGCTTGGGGTCGAGAGCAAACTTCTCGGCTACATTGAGGATCCCCGCGTGAGCGTGGACACTGAGACGTGGTTCAGTTTTGACCGACTCGAGTTCGAAACCGACTCTGCGGCCCTCAAGCCTTCTTCCCGCGAGCAGTTGCAAAACATCGCCGATATTCTCCGGGCCTACCCGGACGTCCGCGTCAAGATCGGTGGGTATACCGATAACGTCGGAGACGAGGTCTATAACCTGAAGCTGTCGGCCGACCGCGCCAACAACACGATAAACGAAATCGCCAATCTTGGAATCGAGCGCTCGCGCCTCGAGGCGGAAGGATACGGTGAAAACCACCCGATTGCCGACAACGCGACGCCCGAAGGGCGCCAGCGGAATCGACGCATCGACATCCGCGTCACGAAGAAATAGTCGGCCCGGGGACCGCTCGGCGCGTCGTCAGTTCGTGCTCTGCTTTCTGGCTTTCTGACGGTCCCTGTCTTCGGAGACCATGCGGTACGCAATGTAGTACTTGTAGATATTGCTCACATAGGTCACCGTCTCGCTGCCAATCCGCTCGGCCGCCACCACCTCGACGTGGTTGAACCAGACGTTCGGATCGAGCCCGCGCCGCGCGGCTTCCTGCCTGAGCTGTCGGATGCGGGCGGGTCCCGCATTGTACGACGCAAATGCGAACAAGCCCTTGTTGATGGGCGTCATGGGTTCCTTCGCGAAATACTGGTCGATCATGAACCGCATGTACTTTACGCCCGCGTGAATGTTCGGCTCGACCTGGCTGATGTCACCGACTTTGAGATCCTTTGCGGTCGCCGGCATGACCTGCATCACGCCGACCGCCCCAACCTGACTCTTGGCCCCCTGGTCGAGCCGCGATTCCTGATAGCCCTGCGCCATCATCAGCAGCATGTCCAAGCTGTATTGGCTCGAATATTTGCGAAACAGTTCGATGAGTTGATTGAACTTCTTGATTTCGGCCTGTGACGTTGCGTTCAGCACAAACTTCGGGCTACCGGTATATTTCTTCAGAATGGTGTTTCCGAAAACCGTACCCTGCCGATGGGTTTTGACAAAGGCGTCCAGAGCCGCCTTGAGCTGCGGGCTGTTGGGCCGGAACGCCGATGCCAGCTCGCCCCCACTGTTGATAGCAAGATCGGGACGTGGCTTGAGACTCGTGTAGACCTTGGTCCACAGCTCAGTCAGATAATCATCGACGATCACAATTCCGACAAGACCGGCATTGAGCATCTCCAAGAGATCCTCGTCTTCGAGATCCTCCGGCGCCGGCCTCAAGATCGCGGGCGCCTTCGACTCCTTCTTGAACCGCTCATTCAGCTGCGCCAGATGCTCCCAGTAACTGGACGAGCGACGCACGAAGATTTCTTTGCCTGAAAGGTCGTTCAGAGACGTCAGCGCGGGAGAGGTTGGCCCTGTCACGACGATTTCGCTGACGGGCTTGGTCAACGAGGGAAGGGCAAAATCGATCACTTTGTCACGCTCGGGCGTCTTGGTCAGGCCCGCAACGACGACGTCACCAAGCCCCGCGAGCAGGTCAGGAATCAGTTTGTCGCGCGGCGTCGGAAAAAAGACGATGTGTACCTTGAGGTTGCCACGCTTTTTGTTCAGTTCTTCGCCGAATGCCGTCATCGCCTCAAAAGCCATCCCCCGCGGCTGGCCCATCTCGACGAAGTAGTGGGTCTTCGAGCGGGGCACAAGCACCCGGATGATGCGACGCTTCACCATGCCGTCCAAATCACCCGTCCATGGCTTGCGAGCGACCGCGGCATCCCCGGGACTGATCGCCGGTCCCGCAGCGGGCTTCTCGGTCGCCGGTACCGGCTTCGATCCAGACTGGCCGGCTACCAGTTCAGACGACAGAAAAAAGAAGGAACAAAGAAACGCGGACAGTGGAATGGTCGCTCGCAGAATCGTCGTCTCGTACATGCAGATAGACGCCTCCTGGCGCACACGTTGCCTGTTATACGAGTCAAGCTGGGGGTTCGACCGAGACGGGTCGGGCCCATTGTACCCAACTGCAGACCCGGTACAAGATGATTGTTTAGCGGAAGCTAGCTGGGGTAAATCGTCTTCCAATCCCGCTTCATGTCGACCACGGTCCAGCCACGCCTGGGCGCCTCGTCCAAACCACGCGCAAGACGCCCGATATGCGAGTCGCGGTCGTACGCCCACTCGCGCTCGGCGTCCGTGTGATGCACGATCAACCCGAACCGCGGGCCCTTTCCAGATGTGACCCACTCGATCATTTCGAAATCGCCGTCGGAATTGCCAAATGCCGCGATGGGCCGACGTCCGATGACCTGGTGAATACCCACCGGCTTTCCGGCCTTGTCATCGTACAAGTCGATGTCTGCGAGCCGCATCAGCACGGGAGTGCCCCCGCGCACTTCGTACTTCACCTTTGCACGGCTGCCCACCACCTGTTCTGGGGGGATTCCATAGACACGCTCGACCCAGGGCCGCATGAACTCCACGCCTCCACCGGACACGATGTAGGTCTTGAAATCGTTCGCGCGCAGGTACGCGAGCAGCTCGAGCATTGGCTGGTAGACCATCTCGGTGTACAGCTTCTGGGTCTTTGGGTGACGTGCAGAACCAATCCAGTCCTGCACGATCCGTTCGAATTCTTCGGTCGTGTTGCCCACATGCGTGGCGGCCATCATTTCAAGGAGCCCCGGCTCGCCACTCGCGATCACGGCCTTCATGTCCCCTTCGAGCACTCCTTTGAACGGCTGCTTCTGCTTCCATTCCGGATGCTGCGGCGCCAATGCCTTTACCCGGTCCAGGGCAAAGGCAATCTGAGAGTAAATCGGCTGCTCGGACCAGAGGGTGCCGTCGTTGTCGAAGACAGCAATCCGCTCGCCCGCTGGCACGAAGTCCGTTCCTCCCTCCTTGGTCACGCGAGTGACAAAGTCCACGATGGCGCGGCGCGACGCTCCTTCGTTCCACGATGGCAGTGGATCCGTCCGCGGTGCGGCTGTCGCAGTGGGCGCCGGCACAGCGGGTTTCCCGGCTGGCGCCGGACCTGCACAAGCCGGCGCCATTGCGATCCCGAGCAGAAGACAGCATCTTGCGCGACCCATCATTGGAATACTGCTTTCCAGTCGTTCTTGATGCTGACAGTGGTCCACCCCTGAGCCGTTGCCAGGTCGGGCGATTGTTCCGCGCACTCACATAGTCGAATTCGCGCGCGCTTCTCGCACCAGAGCGTGCCATCGTTGTCGAAGACGGCAATCCGCTCGATGGGCGGCACGAAGTGGGGATCGCCCGTGGTCGTGACGCGCGTCACGAAGTCGACGAGGGCCGATTCGGAAGGGCCCTCGTTCCAGGATACGAATGTCTCGGCTGATGTCACCGTTGCCACTTCTCCGAAACCGCGCTCAGCGGCCGCCACTTCCACCCGCCTCCGACAGTTTCGTCAGCGCGTCATCGATGGTGAAGGTTCCGGGTTTCTGCACCCGCGGGAACTCCTTGAACGTCGCCACGAACTTGTCGGCGAGGCCAAAGGCCGCAAACAGCAGGTAGGCGTGGTACAGGAACCACTCGTAGTAGCTGTTCGAGGTGATGTCCGCGTACTCGTAGGGGTCGGTGCGCAGGTTGAACAGCTTTGGCAGCCGCAACGGTACGAACGGCTCAGCCCACACCTGCATCGTGCCGGGCAAACGCTGCTCCATGAACACGATCTTCCAGTTGTCGTACCGGCATCCGAGAACGTCGCCGTCGTCGCTGAAATAGAAGAAGAACTGGCGCGGGCTCTTTTTTTCCTTGCCCGTAAGATAGGGCAGCAGGTTGAAGCCGTCGATGTGGTTCTTGAAGGTCTTGCCGTTTGCCTTGTAGCCACCCTTCTTCAGCTTCCCGACGATGTCGGGCTCGCCGGCGATGGCGAGGAAGGTCGGCAACCAGTCGTGGTGCTGCACGATCTCGTTCGAGATCGCACCGGCCTTGATCTTGCCGGGCCAGCGCACCAGCATGGGGATACGGAACGCACCTTCCCAGTTGGTGTTCTTCTCACTGCGAAATGGCGTCATGCCGCCGTCGGGCCACGAATTCCTGTGCGGCCCGTTGTCGGTTGAATACATGACGAAGGTGTCCTCGGCAATGCCGAGGTCGTCCAGCAGGTCGAGCATCTCGCCCACGTTCTTGTCGTGGTCGATCATCGTGTCGTGATACGGCGACTGCCACCGTCCCGCCTGACCGAGGCTTCTCTTTTTTGTGTGCGTGAACATATGCATGTGGGTCGTGTTGAGCCACACGAAGAAGGGTCTGCGGGCCCTGTGCTGCCGCTTGATGAAATCCTTCGCAGCGGCCACGAATTCGTCATCGCAGGTTTCCATGCGTTTCTTGGTCAGCGAGCCGGTGTCCTTGATCTTCTGCCTGCCGACTTTGCCCCAGCGCGGTTCCACGGTTTGATCGTCTTTGTCTGTCGCCCAGGAGTGCATCACGCCGCGAGGTCCAATGGTCTTCCGAATGTTCGGGAAGTCTTTTTCCGGAAAATAGTCGTCCATCTCCGGCTCTTCCTCGGCGTTCAAGTGGTACAGGTTGCCGAAGAACTCATCGAAGCCGTGCACCGTCGGCAGATATTTGTTGAGGTCGCCAAGGTGGTTCTTGCCGAATTGCCCCGTGGCATAGCCCTGGTTCTTGAGGCACTCGGCGATGGTGATGGTCTGCGCCTGCAGCCCTTCCTGCCCGCCCGGGCGGCCGACCTTTGAGAGACCCGTGCGGTACACGCTCTGCCCCGTGATGAACGACGACCTGCCGGCAGTGCAGCTCTGCTCGCCATACGAATCGGTAAACATCATCCCTTCTCTGGCAATGCGGTCGATGTTCGGTGTCTGGTATCCCATCAACCCGTGCGAGTAGCAGCTCAGATTCGAGATGCCGATGTCGTCGCCCCAGATGACGAGGATGTTCGGTTGCCTCGGCTCAGCAGCGGGTGTTGGGGCTGCGGATTTCCTGGGAGCGGGATTTTCTGCCCTGCGCTTTGCCATGTCGTCACTCCTGTTGAGTCACCGATTTAGCGATCCGCTTCCTCCAACGGAACCGACGAGGTCACGGCATCTCGTGGGACGTGCTGATGGCTCGCGGGCAGGAGCCCGCGCGCATCGAGGTCACGGGCGTCACACGCCGACATTACGCCGTGCGGGGGTCCACTTCCATGCATTGCGACAGTTTGAGCAAGGCGCGTTCCCTGTAGTGGACCGGCGTGCCCGAGGGAGTTCCGAGGTATGGGTGCGAAACCAACGCCAATACCACCACGACAGGTTCGAACGGATACACTTACCGGCATGCGGCCCGAAAGAAGCGTGCACACAGGCGTTCAGTCCGCGATGGATGTCACAGACGTTTCGCAGGACGCAAATCCGTTCGAAGCGGGTCCTTTTTCATGGCTTCGAGGGATGGTCTCGGCCACAAGCCGCGGCAGCCACGATCTCTGGCGTTCGATCCTGATTACGGTCTTCATTACCTGGGTCCCGCTCGCGATTCTTTCAGTCGTGGAAGGCCGCGCCGTGGCCGCGACCCCACGCGAGTCATTCTTCTACGATCTGGCCGCTTACGGGCGGTACCTGATTGCCGCGCCTCTGTTTGTGCTGGCCGTTCGCGTCTATCTGCCTCAGCTCGGCCTGACGGTGAGGAACTTTGTCCAGGCAGGCTTGATCGCCGACACCCATCGCGCCCACTTCGATGCGCTCGTGGCCTCCACGCGCCGGTTTCTGGGCTCACCGTGGACCGACGCGCTGCTCCTTTTGCTCGCATATATCTCGACCATCGGGCTCTCGCGAGTTCTCTACCCTACTGAGGTTTCAACGTGGGTGGCCCGGGCCGGTGCCGGCCCGTTCGACTTGTCCCTCGCGGGATGGTGGCGAACGTTTGTGAGTCAACCGTTCTTCCAGGCCCTGCTGAACGCGTGGCTCTGCCGAGTGCTGGTCTGGGCCTGGTTTTTGTGGCGCGTGTCCCGGATGCCCCTTCGACTGGTCGCCGGACATCCCGATCACATGGGTGGGTTGCGATTTAACATCATGCCGGTAAGGGGCTTCACCATCCTGGCGTTTGGGATTGGTGCGATGGCGGCCGGCAGCGTTGCGGAAAGCATCCTGTACGACGGTCAGCCCGCCGCCAGTTTTCGGTTGCTCATCGTTGGCCAGGTGCTCGTCGTGTTGCTGATATTTCTCGGCCCACTGTTCAGTCTGTTCGGTCCGCTTTCCCATCTCCACTGGCGCGGGACGTTCGAATATGGCCGCCTGGCGAGCAAGCTCGGGCACCAATTCGAAGCCCGCTGGACCAGCAGAGGGCACCAGGTCGACGCCGAGGCGCTTGCCGCTCCGGACTTTTCGGCAACGACAGATTTGTTCTCCATTGCCGCCAATGTCCGGGAGATGAATCTTCTCGTGCTCGACTCGCGCGCAGTCATCGCTCTGACGATTGCAACGCTGTTGCCTTACCTCCCGGTCCTTCTCGCCATCGTGCCTCTGGACGAAGTGGTCAGTCTGGTGCTCAAGACGCTCATGTAATACGAATTCTCGTGACCGACCTCAGGCCCCCCTCGCCGAACCGACAAGGGTCTTGCGCGGGACGACTTCGGCCTCGCGATCGAACGTCTCCTTGATCAGCAATCGCAACTCAGCGGCAACAGCCTCCTGGCATCCCGCCCGAACGCGCGTTGATGTTCGGATCGTCATCGAGGAGGCGCCAAAGGCTGTAATCCCTTCGACGAAAGTGTCCTCGAGAACGTTGCTGTTGTCGGCGCGCAAGCGTTCGCCGGCGTCGCGCAACCCCGCAAAGACAGATGGAAGGTCCGCATCGTATGCGACCTCCATGGACACGACGGCTATGGTGTAGTCCTTCGAATAGTTGATGATGGGTTTCATATCGCCGTTGCGGATGACGTGAACGCGCCCTTCGGCGTCGCGGATTTTCGTCGTCCGGAACTCGATGGCTTCTACCACTCCTTTCGCCGGGCCGACCTCGATGAGGTCTCCAACCAGATAGATGTTCTCGAACAGAATAAAGAATCCAGAGACAACGTCATTAATCAGCGACTGTGCGCCAAACCCGACCACGAGCCCCAGCAGGCCGGCACCCGCGAGGAAAGGCATCGGGTTGAAGCCCAGCGCACCAAGAACGAGCACCGCGGTGCCAAAGTAGACGGCGTACGTGAACGCGCTCCGCACGAGCGGCAACATCGTCGCGCGACGCCGCCGCTCCGTTTCGTCGAGTCCTTCGCGCGGCAGCATGCGATGCCCGATCTCGAGATAACCAAGCCCTATCAGCATGCGGCCGGCAAAAAACAGGGCAATCGCCTGAATCAGACGTGGACCCCACGCGGCAAGGCGCTGCATGGGCGCCATCTGAACCATGATGAGGGATGCCACGGCAATCCAAAGCGCGTACTCGAGACACGCACGAAACGTGGGCACGAGCGGCCGCAGGTGCTCGTAGTACTGCAGCCAGCCTCGCTGCTGCGCGTAGCGGCGGCTCAGGCCGTTCAACGTATCGACAATGACTGCCGTCGATCGAATCACCAGAAGGCCGACCGCAATCACCAGATAAATGCGCGCCACCAGCAGCAGGCTGTTTGTTACCGGAGATGGAAGCCGTATGACGATCGAGGCAAGCACGGCAACGAGGATCCAACCAAGGGTGACAGCCGCACGGTCGAGCCCTTTCATGAGAACAGCAACGCTCTGGTTGTTGTCCTTCAGGTGATCCCAGCTGTTGAGTGTTCTTTCGGTGAGATGCAACAACCGACGGAGAATCCGCGTGACCAGATGCAGTCCGATCGTCGCGGCTGCCAGCGTTGCCGCGCCAACACCAAACGCCGTCCACGTCGTCGGGGCGATGGACCGAATCAGGCCCAGGGTGTATCCGACAGGGTCGAGGCCGCGCAACACGATGAAGCTATTGAGAACGATGATCCCCGTTGACAGCGCCACGACACAGGCGATCAGAACGTTCCGAGCCTTGACCGCCGCAAGGCGGCGCCACTCGGGGTGTGCGGAAAGCCCCGGCATCAGACGAACCGCCAGCTGGACGAGGGCGTAGACCGTCGCACAAAGGAGCAGTGCAATCACCAGCTCCACGCCGACGACGATGACTATAGAAATGAAGGGGAGTACCGATCGCAAAGAGACCCCCAGCTGGGGGTCGACACGTTCAAAGAGCGAAAACGGGGCCACCGGAACCCGGGCAATTCAGGGCGAATCGCCCGGCGATGCCGGCAGATCCACGAAATACGCGGGCACGGCCGCGAATTATCGCGGATTCTCGATGGCTAACTTTTCAGCGTTCAGCAGGCAGACCAAGGGCGCCCCACTCCGCCCACGATCCCACGTAATTGCTCACGTCGAGGCCGGCGTACTTGGCAGCGAAATAGAGCACGCTCGATCGAAGGCCAAGCTGGCAGTACGTGATCGCCGGCATGCCGGGCGCCGCGCCTGCTTCTTTGAACATGGCCACCAACGCCTCTCTGCTCTTGAACAGCTGCGCCTTTGGATCCGCGTAAACATCCTGCCAGGGTACGAGCCGAGCGCCGGGAATCCGACCACTGTCGTATTCTTTTCTCGATCTCGCATCGAGCAAAGCGCCCTGCCCGCCACCCAGCTGCGCCTGCACTTGCGCGGACGTCGCGTTCAGCCGCGTCCGAACAGCCGGTTTGAAACTACCGCGGGTGGTGGCGGACGGCGATGGCACGGCAACGGGCCCCCCTTCCGCGCGCCACTTCTCGACTCCGCCGTCGAGCATCGAGATGCGGTCGTGACCCAGGTAATCAAGAGCAAAGAACAGCCAACCAGCGGACGTCGGGTCCCCGTAAACCACAACGTGCGAGCTGTTCGACACGCCTGCACGCTCGAGGACTGCCACTAGTTCTTGTGGCCCGAGCAATCCGTGTTTCCCTCCGGCCATACTCATGACCGACTCGTGCGGAACAGGTCGTGCTCCCGCAATCTGCGGCTCGTCACGATTCCCCTGGATTGTCCACAGGACCACCACAGCAGGATCCTTCAAATGCTCGGCAAGCCAGGCAGTCGAGACGAGCAGCGGAACATCCGAAGCCGGACGCTGAGCCGCCCCAACTGAAACCGCGGCAACCAGAAGACTCAGTGACGCAACGATGCGAAGTGTGCGCATAGAAAACCTCTTCGACTTCCCCACTCCCTAGTGGCGAAAGCTCTCCAGCCGAGTGATATACCAACCCGGAAAACCGAAAGCCCTCGCAGAATCGACAATGCGATCAACGTAATCGTTCGCGGCCGGTCTTGGATCCATTTCTAACGCCATATAGCAGAGCGCCAACCGCGCAGCCTCCCACTGATCAGGAACGAAGTCGACCTGACGCAGGACCTCGAAATTCATGTACGACCCGTAGAAGAAGACCCAAACCTTGGTTTGGTGCATGATGGATTAACGCTTCGGAAAACAGCAGCCGCGGACTCGAGCGGCTTCAGTCTGTCGCAGAGAGCCGATAGCGGTCGCGCAGGATGCCGAGATGGTGCGCGGTATGACCGACGATGATGTAGGCGAGTGCGCGGGCGCTGATACGATAGCCATTTGCTGTTCCCACATGAACCCACGCGGCTGCAGGGATGCCATTGACGAGCGCTAACGTGCTCGCACGCTGCAGCCGGAACTCGTTCACAAGGCCGTCGAGGCTGCGCAAATTGAATTGACCCTGCGGGACGTAGGTCTTCTCGTCAAATCCCGGCAACTCTGTCCGGTCGTCTCGACTGACCCGCAGCAGCCTGTACGCGAAGACGCGTTCCGAATCGAGCAGATGCCCGACGACCTCCTTGATCGTCCACTTCCCCTCTGCATAGCGAAACATCGCACCCGACTCGCTGAGCCGCGCGCAAAGAGCCTGGAGTTCGGATGCCTGAGCCTCGAGGCGCATGCCGACCCGACCATCCGGACACTCGGCAAGGTAGCCGTGGTAGAACGGCGCAGCTTCATCAAGCGGCACCGGCGGGAGAGTCACGCTGGTCATGTTCATCGGTAGCCTACCGCACCTGTGCCGGGCATCCCTGAAAGTAGTTCCCCTTCGCGAGATGTTGAGCGCAGAACTCTTTCACACGCTGAATCCCCGGTGTGACCATCTTGATCACCTGGTCACGCGTCATCACGTCCATATGAACCGGAACGTTCAACTGGACGTCAATGTTCCGATAGTTGATGTTGTCGAGCCAACTATCGCCCCACCATTGCAGATCCTCGGCCGCC
>DATBJG010000209.1:0-36669 GCA_036556585.1 Vicinamibacterales bacterium
GCGTACCGTGCCGGGCGCATCTTGCATCCGGCACCCTGCCCAGCACCCAGCACGAAGCGCGCAGCACCCAGCACCCGTTCTTAGAATGCGTACTCCGCGTTCAGGCGGAAGACGCGCGGATTCAAGTAGGTGGTCGGCGAATTCCACCCCGCGACGTTCGGCACGAACACCGGATTGAAGCCCGTCGTGGTGTTGCTGTTCATCAGGTTGTAGATGTCCACGCCCAGCGTCAACCGCTGCGCTCCAAAGCGGACGACCTTCTTGGCGCCGAAATTCCACTGACGGACACGCTCCCCATACAGCTGGCCCGGTGCGAGCAGGTTCACCGTCAGTGGTCCGGTCAAGTTCAAGGGGCGTCCGATCTGCGCCGCCGCGTCGGCCAGGTCCGCCGCCGTCAGCGTGTAGTTGGCCGCCAGGGAGACGAGCTGGTCGGTGCCGATGTTCGTTTTGTCCGAATACACCGAGCTGATGAGCACGTCGACGCGCGGGATCGTGTACGTCACGGCGGCACGGAACGACGTCTCCCAAGGTGACTCCTGGAGACAGTACGGATTCAGCAGGTAACCACTACCAGGGGTGGGGGCCCCCATCGCGGAGGCGTTTTCCGGAACGGCGTCACGGATGGCGCACCAGTCGTTTGTCACCTTGCCGGTGCTGGTACCGCCCGAGAACGTCACGCCGCTGACGTTGCGGAGGTTGAACGTGACGTCAACGCCATCAAACACGCGCGTGTCGTCAGCCACTTTGTTGGTCGGCGTGATGAAATTGCTCACCTGGCCGAACACATTGGAGTTCGGGTTGTACAGCGGACCAACCGGGTAGCCGCCGCCACCGGGCAGGCGCGGATCCCTCGGTGCTGTCAGCGTCCACGCCCCGAGGTCGCTCGGGGAGACCAGCAGGTTGTCGGTCACGGTGCCCCCGGTCGAGAACATCGTGAACGAGCGGTGGTGATAGGCGACCTCGACCGCACCGCGCGGGAAAAGCTCCTGCTGCACCGACACGCCGAACGCCCAGTCCGACGGACGGACGCCCCACCCTGAGAACCCGTCCGGATCGAACTGCGCGCCGATGAGCTGCGAGCTGCCGAACCGGAGGTCGCTGATCTGGCCACAGTTATCGACGCTGCCCGTCGTGGCTGGGCTCTGTGCGAGTGGATTGTTCAGGTTGCAATCCGGGTTGAAGTTGCCGTTCAGGTCCCCCCACGTGCGGGTGACCGACGGGGGAAAAATGCCGCCGCCGCCGCCCGGAATCCGCAGCGACGGGTTCGCGCCATACGCGAGGTTGCTGACGCTCGCGCCCTGCAGGTATTTGCCCAGGGTCACCTTCAGCGCGGTCTTGCCGTTGCCGAACACGTCATAAGCGGCGCCCATGCGCGGGGTGATGTCGTTGTAGCCGGTCACGCCATCGGTCTTCGGGAAGGTGGCGCCGGGGAAGAACCGGCCCGCAGGCTGGACCTGCTCCGGGAACCAGCTCCAGGGACGGTCCCAACGGAGCGCACCCTGTAGCGTCAGGCGATTGATCGTCCACTGGTCCTGTGCGTACAGCGTCATCTGCATTGCATTGGCGTTCACTTGGTACGGGGCCGCGTACTCTGTGATCTGACTCGGGCCCCCGAAGACGAACAAGTACCCCAGCTGCTGGGTGTTGGTCTGCATCTCGCGGTCGTCGCGCCAGTAGCTCCCCTGATAGCCGATCTTGACGGCGTGCGCGCCGGTCACGTACGAGGCCGTCGCAGTCCAGTTCGATCCCCTGGTCCTGTTGTTGAGTGGGTTTTGCGAACGGTACCGCATATTGGTGACGACGCCCGGCACGATGGTCTGGCCGATATTGACCACTTGCGCCAGATCCCTCCCCGGGTTCGGGTCGAGCGCGCGTCCCCCCCACTGGTAATAGGTGGTGCCGAACCCTGCTTCGAGGAGCAACCGGCTCGTCACCGGCGAGGTCCAACGCGCTGTCTGGACGCGCTGCGGGCTGAACTCGCCGTGGCCATCAGCTTCGGGCGAGGTCGGGAAAATGAAGTTCGGCGAGCCGGTCAGCGAGGTCGTGCCCGTGCACGTGCGGCAGACCGGCTGTTCATCCCACGCGAACGAGAACTTGTTGCGGGGCGTCGCTTGCACGGTGATGCGGGGCGTGTAGTTCTCCCACAACCGATCCGAGAACGCCAGCCTGCTGAGATCCGGGACGTACGTAAAGGCGTTCGGGTTGCCCGCGTTCTGGTTGTAGTAAACGTTCTGTGTATCCTGCCGCTGACCCTGTACGCGGACGCTCATGTAATACCAGACCTTGTCCCTGACGATCGGGCCGCCAACCGCTGTATTGAAGTCGTAGACACGGGTCAGCGGCGTCGGCTGCGTGGCGCCGCGCGCCTGAAGCTCAGCGTTGTAGTTGTCCGACAGCATCCCCTCCGAGAAGCCGGAGACGTAGAACAGACCCGTCAGGCTGTTGCCGCCCTGTCTCGGGATGATGTTCATGGTGAGGCCGGCTGTTTCGGACTCTCCGAGCCCACCGGACGTGATCATCGTCACTTCGGCCGCGTTGCCGATGTCGGCGGTGTAGTTCGGCGGCTGGTTCCCGCCGGGCGGGTTGCTGATGTTCAATCCCTCGACCGTCAGACGCGACTCGACGCCTCGGCCGCCGTGGATCGGAAAGATGGCGAAGACCGGACCGGTGGCGGCGTTATTGAGGTTCGTCTGCAGCCCGGGAACCATTGTCAGCAGATGACTGTAGCTGCGCGGGCCGGGAAGGGTCCGCATGGTCTCGTTGTCGAGCGTGATCTCACGGATGGTGCTCTGGACGTCAACGACCGGCGTCTCGCCGGTCACGGTGATCGTCTCCTGCACACCGCCGACCTTCATCTCCGCGTCAACGGCAATCACTGCCGTGCCGCCGACAATCACGCCGTCGCGTCGCAGTCCAACAAATCCCGTCAGCGTGAACGACACCGAGTACGTGCCGGGCCGGAGGTCGACAATTTGATACCGACCGTTGCTGCCCGTCACGGTCGTTCGCACCTTTTCAATCAGGGCCGGACTGGACGCTTCGACCGTCACCCCCGGCAGAACTGCGCCCGACGCATCGGTCACCGTTCCCGCGATCGTGGCCTGCGCCCAAAGCATCGTTGGCATCAAGACGAACGCCGTCAGCGTAGCCAACGTCCTTACGATCCCGCGCATAGCTTTGCCCCCCTTGTCGGTTTCTGATGAACCGAATCTCCAGTCAGGACTCGCGTGCAT
Organism: Vicinamibacterales bacterium; assembly: GCA_036556585.1. GTDB lineage: Bacteria > Acidobacteriota > Vicinamibacteria > Vicinamibacterales > JAMQPK01 > DATBJG01. Next base: position 3,234 of record DATBJG010000209.1, read on the forward strand.
AATCCAATCCAGCGATTTACGCTCATCCCGCATGGATGTGTCAAGTGATACTAAACATGATGAAGCGAGAGCTCTGCAATTTGGCCGGGAATTTCAACAGGAGTTCAGTGCCGATACACGAAATCAAGCGCTGAACTGCGTCTGCAGATTCTGGAGTTTGCGAGGCGGGTTCCGAACCCCTCGAACTCTGGAGCCATAGGGCCTCGAACTTCAAGCGCCGGATACAATCACGGCACTAAGCGCGCATAGCGCGCCTGCGAGGGAGCGGCGCGGGGCGTGGGGCCCCCGCAAGCTCCCGAGCCGGGGTGTGGGGCGGAGCCCCACGTGAATATGACGCTGGTTCCTGCTCTCGCGGTTTTCTTCCTGTCGGGCGTTGCGGCATTGCTGTATCAGGTCGTTTGGCAGCGCATGCTCGCGATCTTTTCAGGTACCGACGTCTACTCGTTCACGATCATCGTGGCCGCTTTCATGGCCGGTCTTGGCGTAGGCCACTTGTGCGGTGGGCACCTTGCCGATCGCTGTTCCAGGCGCACCAACCTCCTGCTGTTCGCGGCCTCTGAGCTTGCGATAGCCCTGTTCAGCTTCTTCAGTCGCATCTTGTATTACGACGTTTTGTATCAGCACCTGGGCCCGCTGGCGATTGCACCTCCGATCACGGCGGTCATCCTCTTTGCCAGCCTGTTATGGCCGACGTTCTTCATGGGCATGTCCCTGCCTCTCCTGGCGAAAGCGCTGACCGAGAAACTCGAACGCGCCGCCTCGACAGTTGGTGCGCTGTACGGTGTCAACACCCTTGGAGCGGCGGTGGGTGCGCTGACGGCCACCTGGTGGCTGCTTCCGCGGTTCGGGCTCGATGGAAGTTTGCGACTCGGAGGGATGCTGAATCTGATCTGTGTGGTGGTGGTTTTGCCGTTTGTATGGCGCGCAACACCAGCCCTCTCGGAAAAGGGCGCGGGGAAAAAGGGGTCGGGAGTCTTTTCGGGGGTGGAATCGATTCCTTCCACCTTCGGCTTTCGCACCTGGTTGGCCATTTATGGCCTGTCCGGATTTCTCGCACTCTCGCTCGAGATCGTCTGGTTCCGTCTCCTGGGTGTGATGGTCAAATCGACCGCCTTTACGTTTGGCACGCTGCTTTCGGTGTACCTCATCGGCCTTGCGCTCGGTGCGCTCTTCGGGAGTGGCTACGCCGCATGGATTCGCCGTCCCGCACCCGTTTTTCTGACCTTGCAAACAGCAGTTGGACTGACAGCCGCCGGCATCTTTACGGGCTTCATCGGGCTGGCCGACGACGTCAGCTGGGTTCGGGAATATTTCGCCAAGTACGATCCCCTGGACGTGCCGAGGAGCGTTGAACAGTTGGCCGGAATCGTGAGCGGTCTCGTTGGGGCAGACCGAGCTCCCGACGTGCCTTGGACGTTCGTCGTTTTCTACTTTGGCCTTCCGGCGTTACTCATCCTGCTGCCCACGTTTTTCATGGGTTTCAGCTTTCCGGTACTCCAGCGTGTGGTCCAGACCGATCTCGATCGGCTTGGACGACGGGTTGGGCTTCTTCTTGTCGCCAATGTCGCAGGCAGCGTCATGGGAACGGTGTTTACGGGATGGGTGCTGCTGAACGTGCTCGGCACCGCCGGCACCTTGAAAACGCTGACAGCGCTGAGCCTGGTGTTTGTGCTGTTTGCCGTGAAGCGCGCAGCCCTGAGTGCCGCGCTGGTTGTTGCCATGGCGCTGACGCTCGTTGTAATGCCTGATGCCCAACGACTCTGGGCGCGCCTGCACGGCACGACCAGCGATCGCATCGTCTATGGGGAGGACGCCTCAGGGCTGTCGGTTCTTCGTGTGGAGCCCTCAGCTTCTCAACCACGCACGACGGTATTTGTGAACGGACTGGGCCAAAGCATGATGCCGTATGGTGAGGTGCACACGGCGCTTGGCATGCTGCCCGCCTTCGTTCACGCCGATCCGAGGCACGTCGTCATTGTCGGGTTGGGATCGGGAGACACGGTGTACGGCGCGGCCGGACGCCGGGAGATCGAACGGATCACGTGCGTTGAAATCATCCGGCCCCAGCTCGGCACGCTTCGAGAGCTGAGTGCCGTGCACCCTTACCGCGGGTTGCAGGGCCTGCTGAGCGATCCTCGTGTCGAACATATCGCCGGCGACGGCCGCATCCACCTGATGCACTCGGCGCCCAAGTTCGACATCATCGAGGCCGACGCACTCCGTCCGAGCAGTGCGTATTCCGGCAATCTCTATTCCGACGAGTATTTTCGACTCGTGCGCGACCGCCTTCGACCGAAAGGTCTGGCGGCCACCTGGGCGCCTACCCAGCGCGTGCACAACGGCTTCATTCGCGTTTTCCCGTACGTCGTGAGCTTGCCCGGTATTCTGTTGGGGAGCAGCGATCCGATTGAGATCGATCGGGCAGCGATCACAAGGCGTCTGGCCGACCCTCGCGTGCGCGAGCATTATGAACGGGCCGGCATCAATGTCGACCAGCTCGTCGCCGATTACCTGGCAACCCCCACGCTTTACGGCCCGGATTTCGACCGCGGGACGCTCGAGGACGTCAACACGGACTTGTTTCCCAAAGACGAGTACGAGCTCGGTTTTAAGTTCTAAGGTTCCGGAGTTCTAAAGTTCCAGAACCCTGGAACCCTGGAACCTTATCTTGTGCTCGCCGTGGTCGGTGCCGCAGCCGGTTCGATCCGAATGATTCCGCCCGGGGTTCCATCGACGGCCAGATAGAGCAGCCCGTCGGGACCCTGTCGCACGTCGCGGACGCGTTGCCGGAGTGAACCAATCAACGCTTCGCGGCCCACTGGCCCGCGTTCGGTAAAGACCACCCGCTGAAGGTGCAATCCCGACAGGCCGCCGACAAAGAGGTTGCCTTTCCAAGCCGGGAATCGATCACCTGTATAGAACACCATGCCCGAGAGGCCGATCGAGGGCAGCCAGAACATGACCGGTTGCTCCATGCCTTCACGCCACGGCTGGCTCGCGATGATTTCTCCGGTGTACTCGCGACCGTAGGTGACGACCGGCCAGCCATAGTTCTTGCCAGGCAGAATCGTATTGAGCTCGTCGCCACCCTGTGGTCCATGCTCCGTTTCCCAGAGCGCACCGGTCTCCGGGTGGAACGTCAGACCTTGAAGGTTGCGATGACCGTACGAATAGATTTCCGGTTTGAACCCCGCGCGGCCCACGAAAGGATTGTCGGGCGGTACCGTGCCGTCCTCGCGCAATCGGAGGACCTTTCCTCCGTGAAGCGCCGTGTCTTGCGCGCGATTGCGATCGTTGCGCTCACCAACCGTCATGTAGAGCATGCCATCGCGCCCGAATGCAATCTTCGACCCGAAGTGCGCTCCGCCGGTTGCCCAATTGTCCGCGACGAAGATATCGCGCACGTCGGTCAGAGACTTGCCGTCAAAGCGTCCGCGCGCAAGCGCCGTCGTTGCGCCGCGCTCGCCGGGTTTGGAGTAGGTGAGGTAGAGCGTTTGGTTTTCGGCGAACCGTGGATGCGGTGCCACTTCGAGCAGACCGCCCTGGCCCATGGCCCACACCTGCGGAACGCCGGCGATCGGCTGAGGATCAAGGGTTCCGTTGCGGACGATGCGAAGCTGACCGCCCTTTTCGGTGACGAGCATGTCTCCGTTGGGAAGAAACGCAAGGCTCCATGGATTGACGAGACCTTTCACGTAAGGCACTGCCCGTATCGATGGACCTAAAGTCTCGAAGACCTGCGGCGCGTCCGGGAAGGGCAGGGCAGGGACGCGAGGAAATGGAGGTCCACCCTGGCGACCGCCTGCCGGCGGTGCACCCTGCTGCCCACCCGCGGCGGACTGCTGGGCGCCACCACTTGTTGCGGTCAGGACCACCACGATCAGCGCCGCAAGCCACAATGCCTGCGAGCGTGTAAAGCACATACGCATGAAGAGCCTCCGTACTTGTCGGCGACCTTTTCCGGTCGTCCGGTGATCTGATCAATCAACGTAATGTAGCACGGCGGGCTACCGGGGGCCGGTGGTTTGCCCGACCGGGCGTGAGGCTGCTATCTGCCTGAAACGCTCGCGAATCGTCGCCAGGTTTTCCTTTGCATTGGGCAACTTCATGATCAGTTTTTCAAGATTGGCCATGAAGGCCTGGCTGCCCATCCGGTTCCGGTGTTCTGCCAGAAACGGTTCGACCTTCGCAAAGACAACGAAGTGCTCCCCGTTGGCATCGGAAAACATCTTTTCGTCAATCGCGCCGTTGTTCACAAATGACGCGGCCATGTCCCAGTAGCTCGTGACCATTCGAAAGTGGGCGCTGTTGGGGCCCGCCATGGTTCTGGCGATTTCGTCGGCGCTTTCAGGGTTGAAACTCAGCGCAAACCATGTGCGCGCCTCGCGCATCGTGGCTTCGCGCCGCAGTTTGTAGAGTTTCATGATCAAATCGGCACTTTCATAAGGCGACGGCAAGGGGGGCCTCCTCTCGGCTCTGGGCTTTCGGCTCTCGTTTCCAAAGCGAAAAGTTTACAGCCTAAAGCCCGGCAAAGCCCCTTGACAATATTTTAGTTTTATATAAATTAATGGCGTGGAGCTCGAAGCGTCGGTCCTGTCGGCAATTGCCTCGCCGCGCCGTCGCGAGATTCTTCGTCTCGTGTGGACTCGCGAACTGGGTGCGGGCGCCATTCATCAGGCGATGCCGGACGTGACCTTTGGTGCCGTGTCGTTGCAGCTTCGGTGCCTGGCATCGGCCGGACTCGTCGAAGTCCGACGCGAGGGGCGCCAACGTTATTACCGCGCTCGGCGAGAGGCGTTGGGCCCTGTTGGACAAATGCTCGAACGCATGTGGGACCACTCGCTCTGGCGTCTCAAGCTGCAGGTGGAGCTGGAACAATCTCGACGCGGCCCGCGCCCCCGCCGTCGCCGTCAGGAGACTCGAAAGCCATGATACAAGGAGCGTCCCTGTCCCATCGGCTCGAGCGCACGGTGCTGATTCGAGCCGGGCGTGAACACGTCTTCCGGTTCTTCACCGACAGCGCGCGTTGGGCATCCTGGTGGGGTGCAGGATCCTCAATCGACGCGACGCCGGGCGGCCGAATGGTGATTGTCTTTCCTGGAGGGATCCAAGCCACCGGTGACGTCGTCGAGCTTGTTTCGCCGCAGCGGATCGTCTTCACGTACGGCTTTGCGAGCGGCACGCCGATTCCGCCCGGTGGCTCGCTCGTGACGATACGTCTTGCCGAGCAAGAGGGTGACACCTTGCTGTCCCTGTCGCACGACTTTGCCGATTCGACGATGCGCGACGAATTCCAGCAAGGTTGGCGATATCAATTGTCGCTCTTTGCGAATGTTGTGCTGAATGAGCTCCACGCGACTGCAGGCGACGCCGTGGATGGATGGTTTGCCGCATGGTCAGAGGTCGATACGGGAACGCGCGAAGACAGACTGGCTCGCCTGGTAGCGGCAAACATCCGCTTCCACGATCGATTCAGCTCGATCGATGGAATCGCCGATCTCCGCGCTCACCTTTCCGCGCTCCACCGCTTCATGCCCGGTGTTGCGATCCAGCGAGACGGAGTGGTCAGACACTGTCAAGGGACGGTGCTCGCCGACTGGGTCGCGCGAATGGCCGATGGAAGTGAGCGGGGGCGCGGTACAAACGTTTTCGTGCTCAATCCCGCTCGCCAAATTGAGGCCGTGACAGGCTTCTGGAATACCTGATGCTCGGGATTCGGGGTTCGGGATTCACCCCTTATCGGGCGCAAAGTCTCGTCAGTACACCTGTCGTCGACTGCAACAGGGTGATGCGGATTGCTTCATGGCCTCGGGGTTCGGGTGTCGGGGTTCGGGATTCGAAAGATCTAGCGACTTAATCGATCTCGAGTCCCGAATCCCGACCCCCGAATCCCGAGCCACCACCGGATCGATCCTTGCTGACTGCTGACTGGCGCGACGCGCGAGCCGACCGGTTCGATTGCGGATCGCTCGCGCGAGTGGAGCGCTGCTGATTTGCTGCTGGATCGTTTGCGGAGGAACTCATGGCACTCCGACGAATCGCCACGACATTGAATTTGTACACCGAAGCGGGACGTAAAAAGTGCTTTGTGCCGGGTCTTCCCGAGAAGATCGCCTACATTCTGATCGCGACCTTATTTGTGGTGCCATGCGCACTTGCGCAAGAGGCAAGTGACCCTGGTCCGGCTGAGCTGCCCGATCAGCCGTCAGCGGTCTGGGAGGTTACCAGGAGAACACTGCTTGATCCGACGACGTACACGCCGGCGGTACTTTCGTACGGGTCTACACGCCTCGACTGGAACAGCTCTCAGGTCTTCTTCCGACACGGGTTCGTAGAACAGAACCACAGATTTACCGTCAGCGGTTTCAGCTACGACATACCGATCAGCCACGCGGCCGGGAACCGTCAGATTCTCATCGACTCGCTCGGAATCCTCCAGATGTCAGTCATCAACAACGTCACCACGAACGTGCTCGAAAATATCCTGATCAAGCGATATCCCCATCGCCGAAAGCTTCTGCGCACACTCGGCTGGGTTGAGCGCATCGGCTTCGCGTCCTACTGGTCCTATCGACTTTCGGCCGATCACTTCCGCAAGTGGCGTGAGAACGAGCAAATGGCCCAGAGGCTGGGCTACTACTGAAATTGCAGGATTGCAGGATTGCAGGATTGCAGAAAGGATTGAAATAAGGATTGCCTTAATGCAATCCTTCCTGCAATCCTGCAATGGTAGGTGAAACCGGCCTTCGTGCACTCGGGCTTGCGGTTGCCGTGGGCTATTCCGCCTTTATCTTCTGGGTGTACCTGGAGCAGCCACAGACCACCGCGGAAGTCATTGGTGGATTGTCGGCGACGGTCGGGGTCTACAGCATCGACCAGCAAGCGTTTGACACAGGATTACGGTTCTTTCGGCAGGATCAGTTCGTGCCGGCGCGCAGTGCGTTCGAACGCGCCGATCCCGCAGATCGGGATGCGCGAACGCAGTTCTACATCGCCTACAGCTACTATCGACAAGGGTGGGGACGGCTCTATCAGGACGACCAGCTCTTCGGGCTGGGGTTAGAAGCTGTCGACCGGGCCATTGCCCTCGCGCCAGGACTGATTGTCGATGATCCAGACCTGCAGATGAAGAGTGCCGACGAACTCAGAGCGGAGCTCGAGGCCGGCACCAAACAAGACCTCTCGGACCTGAATCCTCTCCGCGCTTTGCGGCAGCGCAAATAGATGACGCCCATTCGGGAAGCGCTGTACCTGCCGCTCGTGTTTCTCACCGTCACCTTGCTCGGTGGGGTGCGCGTGGCCGACCGGGTCGCGTTGGTGCCACCGCCTCTCTTCGCGCTCGTGCTGGCAACCATGCTGCTGAGTATTCTGGTTCGATGCGGCGCCCTTGTTCCCGAGCGCCTCATGCGTGCAGACCGTTCAGCGTTGGCAAATATCAACGGCCTCGTTGTCCTGCTGGCCACGTTCGCGGCGGCCGCGCAGGCGTTCAACATCGCCACTCCCGAATCTGGTTTGCCCCGGCTGTTTTGCCAGGTGTTTCTGTTCGTACTCCTTCTCAATACGCTCGTTGCCTCGCCCGATCGCGTCCGCGTGCTGCGCAGCTTGGTGGTGATCTTTGGCTCGGCGTTCGTGCTGAAATTTGTGATTCTCGCAGCGATCTCGAATCCGGGAGAGGGTGGGCTGAAGCGCGTGCTCCTGGCCATGCTCGAAGGCCTGACGCTTGGGACGCTGACGCAGGCTGTGGTGAGCCCTGTCACCGGATATGTCGCGTTTGCGGTGCTGGTTCTCTTTCTGCTCGGTCTGGCCATGCTGCCCGCGCGCGCCGGGGGTCTCGTGAGGTCTGACCTTCAAGCACACCGCTACGAACTGACACGGTCCTAGCAACCAGACTTCGCCGAGGCGTTGTCAGACAAACACCGATGGCACAACCGTAACGGTCGATCGTCGTTCTCACTCCTTGCACAAAACACACAAGTGTAGTAGATCTGATGACGACGGTAGGAGAATGGTGGCAGGCCCGAAACTCTCAAAACTGGAACTTCAGATTATGGAGGCGCTCTGGACCCGGGGCACCTCGTCGGTGCGCGAGATTCAGGAGGCGTTTCCCGAGCGGACTCGACCCGCCTATACGACCGTCCAGACGACCGTGTATCGGCTCGAAGCCAAAAAGGCGGTCAGGCGCGTCAAAAAGATCGGCAATGCGCACGTATTCGAGGCCGTGATCTCCCGGGCGAGCGCGCAGCGCCGTCTGATTGACGAGTTGCTGGGGTTTTTTGACGGTCGGATCCAGCCCGTCGTGGCGCACCTCATCGACACGGGAAAACTGACGCTCGAGGACGTCAAGCAAGCCGAGCAGACACTTCGTCGGCTCGCTCATCGAACACCGCGCCGAGAACCTGACGGAAAGGACAAAGGATGATGCGCCAGAACGGTTGGTATCGCTTCTTTGTCACAGCCGCGCCCGTGCTGGCCTGTGCAGTGTCGTCGCATCTGCTGGCCCAGGCGCCAGCGCCCCGGCCAGACTCCGGCGTCGCTGCGCCGGGACCAACATTCGAGGTAGCGTCCGTACGGCCGAACAAGTCTGGTGAGCCTTTTGTCAGGCTGGGAATCCAGCCAGGCGGGCGATATACGGCAACCAACGTCCCGTTGCGCCTCTTGATTCGAAATGCCTACCAGCTTCAGGACTCCCAGATCATCGGGGCGCCCGGTTGGGTCGACTCAGATCGCTTCGACATTGTCGCGAAAGCCGAGGGGGACGTTCCTCTTTCAGGTCCTGGGGGGCCTCCCGGCCCCATTCAGTTCATGCTTCGTGCTCTACTGGCAGAGCGGTTCAACCTGAAAATGCATGCCGAGCAGCGGGAACTGCCGATCTACGCGCTCGTGCTGGCGCGCGCCGACGGGAAGCTCGGCCCTCAACTTCGTCCTGCCGCCGCAGATTGTGCGGCGCTGGTAGCGGCACGTCGTGGTGGAGCACCGCCGGCGCCGCCGCAGCCAGGCGAAAGACTCCCGTGCGGTATGCGAATCGGTCCGGGCCAGCTGACTGGAGGGAGCCTTCCCCTCTCCCTGTTTGCGAACACCATTTCGCCGTTCGTCCAGCGCGTGGTGGTGGATCGCACTGGGTTATCAGGGAACTTCGATTTCGAGCTGAGCTGGACGCCGGATCAGGTTCCGCAAGGACCTCCGCCGCCTGGCGCTCCTCAGCAGCCATCGATTGATCCTGGCGGTCCTTCCATACTGACCGCAGTGCAGGAACAGCTTGGGTTGAAACTGGATTCGACGCGGGGTCCGGTGGAGGTCTTTGTGATCGACAACGTGACACAGCCCACCCCGGACTGAGGAGCAGACAGGACCAATCTCACCACAGAGGCCACAGAGGACGGCAGACAGGAGATCGTATGACCGAGGCACTTCCGCAAACGATCTGGAGCATGGTCGAGCTTCTCGGCGACCATCTGTGGCAATCGACACTCGTCGCCATCGTGATTGGAATGCTGACCCTCGTACTGCGACAGAACCACGCAGAGATTCGATACCGGCTATGGCTTGCGGCATCGCTGAAGTTTCTCGTGCCGTTTGGCATGTTGACGGCAATCGGCCGTCAGTTTGACTGGCAGTCAGCTGCGCCAATCGTTACACCCAACGTCATGGTGGCGATCGAGGCGGTGAGCCAGCCGTTTTCGCAACCCGCTTCAAGTGCGGCTCGCGATGCCGCGGTATCCATCACCGTTCCCGGCGTTCCAATCCTTCCGGTCGCTCTTCTTTTCATCTGGCTGTGTGGCCTGACGGCGATTGTGTTGCACTGGTTCATGCAGTGGCGTCACATCACGTTGCTTGTTCGGCGGGCGTCACCCGTTGGTGAAGGGCCCGAGGTGGCAACACTTCGACGTGTGGAGAAGATGAGTGGAATCACCAGGCCCGTCAACCTGGTCGTGTCAGACACGTCAATCGAGCCGGGAATATTCGGAATCTTCCGGCCAGTCTTGTTGTGGCCACGCGGCATGAGTGAGCACCTTGACGAAGCCCAGGTTGCGGCCGTCATGGTCCATGAGCTGGCGCATGTGCGTCGTCGCGACAACCTGGTCGCGGCCGTGCACTCGATCACACAGGCGGTCTTCTGGTTCCATCCGCTCGTGTGGTGGGTGGGTACTCGGCTGATGGATGAGCGGGAACGATCGTGCGACCAGGATGTCATCCGGCTAGGCAGCGAGCCACAGGTGTATGCCGAGAGCATTCTCAAGACTTGTCGGTTTTCTGTCGTTGGATCAGCGGCCTGGGTATCAGGTGTCAGTGGTTCCGACCTGAAAAGACGCATCGAAGCAATCATGTGCCGCGAAACCGTGCGAGCGCTGAATGGCTGGAGAAAGGTCCTCCTGCTGTCAGTTGTGATCACGACCGTCGGAGCGCCGCTCGTGGCCGGTATCGTGTCCGCTCCGCGACTCGATGCTCAGTCGTCACCCACGCCAGGAACCAGTCCTGCCTTCGAGATTGCTTCGGTCAGAGAGAACAGGTCTCCTGAGGGGTTCGTGCAGCTGGGGATTGAACCGGGTGGACGGTTCATGGCCCGCAATATGCCCCTGCGCATGCTGATCCGAACTGCCTATCAGCTTCAAGACGCCCAGTTGATAGGTGGACCGGAATGGGTCAGCACAAATCGCTTCGACGTTCTGGCGAAAGGGGAAGGCAATGTCCCGTTGAATTTTCCGGGTCCCGGTGCCCCTGCCGGTCCGCTGCAACTGATGCTTCAGTCGCTGCTGGCGGAACGATTCAGTCTGCGGGTCCACAGGGAAAGGAGCGAGCTTCCAATCTACGCGGTGCTGCTCGCGCGGAACGACGGCAAGCTCGGTCCGCAGCTTCGTAGAACGGCTGTTGACTGCATGGCTACGGCTGCAGCCGGAGGCCGCGATACCCGATCCCTGGCTCCCGCGCCCGGCGAGCACCCGCACTGCGGCACGCGATTCGTTCCGGGGCGGATCACCGGTGGCGGGTTGCTGATGTCGCAGTTTGCGATGAGTCTCTCGCAGTCCGTCCAGCGTATCGTCGTAGACCGAACTGGCTTGACCGGGTACTTTGATATCGATCTCAAGTGGACGCCGCAACTGATGTCTCAAGGTGGAACACCGCCGGGCGCCCTACCGCTCCCTCCAGTCGACCCGAGTGGTCCATCGATTTTCACGGCGGTGCAGGAACAGCTCGGGCTCAAGCTGGAGCCCACGAAGAGTTCGGTCGACGTTCTTGTCATCGATGACGTCGAACCACCAACCCCTGACTGAAGTCGCGTGACCATTCGCCTCGTAGTCTGGCTGGTCGTTGTGTTCGTGGCCGGCGCCGCCAGCACGGTTGGCGCCGCTTCTACTCACCACGGCCAAGTCACTTTCGGCGGCTTGCCGCTTCCTGGAGCAACGATCACGGCAATCCAGGGAGACACGCAAGTGATCACGGTTTCCGATCAGGACGGAATGTTTCGGTTCGTCGATCTTTCCGACGGCACGTGGACACTTCGCGTTGAAATGCTCGGGTTTGCCACGGTCAGCCAGGAAATCTCACTGCCATCCGACGGTCCACTTCCAGCGATTGAGTTGCAATTGTTGCCATTTGAGGAAACCGTCCGAACCCTTCCTTCGGTGAGCCCGCCTTCGGCGAGTCAACAACCCGCTGTCAGAACTCAGTCCGAGCATCTGGAGACGGCGGGGTCTCAGGATTCCTCACGAGGGTTTCAACGTGCTGCGGTCAACCCTGCGGTGACGATGCCCCTACCGGCCAACACGACGACTGGATCAGCGGAAGATGCCGGAGGGGACGCAGGAATGGGCGCCGCCGATGGTCTGCTCATCAACGGAAGCGTGAACAACGCAGCCTCCTCTCCGTTTGCACAGCCGCGCGCCTTCGGGAACAGCCGTCCAGGTGGACGTTCGTTGTACACAGGCCGGTACGGCATTCAGTTCGGAAACTCGACCTGGGACGCTCGTCCGTACTCGCTCACGGGTCAGCAGACGGCGCAGCCGTCCTATTCAGACTCTCAGATCCTTGGGACGTTCGGCGGGCCCCTGCGACTTCCACGTTTTGCAAACCAGAGCAACTTCTTCGTCGGATATCAGCGGTCGTCAGACACAAGCACGACAACGCAGTCGGCACTGATGCCGACGAGCCTCGAACGCCGTGGCGACTTTTCTCAGACACTCGATGCGCTTGGCCAGCCCGTTCGGATTGTCGACCCTCTCACGGGGTTGCCATTTCCCGGCAACGCAATTCCATCTCCGCGCATCAGCCCCCAGGCTGCCGCACTTCTGGCGTATTACCCGCTCCCTGATTCGGCCAGTTCCGGCCAGTTCAACTTTCAGGCGCCCATCGTGACCGGCGTGCGTCAGGATAGCGTTCAGACACGGCTCATTCAGCCGGTGATTGGCCGTCATCAGGTATCGGCGATGGTGGCATGGCAACAAACGGCTACCGACACGCGGACGCTCTTTGGATTCGAAGATGCCACGGACGTGACGGGTCTGGACGCGCAGGCGGAGTGGTTCCATCGCATCTCTCAGGCGCTCTCGTTCCGATGGCGATATCAATTTACGCGGCTGACGACGACGGGGACACCGTATTTCGCCTATCGCAAGAACGTCTCGGGCGACGCGGGTATTCTTGGGAGCAACCAGGATCCGGTGAATTGGGGACCACCAAGACTGACGTTCTCGAGCGGCATTGCTGGTCTGGTGGATGCCGTGCCGGCATTTACGCGTGCCCAAGGCCACAACTGGTCCGGGCAGGGATTCTGGTGGTATCGAGGTCGTCACAATCTCTCATTTGGCGGCGACGTTCGACAGCAGGACATCGAAATCCAGTCGCAGCAGGATCCGCGTGGTGGATTCTCCTTTACCGGTGCCGTGACAGGGTTCGATCTCGCCGATTTTCTGCTCGGTATTCCGCATACGAGTGCCATTGCGTTTGGTAATGCGGACAAATATTTCCGGGCTCCCTCGTATGCCGCGTACGTCACCGACGACTGGCGAATCAGTCCAACGCTGTCGGTGAACGTCGGTGTCCGTTGGGAATACGAAGCCCCAATGACCGAACGCTTTGGGCGTCTGGTGAACTTGGATATCCTGCCCGGCTACGTGGCAGCGAGCGCGGTCACCGCCATTACGCCCGAGGGTCCGCTGACGGGGCGTCAATATCCCGATTCGCTGGTCAATCCGGACAAGAGCGGCGTTCAACCCCGACTGGCAATGGCGTGGCGTCCTGTTCCGGGATCATCGCTGGTCGTTCGTGCCGGCTATGGTGTGTATCGCAACATCGCCGTCTACCAGCCAATCGCAACGCTTCTGGCACAGCAACCGCCGCTTTCGACGGCTTTTAGTGTCGGGAACGACCCGAGCAATCCCTTTACCATGGCAAATGCCTTTACGGCGGTTGCGCCCGCGACCGCCCTCAGCACGTTTGCCGTCGACCCAGAATTCCAGGTGGGCTACGTGCATAGCTGGCAAGTTTCAGTGCAGAGGGATTTCCCAGCGTCGTTGACCATTGTGGCTTCGTACCTTGGCTCGAAGGGCAGCCAACTGATGCAGCAGTTTCTGCCCAACACATATCCGGTTGGCGCGTCCAATCCGTGTCCTACCTGCCCCGCTGGGTTCAGGTACCTGACGGCGAGTGGACATTCCCTTCGACATGCCGGACAAGTACAGCTTCGGCGTCGGCTTCGGAATGGTTTCAGCGCGACTCTCCAGTACACGTTTGCAAAAGCGACCGATGATGCAGCGGCATTTGGCGGCGCCACTCTCGACGGCGCCGCGCTGGCGCAGGACTGGCTCGAGCTCGACGCCGAATACGGGCCGTCGAGTTTTGACCAGCGACACCTCGTGACGGCACAAGTCGAGTACACGACAGGCGCGGGTATCGCCGGAGGTACGCTTATCGACGGGCTCAAAGGTCGGCTCTTCAAGGACTGGACGTTTGTCGTGCAACTGACCACTGGGAGCGGGCTGCCGCTGACGCCGTGGTACCTGACGGCCGTACCGGGAACAGGCGTGCTTGGACCGATTCGAGCGTCCACAACCGGTGCCAGCCGGGATGACTCGCCCGCCGGCTACTATCTGAATCCAGCCGCCTACAGCATGCCGGCATCAGGACAGTGGGGAAATGCGGGAAGAAACTCGATCGTCGGACCTGCGCAGTTTGCGCTCAATGCGTCGGTGACCCGCACGTTCCGGATGGGTGACCGATTGAATCTCGACTGGCGTGTGGATGCCACCAATGTGCTGAATCAAGTCACCTTTGCCAGCGTCAACACCCTGGTCACCAGTCCGCAGTTCGGGTTGCCGGATCGAGCCAACGACATGAGAAAGTTGCGGACGAGCCTTCGGGTGAGGTTTTAGGGGGACGTCCGGCTGAAGCCGGACGTACGACGTGATTACCAAACGGTTTGATAGATCGGTCATGTTTCGACATCGCGTTGCCTCTTCAAGCGTAGCGTCCGGCTTGAGCCGGACGTCGATTGCCGCAATCGTCTTGACACTTGCGGTTCCGCTGGTCGCACAGCAACAGCCTCAGCGTCCCGCGAACGCCCCGGTCTTTCGCGTCAACACGCGGCTCATCGTTCAAACCGTCAGCGTCACCGACAAGAACGGCAAAGCGCTCGAAGGCTTGACCGCACAAGACTTCATCGTCACCGAAGATGGCCAGGCGCAGGAGCTTGCGTTCGTCGAGTTCCATCGGCTCGGAGGCTCGAGCGCTCCGCTCCCTCCGCCGGACGCGGTCCTGGGGGGCCGAACTTCTGTCGCGACCGTTCCGGCTCCAACACAGACCGAAATCGCGACGCCCCCGCCAGGTGATTCGCGCTTCCGGGACCGGCGTCTCCTGATTCTGTACTTCGATCTCACCGCAACGCCGCCGGCCGATCAGATGCGGGCGTTTCAGGCTGGACAGAAGTTCATCGGGTCTCAGATGGACAAGGCCGACCTTGTTGCCATCATGACGTTCGGGGGTGGTGCCGTCCGTGTCATGCAGGACTTCACAGATGATCGGGCACGGCTGCTGGAGGTCATCGATACGCTCATCTTCGGCGAAGACAAGGATGGTGATGGTGTGCGCGATGCACCGGACGCCTCGTCCGCCTTTGGCCAGAACGACATCGAGTTCAACATCTTCAACACCGACCGCCAGCTGTCGGCGCTGCAGACGGCGGTCACGATGCTGCGGCCGCTTCCCGAGCGGAAAGCGCTCGTGTACTTTGCGAGCAACCTCCGACTCAACGGCACCGACAACAACGCACAGTTGCGAGCGACCACCAATGCGGCCATTCGCGCCAACGTGTCCATCTTTCCCGTCGATGCGCGAGGGCTGGTGGCGGACGCTCCACTTGGAGATGCCACTCGTCAGTCGCCCGGTGGTGTGGGCATGTTCTCCGGACGTCTTGCTGAGACTGCCATGACGCGGTTCCAGCGCTCGCAGGACACGTTGTACGCCCTTGCAAAAGACACAGGTGGCATCCCGCTGTTCGACAACAACGATTTGTCAGTCGGGATCGTGCAGGCAGCGCAGCAGCAGACGAGCTATTACATCATCGGGTACTACAGCACGCACACCTCAGCCGACGGTCGCTTTCGCCGAATCCGGATTTCGCTGGCCGGTGGCTTGTCCGCGGACCTCTCCTACCGTCAGGGGTACTATGCGGACAAGGAATTCACCAGGCTGACGGGCGCCGAGCGTGAGCGACAGTTGGAAGAGGCGCTCATGCTCGAAAATCCGATTACTGAGATCACGATTGCCATGGAGGTGAACTACTTCCAGCTCAATCGCGCCGAGTATTTCGTGCCGGTTGCGGTCAAGATTCCGGGCAGCGAGCTGGCCCTGGCCAGAGGCAGGGGGGCGCAACGCACGGTGATCGACTTCATCGGCGAGATCAAGGACGACTATGGGGTCACCCATCAAAACGTCAGAGACCGACTGGACATCCGTTTGAGCAACGAGACCGCCAGCCAGCTGGCAACGCGGCCGATTCAATACGAAACCGGGTTCACCTTGCTGCCCGGCAACTACGTGATCAAGTTTCTGGCCCGTGACGCCGAGACAGGCAGGATTGGCACCTATCAAGCCTCGTTCACGATTCCAAACCTCAACCGAGAAGAAAAACGACTGCCGATCAGTTCCGTTGTTCTCGGCAGTCAGCGCGTACCGCTCGGGGGCGAGCTGTACAGCGTGAAAAACGTTGCCGCGCAAACGGCAAATCCGCTGGTGCACGACGGTCAGAAGCTGATACCCAGTGTGACGCGAGTGTTCAGCCGAGGTCGTGACATGCATGTGTTTCTGCAGGCGTACGAGCGGGGCGCCGACACGACCCAACCGCTGCTGGCATTTGTGACGTTCTACAGAGGCGACGTGAAGGTGTTTGAGACTCGGCCCATTGCGGTTACCGATGGGATCGACCCCCGATCGAAGGCCGTGCCCTTGCGCTTCAGCATTCCTCTCGAGACTCTCCCGGCAGGCCGGTACGAATGCCAGGTGACGGTGCTCGAACCAGGCGGACAAAAAGCCGCCTTCTGGCGAGCGCCCGTGGCAATTGTCCCCTAGAGTGCGCGCGTTCTTCGTCCGGCTAAAGCCGGACGCTACGTTAGTCTACCGGTGACTTCGACCGGCTAAAGCCGGACGCTACGTTTGTCTACCGGTGACTTCGTCCGGCTAAAGCCGGACGCTACGTTTGTCTACTACGTTTGTCTACCGGTGTGTCTACGGGTGTCGATCCGGCTAGCGTGGCGTCCGGCTTTGGCCGCACGACTCGGCATATACTTGTCCGCGTTCGAGCCCTTGAAGAACACGACAGGACCGACGATGAACAAGGCCGTGACTCGCACATCTGATTCGCCAAGCATGACCGAGCTCGTCGAGAGGGCAGCGAGCATTCGCCCAATCCTCGAGAAGAATGCCGACGAAACCGATCGCCTCAGACGCCTTGCTGAGGGCAACGTTCAGGCACTGAAGGACACCGGCCTCTGCCGGTTGATGGTGCCCAAGCGGTTTGGTGGGTACGAAACCGACATTCGCACCTACATTGCCGTGATGGCAGAGATCGGTCGTGGCTGTGGATCGACTGCCTGGACTGCCAGTCTGATCAACGTGTGTGCGTGGCTGGCAGCCCTGTTTCCGGAGCGAGCGCAGCAGGAGATCTGGTCTGCAGGTCCCGAGAGCTGGACGGCCGGGTCGCTGGCGCCAATTGGTGACGCGAAGCCGGTCGAGGGTGGCTGGCGCGTCACCGGGCGTTGGCCGTGGGCCTCGGGCAGCTTGCACGCCCAATGGGCCGCCTGCGGCATTCACGTGGACAACGATCGCGGGGAGATGGTCAATCTGGGTCTGTCGCTCATGCCCATGAGTCAGCTCACGATCGAAGACACCTGGCACATGGTGGGCATGAAAGGCACCGGGAGCAACACGATCGTGGCCAAGGACGTGTTTATACCCGAGCACAGGTTTCTACCGTATCCGCAGGCCTTTCAGGGCCAGTACCGGACCGAACACAAGGACGAGGTGGTCTACCGTGTCGCCTTCGTACCGGTCACGGTGCTCATTCTGATTGGTTCTCAACTCGGCATCGCGCGGGCGGCCCTCGATCATGTGATGGCGAAAGCCTCGACCCGTGGTGTCACCCATACCCACTTCGGCAAGCAAACCGAATCCGCAGCCTTTCAAATGCTGGTGGCCGAGGCCGCGATGAAGATTGACACCGCTCATCTACATGCGTTTCGGGCCGCAGAAGACCTGGATGAGGCTGCCGCAACCAGTCGCCATCCCGATCTCACGGCGCGCGCAAGAGTACGCACCGACACCGCGCTCGTCGCAAAGTACTGCCGCGAGGCCGTGGAAGTCCTCGTGTCCGCGCATGGGACCTCGAGCTTGGCCGATTCCAACCGCATGCAACGCCTCTGGCGCGATGTCCACGTAGCCAGCCACCACGCCATCACGGAGTGGCACGTCAATCTCGAGGTGTACGGGAAGACGCTGCTTGGCGTCGAACCAAATATCACGCCGCTGATCTAGCCATCAGCTATCAGCCGTCAGCCATCAGCCTTCAGCCTTCCGCTTTGCCATTCTGTCGGGGCCGCAAGCTGAAGGCTGTAGGTTGAAGGCTGATGGCTGATCTTGGTCCCGACATGAACTGGTTTTCTCCCGGCGAATTCGTTCTCGGAGCGAATCTGCCATGGATTCGGTACGGCATTGATTTCGGCGCCAATCTATGGAGGCGCGACGGTGGCGTGGCCCACCCAGACACACGCGAGCTGCTGGACGCCCGCCTCGCGGAGGTCGCTGCGACACGAGTCTCGATGGTTAGATGGTTCCTGCTGTGTGACGGGCGGGCCGGCATCCGATTCTCTCAAGATGGCAAGCCGTTGGGACTGGACAAGCAAGTACTTCGGGATCTCGACGCGGCTGTCAATGCGCTCAGACGACACGGGCTGCAGGTGATGTTCGTCCTGCTCGATTTTGGATGGTGTAAGCGCGCGACCGTCGTCAATGGCGTCCAGCTTGGCGGTCGGCACCGCGTGCTCAAGACGCGATTGTCGCGCGAGCAGCTGCTCGAGAACGTGTTTCGGCCGATCCTCGAGCGCTACAGCAGTGAGAAAGCTATTGCCGCGTGGGACGTCATCAACGAACCCGAATGGGTCACGCTGGGACTTGGGACTTCGAGCCCGATGAACAGCCTGAGACGACCCGAACTGCGTGCGTTCATCGAGGAGACGGCACGACTGATCCACAGCGTGACGGTGCAACCGGTCACCGTTGGGTCCGCAGGATCGCGCTGGCGTTCCTTCTATCGGCGGCTGCCGCTCGATTTCGATCAGGTGCACTGGTACGACTCGCTCGTGAAAGCGCCGCCGCTCGAGAGGTCAGTGGAGGAGTTGGGCTTCAAACGCCCAGTGCTGCTGGGTGAGTTTCCAGTGCACGCTTCAGAACGCTCAGCCGAGGAAATTCTCGAGACTGCTCGGGCGGCCGGATATGCGGGAGCCTTCGGCTGGCCCGCATAGGGCGGATAACAGCTGATGGGGCGGACGAGGCAGATAAGGCAGATAAGGCGGATAGGGAATGTCCCTATCCGCCTCATCCCCCTTATCCGCCGTACCTGCCTTAGGGCGCCGGAATCAGATCCGCGCGGTACTTGATCGTCTGGCCGACCAGCACGTTGACGTCGAATGTGGCGGTCTGAAAGCCAGGCGCTCGAATTTCGATGGTGTGCGCACCTTCCTCGAGTTCCAATCGCTGGAACGTCCCATCGAAATCATCAACGGTGCCCGCGTAATAGCCATCGACGAGCACTTCAGCGTGACGCGGCAGGACCTCGAGCCGGACGCCACCATACGGTGCGCCGGCCGGGTAAGCGTAGGCCGGAGCCGCGTACGCGTAAGGGTACGCGTACGGATAGGGATACGCGTACGGTCGCACGTACGGATAGGCCGATCCATAGAACCCGTAGAAACCGTAAGGAGCTCCAACGCTCACGCCCACACTAAAGCCGGGACGGTAGCCGTACCGGTAGCCGTAGGGACGATAGCCGTACGCTCGGTACCCACGATAGCCATGCCCGTAGGATCGAGAGACCGGTCCGCGATAGTACCTAACCGGTCTCCCAGGCGCATGGCGAGCCCGCTGCTGATAACGGGACGTTTGGACAATCTGCCTGCTCCGAACGCCTTGTCCTTGAACGACCCGTGATCGCGGAACGGCAACACGAGCGCCACGATCGACGCGCGTATACCCGGACTCCCCGCGTCCGCGCGACTGGGCGGCTGCGGGAGCCACGTCCAGCAACAGCGCCAGCAGGCATACCATTCCAGTAATGGCAAGGTTTGAGGGGTTCATGACCGGTTCTCCGAATCGAATCGTCTGAGTCTCAGACGTTTTGGGGCAGGCAGACGTCAGGGTAGCACGAAAAAAGGGGTCGGGAGTCTTTTTCGGGTGAGGCTCTGACGAAAAAGATTCCCGACCCCTTTTTCGGGCTGCCCACGAGATGCCGTAGGCCCGCCGGGGTTCGGGGAGACCAGGGAAGGGTTGATGCCGGCGCAAGCCCAGATCTCGCGCGCTTTCCGGCAATCCGCGGCAGGTACGATCCCTGCAAGCGCGGTCATTCTCCGAGGGACAGGTACCATTACTCTGAGAGGAGGGTCCGTATGCTCGGGATTCTTGGCTGGATTGTGTTCGGACTAATTGTCGGCGCGCTCGCCAAGCTGGTCATGCCAGGCAACGATCCGGGTGGGATTCTGATCACCATCCTCCTTGGAATTGCCGGAGCACTGGTCGGGGGATTCCTTGGCCGTCTTCTGGGGTGGTATGGCCCTGGCGAGCCTGCGGGGTT
This sequence comes from Vicinamibacterales bacterium, assembly GCA_036556585.1. Lineage (GTDB taxonomy): Bacteria > Acidobacteriota > Vicinamibacteria > Vicinamibacterales > JAMQPK01 > DATBJG01. The sequence continues at coordinate 23,566 of DATBJG010000209.1, forward strand.
TATCATGGCGACGCTTGGTGCCATCCTGCTGCTCTTCGTGTATCGCAAGACTGCCAGGACGGTGTAACGGGGACAATGCAGAATTGCAGGATTGCAGGATTGCAGAACTGAAAGGCGGAACGTTCGGAATCCAACGGAGCCGCCTTGTCCTTGCGATCCTGGTTTCAATCGCTTCTGCAATTCTGCCATCCTGCGATTCTGCAATCGGCCAGCGTTCGACAGAACGTGAGAGCAATCGAACGCTGGCCGGTGCCATCGATATTCACGTCCATAGCGATCCCGACAGCCGACCCCGATCGATTGATGCCCTCGAGGTTGCGAAGCTGTCGCGCGCAAGAGGGATGCGCGGGATCGTTCTCAAGAATCATTACGATTCCACAGCCGGACTGGCATATCTCGTGCGCAAAGAAGTGCCGGGACTTGAAGTCTTCGGTGGCATCGACTTGAATCTGACTCTCGGCGGTATCAACCCTGTTGCCGTGGAGCACATGACTCAAGTCTCTGGCGGCTGGGGCCGCATCGTCTGGCTGCCGACCTTTGATGCGGAAAATCAGGTCCGTTATTCGAAGGAAACGCGGCGTTTCGTGAGTGTTACGAAGAACGGTACGTTGCTGCCTGAAGTCGTCGACGTGATCTCGATTATTTCCAAGCACGGACTGGTGCTCGCCACCGGGCATGTGAGCGCGACGGAAGTTCTGCTCGTTCTGAGTGAGGCGCGTCGGCAGGGCGTTCGCAGCATGGTGGTGACCCACGCGATGAATGCGCCGATCCTGATGAGCGTTCCGCAGATGCAGGAGGCTGCGAAGCTCGGTGCCTTTATCGAGTTTGTCGGGGGTTCTCTGGCGGACGCGGATGCTCCCCCCAGGCTCGAGAGATTTGCCGACGCCATTCGGCGCGTTGGTCCCGCGTCGTGCATTCTGTCGTCGGATCTCGGTCAGAAAGGCAATGCGCTGCCTCCCGACGGCTATGCCGCCTTTATTGCTGCGCTCGGCGCCAAGGGCTTTACTGGTGAGGAGCTCGAGCGAATGTCGAAGACAAACCCTGCCCGGTTGCTGGGGCTGCAGTAGCCGAGCCTACGAGCTCAGGCCGCTCGTATTCCACGGATCTTCCCAGGCCTTGTCTTCTTCTTCAGACTTCTTCTGCGGCTTCCGAACTCTGTTCGTGCGGTTGTGATACAGGCCGATAATCGCGACGATCAACGCGACGGCGGCAAACCGCGTGTCGAACAGGAAGACAATGGGGAAGAGCACGAGGATCAAGACGATGAAAATTCCCATGGCAGTGCTCCGTTCCCTTTATCGGTGCCAAACCGGGCAAGGTTTACGGAGACCAGATCAGACGGTTTCGAGATACTGGTGGATCGTGTAGATTGCCGCAGATCCTTCGCCGACGGCGGCAGCGACGCGCCGGTTGCTGCCGGCTCGCACATCCCCCGCTGCAAACACGCCGGGCATACTCGTCTCGAACAGAAATGGATCGCGGTCGAGCTTCCAGCCCGTGCGCACACCGTCGCGGAATAGGTCGGGACCGGTCAGGATGAACCCTTTCTCGTCGAGTGCGAGGAGCCCCGCCGCTACCTCAGACCTTGGGGCGGACCCGATAAAGATGAACATGGCCGCGATGTCCAGCGCGCGTTCCTCGGAGGTGTCCACGTTTCGCACGATCACCTGTTCCAGGTGATCGGCTCCACGCGCGCCGGCCACTTCTGTTCGGGTCATTACCTCGATCGTCGAGGTTGCGTTGATGCGGTCGACGAGGTACTGCGACATGGACGATGACAGATCTTTCGCGCGTACCAGCATGACGACCCGCCGAGCGTAGCGCGTGAAGAACAATGCTCCCTGTCCGGCCGAGTTGGCGCCGCCGACCACGCAGACATCCTGACCCCGGTAGGTTGCTGCTTCGGTTGTAGCAGCGCCGTAGAAGATGCCAGCACCGACGAGCGGCTCGACACCTGGCGCCTCGAGCGTCCGCACCGCCATGCCGGTGGCAATGAGCACGGCATGACAGGACACCTCGATGCCGTTGGCCATCTGGACGACTCGGTATGGATCCGCCCGGCGGAGTCCCACCACTTCGCGTGCGGTGAGCATTTCGACGCCGAATCGGCGCGCCTGATCGGTCGCGCGCCTTGCCAGTTCGGCCCCTGAGATCCCCGACGGGAACCCCAGGTAATTCTCGATGCGCGAGCTCATTCCGGCTTGACCGCCCGGCGCACTCTGTTCGATGAGCAACGTCTTCAGCCCTTCAGAGGCCCCGTAAACCGCATTGGCGAGACCAGCGGGGCCCCCTCCGATGATGACCAGATCGTAAAACGGCAGGTGCGCCGTCGTCGCGAGCCCGACCTTGTCAGCCAGTTCGACATTCGATGGCGCGATGAGGTGGCTTCCGTCCGGGAGGAACACGACCGGCAGGCGTGTCAGGCTGTTGGACAGACCACTCACGAGCTCGCGCATGGACTGGTCACGGTCGATGTCGATCCACTGATAGGGCACGTGATTGCGCGACAGAAATTCTTTGACCCGGTAGCTTTCCCGCGACCACCGCCCGCCAGCCACGCGGACCCCTTCGAATGGCAGCCGGACATGCGCCGTCCAGTCTGACAGCAGATCGTCGAGCACCGGATACAGTCGCTGATCGGGTGGATCCCAGGGCTTCATCAGGTAGTAGTCGAGACCGACGTCGTTGATGCTCTTGATGGCAGCGTCCGTATCGGCGTAGGCGGTCAGTAGAACCTTCCGCGCATCGGGATAGAGTTTGCGCACCTCCATCAGCAACTCTGTTCCCGTCATTTCGGGCATTCGTTGATCGACCAGGAACAGCGCAATCGCTGTCCCGCGCATCTTCAGCTGCCGCACGGCTTCGAGAGCTTCCCGCCCGGACTGAGCCTTGAGAATGCGGTACCCCGCGCGGTAGTGCTGTCGCAAATCGCGTTCGATTGCGCCCAGCACCTCGCGGTCATCGTCAACGGCTAGGATTACAGGCTTGGCCATCGCGTTCAGTCGAACTCGTCAAATCGCGGCAGGCGTGAAGATGGGGAGAGTGACAGCAAATTCCGTCCGGCCCGGCTGCGACCGAAAGTCAATCACTCCTTTGTGATGCTCGATGAGTGCGCGCGCAGTCGAGAGGCCCAGCCCCTGGCCCTGACCGACCGGCTTGGTCGTGAAAAACGGATCGAAAAGGTCATCATGAAACTCCTGAGGTATCCCAGGGCCGTTATCTGTCACCCGCACGACAACCGAATCGCCCTCGTGCCTTGCTGTGACTTCAACCTGGCCCGACGAAGGAACGGCATCGATCGCGTTGTCGATCAGGTTGAGCCATACCTGATTGAGCTCCCCGCCGTATCCCTGAACCTGAGGCAGCGCCGGAGCCACGTCCAGCTTGACTCCGACAGCACGGGCCCGTGCCTTGGCGCCGAGAATGGCCACCGTATCACTTAGGCCCCGAGCGATATCCACGGGCTCTGGCACCGCCGGTTGATCTCGATAGGTAAAGCGTTTGACGGCGGCGACAAGGGTGAAGATGCGTGACGCTGCTCGTTCAATTTCCTCAGCCAGCCGGCGGGTGGTGCAGCTCATCCCCAGATAACGGATCACCAGATCCAGCGCGACAGCATCAAGGTCACGCTTCAGCTCGTTCAGAACATCCACCTCCAGAGGGGTGTCCACGAGCGATTCTGCAAGAGTCTGATCCAGGCCTTGCTGTTCCAACCAGCCTTCGAGCATCTCCTCCCGATCGGCTCGCTCAACAGGAGACAGGATGGTTGTCGTGGCGATGCCAACGCACATCGTCTTGGCACGGTCCAGCGCGGCCAGTTGCGTCTCGGGCAGTCGGACCATGCCGACCGCGCGCGACACGCGCTCCAGCTCAGTCAGGCGATTTGACAACGCCTCGGCTGTTCGAACGACAGCTGATGCAGGGTTGTTCAGTTCATGAGCAAGACCCGCAGAGACCCTGCCGAGCGATTTCAGTTTTTCGTCGTGGAGATCTTCGGATTTCTGAAACACGCGAGCTCGATCGAGCATGGCGTGGACGAGGACGGTCGTAAGCTCGTGGCATTCCCGCGCCATCTCGCGGAAGTGGTCGCGGTGAATGCTCAGAACCTCGGTTGTCTCCTCGGCCGTAACGTCACCAGGAGCTTCCCTCAACCGGGAGTACGGCAGGAAGCCGGCGAAATCGCCAGCGTGCCACTCCATCACTTTTCGGGACCCCGTACTCCGCTGGATGCGGATTGAGAGATGTCCCGTCAACACGATCCACAGACTGTCGACGCGTTGCGCGCGCGGCATCACGCCACCCGCTTCAAACCGAAGCAGGCGACCATGATCAGCGAGCCAGGCGAGCTGATCGCGCGGCGTGCCGGCCAGCTTCTCGTGCGCGGCCAGACGGTCCAGCAGCTCCACGCCGACGATTAAACGCTATTCGGTCGAACGGCGGCAAGCGAGAGGCGCGGGTTGGGGACTGGGTTCGGCCCTCAGGACCGAGAGCCGAAAGCCGAGAGCCGAAAGCCGAGAGGATCTACTCGATAGAAACCCGCCGCAACAGCTCGAGATCGGAAAGCATCTTGCCGGCGCCCATCACCACGGAGGACAGCGGATCCTCGGCCGTCTGAACCGGGAGCCCGGTTTCTTGTCGCAGCCGAGCGTCCATATTGCGCAGGAGCGCGCCACCTCCGGTGAGGACGATGCCACGGTCGTAAAGGTCCGATGACAGCTCGGGAGGTATCCGCTCGAGCGCATCGTGGACAGCCTGAATAATCGCCCGTAAGGGCTCTTCAAGCGCCTGTCGCACTTCTTCGTCCGACATCGTGACGGTCTTGGGCTTGCCTTCGGTGAGATGACGTCCCTTGACCTCGATGATTTTCGGCGCGTCCAGCGGGCAGGCCGATCCCAGCTCGATCTTGATTTGTTCGGCCGTTCGTTCGCCAATGAGGAGATTGTAGGTACGCCGCGCGTGGAGGATCAGGGCTTCGTCCATCTGGTTGCCCGCCACGCGCACCGATCGACCGTATACGACTCCACCCAGGGAAATGACCGCGATATCCGTGGTGCCGCCACCGATGTCCACGACCATGTTGCCTGCCGGCTCCGTGATGGGAAGCCCGGCGCCGATTGCGGCGGCCGTCGCCTCTTCGATGAGGTAGACCTCACTCGCTTTGGCCCGATACGCGCTGTCTTTGACCGCTCGTCGTTCGACCTGCGTGATCTCCGAAGGGACGCCTATGATCACGCGCGGGCGCAGCCACCCGGCCCGGCGATGGGCCTTGCGGATGAAGTGCGTGAGCATTTTTTCCGTCGCGTCGAAGTCGGCGATGACGCCATCTTTCATCGGTTTGATGGCGGTAATGCTGCCCGGCGTGCGTCCGAGCATCTCCTTCGCGTCGTTGCCGACGGCCTCGATGCGGCCGCTGACCTTGTTCAACGCCACGATTGATGGTTCGCTCAGCACGATCCCTTTGCCGCGGGTGTAGATGCAGGTGTTGGCCGTGCCGAGATCGATGGCAAGGTCTGACGAGAAACGCGAGAAAAGATTCATGAACGACGGCACTCTCAGACAGCAACCGGTTGTGAGATTTCCTTCTTGGACTCTTTATCGGCTTTTGATTCGTTCACGCGCTTCATGTCCACGCGACCGCGGAACTCCGACCCTTCGGCCATGATCACTTTGGGGCTCGTCAGATCGCCCGTCATGCTTCCGCCCCCGCGGATCTCGAACCGATCGCTCGCCGTCACGTTGCCGGTGACCGAGCCCTGGATGATGACCGCTTTCGCAATCACTTCTGCATGCACCTTGGCCTGGGGCCCGATGGTGAGCAAATGGCCAGGCAGCGAAACCTTGCCTTCGACCCGACCGTCAATCACGAGATCTTCGGCGCCGGTGAGTTCGCCTTTGATCACCAGCGACGCCCCCATCGACGCGACCGCTCGGGCGGACGACGAAGACGGTATCGGTGCGGGTTGGACGGGCTGAATGCCTGCATTTGCCTTTGAAACATCGTTTGGCGATTGATTCTTCTGCGCTTCTTCACGATTCCACATGACAAGATCCTCCCTTGCGAAGTCTCGGCTTTCGTGGGCAAACCTTTAGCGCAAGCCGACGATGCCGTGACCGGGACGCGCGCTTGGCGTCCCGAGATGTACCAAAACGGTAACGATGTTGAATATTCGGGCGACGATCGCTGCCCAGATCGGGCTACGATATAGCTCGAGTCCCGCCAGGTCGAGCCGAATCCGCCGCTCAGCGTGAGTTGTTGTGAAAGGAGGCGTTCAGATGGGCAATCGCGGTCCCAATCGGCGCGCCGTCCTCAAAGGTGGCCTTGCATGGGGAATTGGACTCGGTTTCGCCCCGGCCTTCGCGTCCGGGCAGGACACCCCCACTGCGGCTCGGCCGAAAGTCGGCGATTTGCTGGTGAGAGTGGAGGACCCGGCCCAGGCACCGCTGGGCCCCCAGGACGTGATGACACACGCGCCTGTCCTTGCCTGGCCCATGGACCCCGCTGACGGGACCGTCCGGAACGGGTCGCGACTCAATCGAGTCCTCCTGGTGCGGCTGGACCCTGACCGGCTGGCGCCTGACACGAAGGAGCGAGCAGCCGACGGCGTTGTCGCGTACACGGCTATTTGCACGCATACGGGTTGCGAAGTGACCAGTTGGCTGGCTGAAGAACAGTTCCTGCAGTGTGCCTGTCACGCCTCGAAGTTCGACCCCTCCGACAGCGCCCGGGTCGTCGACGGGCCCGCGCCGCGCATGTTACCCGCGCTGCCGCTCGGCGTCGAAGACGGCCGCCTCGTTGTCGCCAAGCCATTCACGTCACGTGTAGGATTCGAAATCGCGTAATCGGCTGATCGAATTGAGGAGATACGTCATGTCCGTACTCACGGGGTCTCGAAATGCGCTGGGCATCGGGATGATCGGCCTGGCCCTATTGGTCGAATCGGCTTCGACCCAGTCGGGCTCCTCACCAGCGTTAGCACCGATGCTGCAGAAATACCAATCGGTGACGACCGAGCGTCTTCAAAAGCCCGAGGACGGAAATTGGTTGATGGTTCGTCGGACGTACGACGGCTGGGGGTACAGCCCTCTGCAGCAAGTGACCCGAAGCAACATCGCGCGTCTGCAGCCCGCCTGGATCGTGGCAACCGGGGTGACAAACGGTCATCAAGCGCCTCCGATGGTCAACAACGGGGTCATGTTTGTCGCGACGCCTGGCAATCAGGTCATCGCACTCGACGCCAGAACCGGCGCCATTTTGTGGCGGTACCGGAGGCCGCTGCCGGAAGACATCATCGTGCTGCATCCAACGAGCCGCGGCGTGGCGCTCTATGAAGACAAGGTGTTTTTCGCCGCGGCCGAGGCCGTGCTCGTGGCCCTCGACGCCCGGACTGGAAAAGAGATCTGGACGAGGGAGGTCGCCAAAAACAGCGACGGCTATTACATGTCGCTGGCTCCTCTGGTCGCGGGCGGCAAAGTCATGGTGGGTACTTCTGGCGGCGAGCTCGGTGTGCGAGGGTTTGTGGCTGCCTACGATCCGGCGACGGGAAAGGAGGTCTGGAAGGTCTATACCGTGCCGGCACCTGGCGAGCCCGGCAGCGAGACGTGGCCGAAAGGCGACCAGTGGAAGACCGGCGGCGGATCGATCTGGATTACTGGCAACTACGACCCCGAAACCAATCTTGCCTTCTGGGGAACGGGTAATGGTGGCCCATGGATGGGCGACCAGCGGCCCGGCGACAACCTCTACATTTCGTCAACGATTGCCGTTGACGTCGCGACGGGTGTCATCAAGGGACATCATCAGTATCACCCGAACGATTCGTGGGATTGGGACGAGGTTTCGCCGCCAATTCTCGTGGACTACCGGCGGGATGGCCGGACGATCAAAGGCCTTATCGACGTGGCGCGGAATGGCTACCTCTGGTTCCTCGAGCGGACCAACGGAAAAATCAACTTCGTCGAAGGCAAGCCGTTTGTGCAGCAGAACGTGTTTCGAAGCCTGGATCCCAAGACCGGGCGACCCGACATCAATTCCGACAGGAAACCGGCGACGGGTAAGACGGTTGAGTTTTGCCCTTCGCTGTGGGGCGGAAAAACCTGGCCGCCCATCGCGTACAGTCCCCGAACGCGGATGATCTACATCCCCGCCAACGAAAATCTCTGTCAAAGAATGACAGGAGATTCGGTGAAGTACTCGCCCGGTACCCAGTTCACAGGGGCGATGCACGAACTGGTGCTCGCACCCGGCGGGAAAGACCACATTGGTGAGGTCCAGGCGTGGAACGTTGATACCGGCAAGCGCGTGTGGACGCATGTGTTTCCAAGATCTCCCAACTGGGGACCGATGCTGGCGACCGGCGGCGGCCTCGTCTTCAGCGGCGGCACCAACGATCGGCTGTTTCGCGCCTTCGACGCGGAAACCGGCAAGGTGGTCTGGGAGTTCCCGACCAACTCGGGGATCACGGGTCAGCCAACGTCGTTTGAGGTCGACGGCAAGCAATACATTGCAGTGCAGTCGGGGTGGGGCGTGGACGCGCGGGCGATGACGTCCCGTCTCAACACTCTGTCCCCCGGCAACTTTCCGGACGTTCCGGAGGGCGGCGCGATTTGGGTCTTCGGTCTTAAGTAGGCCGGAGCTTCAGGTCCGGCGGGCCGAAGCCCCGCCCTACGCACGATCCTGAAGGTGCTCTAAGATACAAAGGCGTAGGAGACAAACGTGAAGCTGGTCAATCGAATCACGCAACACACGATCGTCGTGCTGGCGCTGACGTGGACCGGAACGGCGCACGCCCAGGTCAACCTCGCCGGCGAATGGGCGGGCCGATACCACGAGGATCAGCTGGACCGGGTTCCCGGTGACGTGCTCGGGGACCACTCGGGCTTGCCCATCAACGATGCGGCGCGGCGGTACGCCGAAGCCTGGGACGTGAGCCGTGTGTCGGTCCTCGAACACCAGTGTCAGCCGTACAACGTGGCGCACATTTATCGAGGACCGCTTCAATTTCGAATCTGGGAGGACAAGGATCCAGGGACGCAGGAAGTAATCGCCTATCAGATTTTCATTGGCACCTACATGCAGTACCGGACCATTTGGATGGACGGTCGGCCGCATCCCCCGGAAGTCGCTCCTCACACGCACATGGGTTTTTCCACCGGAAAATGGAACGGGGATATCCTGACCGTCACGACCACGCACATCAAGAAAGAGTTCTACCGTCGGAGCGGGACCCCGAGCAGTGACTTGACCACGATGATCGAGTACTACATGCGTCACGGCAACCTGCTGTCGCAGGTCATTATCGTGACCGACCCGGTCTATCTCAGCGAGCCGCTCATCGAGAGCCAGGAATTCGTGCTCATGGAGCGAGGGAATCAGAACTGGTTGTACAACTGCGAATATGCGATGGAAGTGCCCAAATCGAAGAACGAGGTGCCGCACTTCCTCCCCGGTGAGAATCCCTTTTTGAAAGACTTTGCCAACAAGTACGGGCTTCCGTTCGAGGCTGTGTGGGGCGGCGCGGAAACGACCTACCCCGAATATCAGTCCAAGGTGGAAGCGATGATGAGCAAGTAGTGTTGGTCATTGAGCGGATCGTCCGCCTACGCGCCGAAGCGCGATACTTCGGCAGAGGAGCGAAGGCCGGCTTCCCGCGACAACCAAAATAATGACGATCGCGATGTTCAAAATCACACGCGCCGTTCGAAGAGGCACCGTGGGTGTCTGGTTGGCGCTTCTGGCGAGTGGGTTCGCCGCGCGTTCAGGCGCGGAGCAGACTGGCGAGAAGGGAAGCCCTGCCCCGACGGCCATCCGTACCTTTCATGTGCAGGGGAACGTCCACCTGCTGTACGGCGGCAGTGCCAATGTTGCCGTTCAGATTGGCGATGATGGCGTTGTTGTGGTCGACACGGGCGATGGGCCCATGAGCGACAAGGTCCTTGCGGCTATCCGGCAACTCTCGACGAAGGACATTCGCTGGGTCATCAACACCCACCACCATCCGGACCACACCGGAGGCAATCAGACAATTTCGCAGGCGGGTCGTACGGTCAACGGCAACCCGGCGGCAATCATCGCGCACGAACACGTGCTCACCCGGATGACCGAAGCCAACCGTCCCATCACGGAAAGACCGCTCAACTCATTCTTCGAGGACAACAAGGACTTCTACTTCAACGGTGAGGCGATTTTCATCCATCACATTCCACGGGCACATACCGACGGTGACAGTTTCGTGTACTTTCGAGGTTCTGACGTTCTGGTTGCTGGAGATATCTTTGTCACAACCACATACCCGGTGATAGACGCGAAGTCGGGCGGGGGCGTGCAGGGCTTCATCGACGGGCTCAACAAGATGCTCGAGATTGCCGTGCCCAAAAGACTGCAGGAGGGCGGCACCTACGTGATTCCCGGTCACGGTCGCGTTGGAGACGAAGCCGATCTGTTGACGTACCGGGACATGATGGTGTTCGTCCGAGACCGCGTGCAGGCCTTCATCAAGAAGGGCATGACACTCGAGCAGGTGAAAGCTGCAAAGCCGACACTCGACTACGACCCGCGCTACGGAAATGAGAAGGGTCCATGGACGACCGCGATGTTTGTCGAGGCCGTTTTTAGAGATCTCAGTCAGAAGAAGTGATATGAGAATTGCAGAATTGCAGGATTGCAGAATTGCAGGAAGGATTGCAGGAAGGATTGTTCCAATCCTCGTCGTTGGGCTGGCGTTCGCACTGGCCTTCGATCGCGCGCGTTTTGACGTCGCGGCGCAGCAGCCGCCGGCGGCTCAGACTCCTCCTCGAACGGCACGAACCAATGCCCCCATTGATTTGATCGGGACGTGGGTATCGGTCGTCACCGAGGATTGGCGTCACCGCATGACCACCGCGCGCAAAGGGGACTTCGAGAGCCTTCCGCTCAATCCCGAAGGACGTCGCGTTGCGAACACCTGGGATCTCAATGCCGACAACGCGGCCGGACTTCAGTGCAAAGCGTTTGGCGTGGGCGGCATCATGCGTCAGCCGGGACGCGTGCGAATCTCGTGGCAGGACGACAACACGCTCAAGATGGAGTTCGACGCCGGCACACAGACGCGCCTCTTGTATTTCGACCGTTCGAAACAATCCACCGGTGAAAAGACCTGGCAGGGCCATTCAGTTGCCGAGTGGGAAGGTCCCTCAGTCGGACGACGGGGTGCGCCGGCACAGGCACAGTTCGAGATTGGTGGCGGAAGTGGTACCGGACCGCGGCCACCAGGCGGTGGAGGAGAAGGGCTTCGTGGTGGGCCGCCGCCTTCGAGCGCGATTTTCCAGGGCGGCTCCCTGAAGGTCGTGACAACGAACTTCCGCGACGGCTACCTGCGGAAGAATGGTGTTCCCTACAGCGAGAACGCCAGCATTACCGAATATTTTCACCGCCTGCCCACACATCCAAACGGTGATGTCTGGTTGCACGTCGTCACGACAGTGGAAGATTCCAAGTACCTGCAGCAGCCGTTTTACACGAGCACGCATTTCAAGCTCGAGCCAGCCGGCGCGAAGTGGAATCCAACGCCGTGCCGAACCGCACCGCCGCCGCGATAACGATCGAAAAAGGGGTCCCGACCCCTTTTTCATCTACACCAACTTCACCCACGCGCCGTCGTGACGGGTGGCTCGGCCGATGGCCGTTGCGGCTCTTACGCCAGCTGACCGCAGGGCTTTGACGAGCTGGGGCGCCTCTTTCGCAGGAAGAGCAATCAGGAGGCCCCCGGAGGTTTGTGGGTCAAATGCGATCTCCCGCAATCCCTCGCGGACAGACGGATCGATGGTGACCTTGTCTTCGAGATACGCCCGATTCCGCTTGCAGCCTCCAGTGAGGCACCCGCTTTCAGCGAGCTCCACGGCGGTCGGAAAGATGGGAAGGAGTTGCGAATCAAGGATCACGCTGACGCCGCTGCCTCTCGCCATTTCCTGCGTGTGGCCGAGCAAACTGAAACCGGTCACATCCGAGCAGGCATGCACAGAGTACTTGCGCATGATTTCGGACGCCCTGCGATTGAGGGTCGTCATGGACGTAATAGCCGCTCGAACGCTTTCGTTTGACACATTCCTCCGCTTGAGTCCCGTCGTGATGATGCCGGTGCCCAGCGGCTTGGTCAAAACGAGCGCGTCGCCTCGGCGAATGCCAACATTGCGGATCACCTTGGCTGGATGAATCACACCCGTGATGGCCATGCCGAACTTTGGTTCGGGGTCGATGATGCTGTGACCGCCGATGACCACCGCTCCGGCTTCTCTGACACGCTCCGCGCCCCCTCTGATGATGTCCCCCAGAACTTCGAGATCCAGCTTGCCTTTGGGGAAGCCGACGATGTTTAGTGCGGTTCGGGGTTCGGCCCCCATCGCATAGATGTCACTCAACGCATTTGCGGCCGCAATCTGCCCGAACGTGTAGGGGTCGTCCACGATAGGTGTGAAAAAGTCGACCGTATTGACGATGGCCAGGTCCGGTCGAATGCGAAACACCCCGGCATCGTCGTTGGTCTCGGTGCCGACGATGACGTCCGGATGCTTGAACCGGGGCAGGCCGCGCAACACCTGCTCGAGATCAGCAGGGCCGAGCTTGGCCGCACAGCCTGCCGCAGCAACCTCCTGCGTCAGGCCGATGCTGGTCGTCCGATCGGAGCGCACACGTGAACGTGGACGTGTCATTTTCGAAGCCGCCTCATGTCGCCAACTCTGATTGTGAGCCCTTCACGGTCGAAGTATTCCAGGAGAGGAATGGTGTACTTCCGACTGGTTCCGAAGAGGTCACGAAACGCTGTTGGCGTGATGTCGCCTTTCTCGGCGAGATGCTTATATAGATTGGCCCGTATGGTGTCAACGGACGTCCGCAGGAAATAGAGTTCCGGAGCAATGCGTACGATCGAGCGTTCTCGCTCCATGATTCGGAGCACTTCGGTGAGACCAGATCGCTGAATGCCAAGTTCCTGCTCGATTTGCTTGATGTCGGGAGGGGTCAAAGGATTGGTGGTCAGGATACCAGTGATCCGATCGACGAGCCTTCGTTCTTCGTCGCGCAGCTGGATCTTGTGATCGGGCCGGCGCAGGATATTAGCGTCTCTAGCGACA
>DATBJG010000210.1:0-15179 GCA_036556585.1 Vicinamibacterales bacterium
AATCTAAAGTCTGATTCGGATTCCCGAACAAGTACCGCGGAACAGTTCTTGCCAAACGGGTTCTTGGTGATCACAAGACTCGTTACTCTCCCAACCATCATCGCCGCCACACTGCTGACCACGGGCGTTCCGCAAGCAGGGGCTGCGCGGTCAACCCAGGGTCGTGTGGCCGAGATGACGGAAGCGCTCACGGCCATCCTCAACGAAGACTGGCATCCGAGGCCGACCGATCCACGGTGGCTCGCGATCAAGCGCGAGGTCGAGGCAGAGATTACCAGACGTCCGAGGGGGCCGATTGCCACTCTTGCACGTCGGGCGGCGGTCCGCATTGAAGTCCAGGCTGCACGGGTACGACCTTCGGGTTCATCTCTCGAAATCGATCTGCGGCCATGGTTCAACCTGTCGACTGTCATGCCTTACAACGTTGACTTCCTTGCCTCCCTCAATGGCGGCCCGTGGGTCCACATCGGGTCGGCATCCAGCGGTGCACATTGCGGATCGGGCCCGCTCGAATTAGAAGAACAAAGCACGGAATCGGTGGGATTTCATCGAATCGATCTCATCGCTGATGTGACATTTCTGCGATCACCCCCGAAGGGTCCCCCTCCTTGCGCATTTTCAAAGGCAAGTTCTGAAACTGCCGACCCTATGGCTCAGCGGGCGGCCAAAAACATTTTGTTTCGCGAGCGTCGGTTTCTGCCTGCCGTGTCATTTGGACGATTCACGGATGACGCAGATCCGTTCAGAAGGGCCGCGCGACAGGTGCTCGCGTCGGATCTCGATCCGTCGCTTCCTCCCATTCGGTTGGAGAGGTGGCTGGCATCAATTGTCGACTCAGGAACCGCGGCACAGCCTGGGCCCCGGGTCTCGTGGATTACTGAGTACTGCAATTCCGAAGAAGCGATGTGGTACCCGGGCGACTCTGTGAACGAGTCCTACTGGTTGGCTGGATCAAAAGCGCGGCAACGCGAACGGGCGCTTTGCGCAGTCGCCTTGAGCGAACTGTCTGGAAGTCGAATACTCTACGTCCTGATTCAAGTGGGTGTGGTCACTGAGAGCAGCGGCAGCTGGATGGCAGTCACCCCGACCTTCCACAGCGCGCACATGATGGGCAACACGAACATTCTCGAAATCTCTGCGCTCTCCTCGATCCCGAACGACATCCGCCTCGATGAAGAGATGTGGCCAAAAGTCGATCTCGTTGTCCTCCCGGGGGACCTGAGTGTCATGCCGGTTCAACCGAAACCTGGCGACGAGGTTGCCATCAGCATCGGATTCAAGAATGTGGGGGCAGCCGATGCGAATTACGCGCACGGCACTTTGGCGTGGTGCATTGGGGTTGGATGCAACGGGCCGTACACCGCCCTTCGGGACGTACACGGCCGCATCCCTGCCGGCGAAACGTTCTTCGTCCGACACTCGTTCACTCTCCCCGATGGCAGCGCTGACGTCGCTATGTGTATGCAAATCGTGCCTCCCAACGGCGTTGCCAATGGCTTGAAAGCGACACTCGTACTGGATCTCACACCTGAGGACAACTGCGTGGGACTCGAAATCCGCCCTCAGGGCGTTCGAAGAATTCACTGATTTCCAGCGCTAGCGCAGATACACCGCTTTCCGATCCACGAAGAACTCCAGACCGCTTTGACTGTTTTCGGGAAGCCCCGCGCCCGAGAGTTTGACGCCCCCAAAAGGCAGAGAAGGCTCTTTGTACCCGGTGTGAATGTTCACGTGCGCCAGTCCTGCCTCGATTCCGTCGATGTACGAGCGGGCTGACCCAAGATCTCTCGTGAAGATTGCGGACGACAATCCGTAAATCGAGTCATTGGCCAGCTCGAGTGCTTCGCCAAGCGAGTCGAATTCAGAGACGGCCAGTACCGGCCCGAAGATTTCCTCCTGGAACAGGGTCATCTCAGGTTTCACATCCACAAAGACTGTCGGGCGGATGAAGTACCCATCCAGCGTACCGCCCGGAAGCTCTCCGGACCCGGCAACCATGCGCGCACCGTCTTCTTGCGCCTGCCGGACTGCCGCACAGATGTCGTGGTATTGCTGCGGCCCGGCGACGGGTCCCATGTCGGTTGTATCCTGCAGCCCGTCACCCACGACCATCCTCTCGCAGCGGCTCGTCA
Organism: Vicinamibacterales bacterium; assembly: GCA_036556585.1. Lineage (GTDB taxonomy): Bacteria > Acidobacteriota > Vicinamibacteria > Vicinamibacterales > JAMQPK01 > DATBJG01. Next base: position 2,133 of record DATBJG010000210.1, read on the forward strand.
GCATTTCGAGAAATGGCTTGGCAATCGCGCGGTGCAGGAGCACTCGGCTGGTGGACGTACACCATTGGCCGGCATTGGAAAATCCCGCGGTAACGGAGGCTTCAACAGCCTCACCGAGATCCGCGTCATGCATCACAATCAGCGCGTTCTTACCGCCCAGCTCGAGCTGCGTCCGGGTGAGGTTGGCGGCCGCCTTCACGTGGATCTGCCGCCCGACTGTCGTCGAACCCGTGAAAGAGATCGCGCGCACGCGCGCATCTTCGACGAGTGCGTTGCCCAGTGACGACCCCGGCCCGGTCACGCAGTTGAACACGCCAACGGGCAGTTGTGCCTGCTCGAACAAGCCGGCCATAAAGACGCCGGACCATGGCGTGAACGACGCTGGCTTGAACACGACGGTATTGCCGGTCAGCAGCGCCGGCAGCGTTTTTCGGCACATCACGTTCATTGGAAAATTCCACGGGCTGATCACGCCGACCACCCCAATCGGCTGATATTGAACCCATGTGGTCAGATCTCGAAACGCGCCCGGCCCGACCCGACCGGCAAACGCTGCCACCTGGTTGTGGTGAAAAGCCCCCTCAATCAGGGCTGAATCCACTTCTGCCCTGGCCTCGCGAATCGTCTTGCCGTTCTCGAGCGTCACGATGCGCGCGAGCTCGTCTCGGGACTCTTTCAACAAGCGCAGAAATTCTGAGATGTACTGCTGGCGCTCGGGAATCGATCGCCGACGCCAATGCCGGAACGCCTCGTCAGCCGCAGCAATTGCTTCGCTGACGTCCTCTGGCACCGACGACTGAAACTGCCCGAGCGAACTCCCCCGCAGGGCCGGATTCTCGTTATCGAATGTGTGACCACTTCGGGAAGCGGTCCACTCGCCGTTAACAAAATTTCTGAACGCCATTCCGTAATCCGTATCCTGAATTCCGTATTCTGTATTCTGAATTCTGTCTTCCGTCTTCTTACTTTTTCCCCGCCCGTATAACTTCCTCTGTGGTCCGTATCATTTTCCAGCCTTCGTTGAGCCGTCTAGTCATGTCGGCCGCGCTCGTGGCTGTAATGCCACACGCCACCTTATGGGCAATACATCCTTTGAGAATGGTCTGACGTGCAGCTTCGACTTCAGGCGCGTCGGCGGGGACACCCAGCGAAAGCCGCAGATCGTTGGCCGCGCCGATAAAGACCATTCCCACGCCCGGGACCGACAGAATCTCGTCGAGATTTTTCAGCCCTTCGGCCGATTCGATCATGACGATGGCAAGCAGATCACCGTCGGGGTTGAGTGGCCAAAGATCGGCGCGTCGTTCATATTCGTCGGTGCTCACGCCCCAAACCCACGTGGCAATCGCGGAGCCGGCTCCGCGCTTTCCGGCAGGTTCAAAACGCGGCGACCCCTTCAACTGCGGGTAGCGCATGCTTTGGACCGCCGCAAGCGCGTGCGCCTTCGTGTCGACGCCGTTGAAAATGACGCCCATCAATCCCATGTCGAGCGCCTGTTTGACGACCCAGGCGGACTGATCGGCTTCCGGTGGAAACCTCGCAAACAACGCGACGTTTGGCTGGAGATTGCCCTTCTTGAGTACCAGGGCTTTGTCCGACATGCCGACCAAGAACGTGTGCAGCCCCTCGAGATTCAGCGGGTTGTGCTCCATGTCGGCGTAGACGAAATCCACTGGTGCCCGGGAGACCGCCCTCGCGTTGGCGAGTGACAGATCGCCTGTGATCAAACCAAAGACGGGCTGGCCCTTGGACAGTTTGTCGATCACCGGATTCAGGTGAACCGTCGCCCGCTGGGCGGCCAGCCCTCCCGTCAGGAGCGGCCCGACCAGGATGCCGGTCATTGCCAACCTACTCAGCAGTGTCATGTGCACCTCTCCGGTTGAAAAGGAACCCCTTCGCGGCTATCTTCGTGTCGCTTGGCCTCACTCCAGGACCGAAACTGGCTCGCCTGTATCGACGACCGCGACCAGTTCCGGGGCAAGCGCATCGTGACCTTCTGTGGGCTCGTGGGTTGGTACATGGACTGGGTCAAGCTGGCTCATCAGTGGGCGATGATGCTGACCGAGCGTGGCCTCCCCTATTTGCGGACCGTTGAGCATCGCCAGGATCAGGACCTCCTGGAAGGCTTCGCGGCACTCGTCGCATCGGTCGATCTCCACAGCGTCGTCGTCGGGTGTGACATCGCCACCATTCAGACCAGGGCGACTAGAGTGAAAAGCGCGAAGACCGCCGTGTTTGCCAGGGCCATGGCGCGCCTGCAGGCACTGATCCCAGGAGACAGCCGTCTGAGCGTCACGGTCGACGACAACGATTCCATCGCGATGGAATTTTACGCGCTCGTCAAGGCCGCCCGCCGCCAGACGGGCTTGATGCTCAAAGATGACATCACGTCGATCTGCTTTGGAAATGATACGCGCTATGCCCCGCTGCAGGCAGCCGATTTACTGGCGTTCTGCGGACGCCGAAAGATGGAAAAGGGACGAGACCCGGTCTACGATCGCCTGACCGAACGGCCACAGGTCCAGCACGTGTTTGAAATGCTCAACCTTTAGGGCACCCGTCATTTGGCGCGGGCGCTTGAACTGGAGTCGTTCATGAGGATCTCTCAAAAGCTCGTGCCGGCAGCGGTCGCGCTGACTGTCACAACATTGTCAGTTCTCGTCGCGCAGACGCCAGAACCCAAGCCCGCGTTTCCGGGCCAGACCGACGCACCGCCACCCGCCAAACCGTCTCCGCCTTTCGTGGTCGAGCAAGTGGCTGGCGGGCTTCCCGGTGCGTGGGCGTTTGCCTTTCTGCCCGACGGAAACATCCTTGTTACGCAGAATGCAGGCGCGATGCGAATTACCAGGGATGGCGTCGTGTCGGCGCCGATATCCGGCGTGCCGGGGGTCAAGTCGGTCGCCGCACAAGGGCTTCATGACGTGGTCCTGGATCCAGAGTTCGATCGAAATCGGTCGTTGTATTTCACGTACTTCGCTCCTCCAAAGGGTGAGCCACCCGCTACCTGGCCCATCGAGTTCTTCTACGAGCGGGTCTGGACCAAATCGCTCGCAGAGCGGCGGACGATGTCACTCGGGGCTGAGCGGGTCGCACGGGCTCGTTTGGCCGACGACGATACCGCGCTCCAAAATGTCGAGGTTCTCGCTGAAGGCGCGGAACGCAATATTGTCATCGCACGCGACGGCACGCTCTACGTCACGGGCGCCGATCGATTCCGGTTCTACGACTCGGATCTTGATGGCGTCGATCACGACTTCGCCGAAAATCCCGACATTCGTCGCAATTTTTCGGGTCGTGTGATTCGCATCAACCGCGATGGATCGCTGCCCAAAGACAACCCCTGGCTCGGTCGGGCCACCGTCTTGCCTGAGACCTTTGCTCATGGGTTCAAGGATCCCGAAGGTGCCGCAATTCATCCTCAAACCGGAGAGCTGTGGGCCATCGATCACGGACCTCAGGGTGGCGACGAAATCAACATCGTTCGCGGGGGAAGGGACTACGGCTGGCCGGATGTATCGTACGGGAAGCAGTACGACGCACGACAGGCGGATGGCCGCAAGAACGTGCCGGTTGGAAACGGCGCGACGAGCATGAAGGGGATCGAAGAACCCATTTACTACTGGGTGCCTTCGATCGCGCCGTCCGGGATGATGTTCTATACAGGCGATCTCTTCCCTGAGTGGAAAGGAAATCTGTTCGTTGGCGCGATGGCGGGCCAGCACCTGGTGCGTCTCGTCCTGAACGGCGAGCGCGTGGTGGCCGAAGAAAAGCTGCTTACCGATCGCAAGGAACGCGTCCGATACGTGCGCCAGGGGCCCGACGGATCGATTTACATCATCTCGGGGGCTAGCATTCAACGGCTCACGCCCAAAAGATAGGATTTCGGATTTCGGCGCTCGGCTCTCGGCTCTCGGCTTTCAGCTGATGGCTGACGGCTGAGGGCTGATGGCTGATGGCTTCCTAAGGTTTCGCGCCCATCAGTTTCATGAAATCGCTCCAGGGCACCGGCTTACCGTGGATGGGAACGATCTGCTGCACGTCCAGCTTCAGCGCCTGGACTTGGTTGAAGAAACTTCTGTTGGCAGCCGACGGCGTGGCCGGCAGCGGCACGTGCGTATCCAGCAAGTCTGCCTGAATCAGCATCTTCTCGGTGGGCAGGTACGCCATCAGCATGCCCTCGGCATGCTGCAGCGGCTGCACGTAGTACATGTTCATCGAGCGCGTCCCGTCGCTCACGACGTAGTTTTCCGTCACCCTCTCGTACTGGTACCCCTCCGCAAGCTCTGTGGGGGGCCACAGCGACACCGAATCAGGCTGCAGCGTCCGCTGTGAATAGTTGAGCACGTCACGGGTATAGAAATCGAAGTTCTTCCAGTGGGTGATGATGGTCGCACCAATGTGCATGTAGGTGCGCAATCCCCCAATGTGATCATGGTGCTGGTGGGTGTTGACCAGAAAACGAATTGGCTTGTTGGGGATGAGCCGAACGACTTCTTCAATGACGGCGAGGTTGCGCTTCTCATCGAGCGGCGCCTCGACGACGGCCACGAAGTCTCTGAATTCGACAGCCACACTGTTATGCGATGCACCGCCGAGCAGATACACTCCCGCCGCCAGTTTTTGCGTGTCCACACGTACCGGGAAGGTTGCCTGCCGCACTGAATCTGGCACCGTCACCGGATCAGCGCACGCGTTGGGCTTGATGTCCTTGAAGCTGCCCCCGAATCCGTTGTGGCCGGCATTGATGCTTTGCGCCTGAAAGTTGTCATCCCATCCATCGTGATGATGCCAGTCGGTTGGGAACCGCACGCCACCGCCAAGATCGACGTAGCTGGCATCAGAGAATTCGTGCTCGTAGTTCATATCGCCCAGGACGGGATCGGGGACCCACGTATGAATCCTCTGCAGCATGTTCCGGGGGTTGATCGTCGCGTCCACCCGGTACTTGCCGAGCATCGTGATCGACACGACGATAACTTTTTCTGGCCGGGTGGTCGGACCGTCACGCCCCATTTCCCCCAGTTCCCAGCGCCACATCGCTTGGGGATTCGCGCCGGGGAGCATCGCGGCCTTGAGAAAGCCATGGGGATTGAGCCATAAATCAAGCTGCCAACGTTCGGCATCCTCCGGTGACGCAGCGACAGGGTTTCCTGCAGGTCCGTCGCGATGCCAGCCGTGCATTCCGTTCACCATGAAGATCTGATGCGCGTTTTGCTGCGGCGGGGTGCCATCGGTCCATCCCTGACCGTACTTCCACGAGGCTGGATTGAGGCCCGGCTTCCGATCGAACTCTTCCTTCATCGTCCGGGCTTCCCAGTTCATCGTCCTGATGTAGTTCGCAAGCGGTTCACCGCGCGGCCAGTCAATGTTCTTGTCGTTCAAACGTTGCTGCCCCACCATGCCGGCATAGCCCATGCCGGCAATCGTGACGCACTTCAGATTGTCGGCACCGATGGCCTTGCGCGCTGCCGCGAGAACGGGTTGCGGATCCACGTATCCAGGCGGAAATGGTTGCGTCCCCGACTGTTCGGTTGAGACCAATCCGCTCATCGTTGTGAGCAGAACCAACATGATCGCCAGCCTGCCTGCCATGCGACCTCCTCACAAGCTCACCGTTTCGGCGCTACGAAAAACGCAGTAGAGATGCTAGCATGCACGCGGAACGACTCCGATGCCACGAGACGCAAACCCGCGACCAAACCAGCCATGCCCGTGCGGCTCAGGTAAGCCATACAAACAGTGCTGCGCGCTGAAAAAACAGCGGCGACGCAAACTCGCGCGTCAATCGCGCAAAGTCCTGACCTGGGCTGCTGTAGCAGGCGTGCTCGCCCTGATCGTGTACGCGTTCTTACAGATGTCGGGGATCCGGTACACCGATGCGGACATCACGGTCGTCGATTTTTCCGGGCTGAACAGAACGCAGAAGCGGGCTGCGCTGCAAGCTGCCAACCAGGCTCGCTGCCCCTGCGGTTGCGGGATGACACTTGCGCAGTGTGTCGTCACCGACAGTACCTGTCCGCTCCGCACCAAGAACATCGAGAGGATACGGACGATGGTGAGGGAGAATAGTGACTGAACATTGACGAGTGGCGATTAGTGATTGGCGAATCGTTGGCGATGGGCAAATTGTGAATTCCGATTTTCAAACGGCCTCATTCGCAAATGCTCTCAATCGCAAGTGCTCTCAATCACGAATTCACAACTCGCCAATCGCCAATCACTAAATCACGAATGCTCTTAGGGGACGGGTTCGATCCGCAGCACGCCTCCGGCATCCGCATCAGTTAGCACATAGATGAGCTCGTCGGGTCCCTGTCGCACATCACGGATCCGTTGACGCAGCTCGCTGAGCAGCGATTCCCGCCGCAATTCTTCCATCTTCTCGTTGAAGAGAATCCGCTCGAGATGCCCGGTCCCGGGAATCTCGCCGGTGCGAAGGCCGCCAACGAACACGTCGCCCTTCCACTTGGGCAGCTTCGTGCCCGTATAGAAGGCCATCCCGGAAATGGCAATCGACGGAACCCAGAACACCACGGGCTGTTCGAATCCTTCGCGCCAGAACACCTCCGACTGCCACGGGCCAGGATAGGTGCGTCCGTAGCTGACCAGTGGCCAGCCATAATTGCGACCGGGCCTGATGATGTTGATTTCGTCACCACCGTTCGGACCGTTTTCGTTCTGCCACAGGTCACCGGTTCCGGGGTGAACGGCAAGACCAAGCGAATTCCGGTGGCCCAACGAGTACACCTCTGGCTTGTGCCCCGCCTTTCCAGTGAATGGATTGTCGCTCGGCACGCCGCCGTCATCGCGCAACCGCAGAACCTTTCCAGCATGACTGTTGAGATCCTGCGCACCATTGCCCCCGCCCCCACCGGTTGTCATGAACAGGGAACCATCGCGACCAAACGCCAATCGCGATGCGCCGCCGGTGCCAGCGGCGGCCACGAAAATGTCGCGGACGTCGGTCAATGCCGTGCCGTCCCAACGACCGCGCGCCAGCGCGACCGTGGCCCGATCCGGTTCGACGGGCTTGGTATAGGTGAGGTAGACGAAGTGGTTCTCGGCAAACTGAGGATGCAGGGCGACATCCAGGAGCCCCGACAACCCCATCGCACGAACTTGCGGCACCCCCGCAATCGGCTGCGGATCGAGCACACCATTGCGGATAATCCTGAGCCGGCCTACACGCTCGGTCACGAGCATGTTGCCGTCGGGCAGGAACGCCAGGCTCCAAGGATGCTCCAACCCTCGAGCCACGACGACGACACGAATCTTCTGCCCTTCGGCGGTGTGAAACTCAACCGGTTTGTCGGGCAGCGGAAGAGGGGGGATGCCCTGAGGTGCGATCGGAATGTTGTTGCGGAAGGGAACCGTCTGCTGCGCGGCACCACCCGCCATCGACGCGAGTACCATCGCTCCCAACCAGACCGGCCACGCGTGTCTCACGGACCGAGCAATCATTGTGTCCTCTATTTTTTGTTTAGCGCGGGGCCCCCGCCTCCGCTCGCACTCAATCTTAGCGAGCTTCGGCAAGGCTCGCCGAAGCTTTGCGAAGGCGGCCGCCCCCGCGTCCGTCTTCTGTCTTCCCTCTTCCAAGTCATTTCAGTCCATATCTCAGCTTGAATTCTGGCCATTCCTTCTTCAGCTTCAGAAACGACGCTTCGTCGGCGCAGAGCAGAAATGGGTTGGTCGTTCGCTCCATTCCCATGGTCGAGCTTGGACGTACGCCGTAATCATGACCTGGCCACACCGTGCAAGCATCGGGAATCGCGGTGAGAAGTCGCTGCAGACTCTTCCACTCGGTTCGCGAATCGTCTTCCGTTTCGGTGCCACCAACTTTTCCCACGAACAACAGGTCCCCGGTGACGAGAATCCCACACGATGGCTCGTAGACGACCAGATGATCGTCCGCGTGGCCAGGTACATGAAAGAAGTGCAACTGAAGGTTGCCCACCGCGAGTGTCTGTCCATCCGCCAGCACGTACTCGGGTCCGGCGGGTGACGCGGCATGCGCTGCCACTGCGGCACCAGTGAGCTCCGCGGCCCTGGCATTACCATTGATGTGATCGGGATGTCCGTGTGTGTTGATGATCTGTGTAATCGTCAAGCTCTGGTCGGTCGCGCGCTGCACAAACGCGTCCGGTGAGTAGGAAGGGTCGATGAGGACCCCGGTTCTGCTGTCACGGTCCGCCAGCAGATATCCGAAGTTGCGGTCGCCACCAGCGCGAATCTGCTCGAAGATGAGATGCACGGGTCAGTCCCAACCAATTGTTGGATCGGGCGACCTTATGATGCCACGAGGCGGGTGGTCCGGATGAGCTGTCTCTAGCTGGCCAGCTCACCCAGACCGTACCTGGGTGGTTCGCGGGTATTACTTGACAGGCAGGGCACTGGCAGGGCGTGGACTCCGGACCTCTATCTCCGTAGCCAAGAATGAGCGTCCGGCGTTCACGAACTTCACGACAACCCCGTCGCCTTCATGCACGACGTCGGCAATCGTCAAGCCCCCTTGACCCGCCGCTTTCTTCGCGCGGGTCTTGGTGCCGGCCCCTTTGGCCAGGATGTAGGTGTTCTCGTCCACGTTGAAGTTCATCTCTTTGTTGGCGGCGTCGAGCACGAACGATGCGCCATTGACCGATTTGACAGACCCGATGGCCGTCTGCGGCTTGGCTGCCGCCGGGTCCTGAGCAGCCGCGGCCAGAACGCCAAGCACGAAGGCCAATACGAGCGTCAAATACGCGGTCCGCTTCATCTGTCACCTCCAAGCGAGAAAACGAAATTTGCTGTCATCTCGAACGTCACTCGGTTTATACGCGCGCCGGCAGCGAATAGCCATTTGCAGCGGCTTTGGAACGTCGGGTCTGTCGCTGAGGAAGCAATTCCTTTGGCCACTGTTATTTAGAGAGACCCTAAAGACGCCATTCCAGGAAGGTCTGTCGACCGGAAGGTGGTAGGCTTGTGCTCCAGTGGACAGGCCCGCCAAGCCCACAATCATTCGATTTGGCGTGTTTGAGTTGGATCTCGAGGCTGAACAGCTGTCCAAGAATGGACGGGCCATACGTCTCCAGCCTCAGCCGTTCAAGCTGCTTTGCCTGCTGGCCGCTCAGTCGGGCAAACTTGTGACACGCGAGGAAATTCAGGGAACCTTATGGAAGGGCGACACGTTCGTGGATTTCGAGCAGGGGGTCAACTTCGCCATCAAGCAGGTCCGGGACGCTCTCGGTGAAGACGCCGAACGCCCCATCTATATCCAGACGGTCCCCAGGCGTGGTTATCGTTTTCTGGCCCCTGTCAGCGCGGTATCGCCACAGTCCGAGGTCCCGCTCGAATCAGACTCGGACGAGCTCCAAAAAGCGCTTTGGACCAACGTCAGCGAGTTGCGACTTGCCGAAGTCCGGCGACAGAAACGACGACGCGTGCTTATTCCCGCAGTCATCACCTTGATGGCGATTCTGTTGGTCGTGGTCGCGCTGAGGGGCTGTTGACGCAGAGCACCCGGCCCAATCAGGTCGCGGAACACCGCGGATCGCGACGGGTCGCGGATCCCCGCGGATCAGTACGGGTCGCCAATCACCGCGGATAAACGCGGTCAGCGAAAGATGAACCATGACGCCACGACGTCTGGTGTACGAAGTGAACTCAGACGTTCCGGTGGGCCGCGCTCGACTCGATGCAGGACCAATTGACAGTGTCCCGAGGGAGATCTACAGTTTGGCAAATTCCACGAAAACCCCCAATCCCGCGCCGGAGCGGAAGCGACCCTTCGACAGGCTCAGGGTCGCCCTGAGCGGAGTGGAAGGGCGACGGCAGTAACGCGGCAAAGCTGGCGGGTAATCCCCGCACAGGAAGGTGACGGGCCATGGCAGACGAGACGACCGACGGTCAGGCTGATCCGTTGCGAACTCTCTCGCGCCGGAACTTCATCAAGGGCGTGATTGCCGCTGGCGCGGCCGCCACATCAGCGGCGTACGTGTATCGAGGGTCCGGAGCGCTGCTCGGACAGCCTTCAGCACCCGGGTCCGTTGAACGGCTGATCACCCTGAACGTCAACGGCCAGTCGCGGCGGGTGGATGTGATGAAGCAGGAAACGCTGGCCATGACGCTCCGTTACAAGCTGGGCCTGACGGGGACCAAGCTGGGTTGCGATCGGGCGGAGTGCGGTGCCTGCACGGTGCTGATTGACGACATCCCTCACTACTCCTGTTCGGTCCTCACGCACACGGTCCGGTCTCGGCGGGTCGTCACCATCGAAGGACTGGCCAACGGCAACCAACTTCATCCCGTCCAGCAGGCGGTGGTCGACGAGCAGGGCTTTCAGTGCGCCTTCTGTCTGCCGGGGTTCGTCATGGCCGCAGTCGGTTTTCTCAAGGTCAATCCAAACCCCACTCGCACTGAGCTCGCACACGGCATTTCCGGCAATCTGTGCCGGTGCCAGGACTACGACAAGATTCTGGACGCGCTGACGCGCGGAGCCGAATACCTACGGAGGGCTTGACGTGGCCGACTACAAGCTTATCGGCAAGAACTACACGCCTCCGGATCTCGTGGCAAAGGTGACGGGACGTGCGAAGTACGCGGAGGATTTTCGGGCCGACGGCATGCTGTTCTGCAAACTGCTCCTGAGTCCGATGCCACACGCACGCGTTCGGAGTCTCGATGCCGGACCCGCGCTTGCAATGCCGGGGGTGAAGGCAATTCTCACCGCCGATGATCTTCCCGATCTCGGTGGCGCCGAGCGGGCGCTCACAAACGAGCCGTTCTACCCCGGCGAGCCGATCGCTGCGGTTGCCGCAGTAGACGAGTTCACCGCCGCCGAGGCCGTCGAGCGAATCGTGCTCGATCTCGAACCCCTTCCCTTCGTTGTCGACCCGCTCGAAAGTCTTCGACCGGATGGCCCGAATGCGCGCCGTCAAGGCAACGTGTGGGGCCCGCCGCCACCGCCGTCGCCGGGAGCTGCAGGTCCCCCGCCACCGCCGCCGGTTCAAACACTGAAGTGGACGGACGAAGACTTCGGGGAGGAACCGGACCGTCTGCCCATGGGCAAGGCCGTCGAGGAATGGTCGTTCGGCGATCTCGATGCGGGATTCAAAGAGGCGGCGCTCGTCCTCGACGAGACCTTCGTCGTCCAGTCGACGGGCCACCATCCGATGGAAACACGGAGCGCGATGGCGTATTGGCGGAACGGCAAGCTTTACCTGCACGCCTCCACTCAAAGCGTCATCCGAACTGTTGACGGTGTTGCACGGTGGGTTGGCATCGATCCGTCACAGGTGGTGCTCATTTGCGAGTACACGGGGGGCGGGTTCGGCAGCAAGGGCGGCGGCGCCGTCTCGATGGCAATTCCAGCGCTCCTATCGAAAAAGGCCAACGCGCCTGTAATGATGCGCATCAGCCGGGAGGAGGAGTGCTACATCGGTCGGGCACGGACCAACATGAGCGGGCGCGTCAAGGTCGGCTTCCGACAGGATGGGCGCATTACGGCACTCGATCTGTTCATCCTGCAGGACAACGGATCGTACGGCCCGATGGGCGACCATCGATCGGCAGCAAACTCCGCGTCGCTGGTCTATCAGCCCGAGGCCATGCGCTGGCGCGCCATCAACGTCTTGACGAACACGCCGCCGCGGTCTCAGCAACGCTCGCCCGGGCCCATGCAGGCAAACGCGATCATCGAGCCCGCCATTACGAAGGCTGCGAAACGGCTCGGGATCGATCAAATCGACATTCGAAAGATCAACGCACCCGAAGGAAAAGCGCTTTATGGTGCTCCCGCGCAGGGGGGACAGCGACGCCACGTCACGAGTGCGTTCGTCAAAGAGGCGCTGGATCGCGGATTCGAATTGTTCAACTGGAACGAGCGAAAGGCGCGCGCCGGTACTCGTCGTGGTTCGAAGGTGCGCGGCATTGGAGTAACCGTTGGACCACATGGGGCGGGCTCGATTGGTTTTGACGGGCTCATGACCCTGCGACCCGATGGAAAACTGTACGTTCAGTCTGGCGTGGGAAATCTGGGCACCCACTCGGTCATCGACCTCGCGCGTGTTGCGGCCGAAGTGCTCGCAATGCCCTGGGAAAAGGTGGAGGTTATCTGGGGTGATACGAGCAAAGGGCTCCCCTGGAGCTGCCTCTCGGTTGGCAGTCAGACTACGCACGCGATGACGAGGGCGAACCATGCCGGTGCCATGGATGCCAAGCGGAAGCTGCAGGAAATTGCGGCTCGCGATCTTGGTGGGACGCCTGACGACTACGAGCTTGGCAACGAGCGCGTGTTTCGACGTGGAGCACCCGGACGCGGTTTGAGCTACGCACAAGCGGCGCAACGGGCGGTCGAACTCGGAGGTCGGTACGACGGACACGAATTGCCAGCAGATATCCATGCGGTGACGAAAGGTGCCGCAAGCGGACTCGTCGGGCAAGGACTGATGGGCGTGGCCAAGGACACCTATCCGCGCGACGGGGATACCTATTCGTTTGTCGTAGGGTTCGCAGAAGTGGAAGTGGACGTCGAGACTGGCAAGGTGGTGCTCATCGATTACCTCGGCGTCGGCGACGTTGGGACCGTCGTCAATCCCCGCAGTCTCGGTGCCCAAATCAAGGGCGGCAGCTGCCTGGGCATTGCGCACGCGCTCTGTCAGAAGTGGGTGATCGATCCTCAGTACGGGCTGTCGCTTGCCACCCGGTTCCACTACAACAAACCGCTGACAATTCTCGACATCCCGGCACAGCTGCAGTGGGCCGCTTTGGATCTGGCGGATCCCGAAACGCCGGTCGGAGCTCGCGGTGTCGGCGAGCCGCCAGTTGGTGCCGGATATGGAGCCGTCGTCAACGCCATTGCCGACGCGATTGGTGAGGACGCTTTCCGACGCGCGCCGGTGACGCCCGATCTCGTGTTGATGTCGATTGAACACGGACGACGAGTGCATGACCCGTTAAGGGCGCATATCTAGGTCGTTCGGATCGTTCGGATCGTTCGGGGCGTTCGGATCGTTCGGATCGTTCGGATCGCGTTCGGACCGTTCGGACCGTTCGGGTCGTTCGGGGCGTTCG
>DATBJG010000211.1:0-6860 GCA_036556585.1 Vicinamibacterales bacterium
GTTCGAGCTTGGCGACCGGCGTGCCGGTCGCATCGGCAACGCTGGCATACACCTGGAACGTTTTCTGGGCGTGAACGCCTGCCGTCACGCACAACACGAAGGCAACGAGTGCAAGCAACTTCGACCGCATGCAGACCCTCCCTACTAGGCGCAGGAACTTTACTGCCGTTAGACGTCAGATTCACGCTTTCAGTTCGGCGTGCAACATCACATCACATGCCGCTCCCGGAACCGCCAAAAAACCACGTTTCGTTGGGGCAACCGTCCGCTGCTGGGACATGGCGTCCCAGAGACGAACGCCCTGAATCCACTCAAGGTGTCGGCGAAAGTCGGACGCGACCGCATGCACAACCTGTCGTAGACTGCAGGCTGACCAATCTCGACGAGCCTCGCCGGGGAGCACCAACGTGGGGAGGATTATGACGCGAGATGCTGCGCTAGTCAGGCTTGCCATCGTTATCGGTCTCGTCGCCCTCGTCGAATTGGATATTCCAGCCGCCCAGCGCGGAACGGCCTCGCCTTCCAGATGGATCACGGCATGGGGGACCTCCCAACAGGGGCTCGGACCCTCAACCGTCTCAAACGCGACGGTGCGGATGATCGCGCGGGTGACCGTCGCGGGCGAAGCGGTGCGCATCCGGCTCGACAACACCTTTGGCACCAGCGCCTTGTCGATTGGGAAGATCTACATCGGACCCCGCATTCAGGGAGCGGCCATTGCCGAAGGTGGCAACAAGCAGGTTTTCTTTGGCCAGTCGGCGACCGTAACCATTCCGAGCGGCGGCACCGTGACGAGCGACACTGTCACCCTGCCGGTCCTGGCCCAGCAAGATCTGGCGATCAGTTTGTACATTCCTGATGCCAACGTGCGACCCAGCCAACATACCAACGCGCAGGTCACTTCTTATCTGACCGCAAACGGTTCCGGCGATCTGACAGCCAACGAGACAGCGAAACCCTTCACCGCCACAACCACGTCGCTCTTCTGGCTGAAGGCCGTTGACGTGCTTTCTGCGTCATCAACGGGTGCAATCGTCGCGTTCGGCGATTCCATTACCGATGGCACCTGCTCCACGGTGGATGGTCACGACCGCTGGGAAGATCTGCTTGCAGTCCGTCTCCGTCTGGACGCTGCGAGCGCGGGAAAGGACGGTGCGCACAAGGCGATCGTGAACGAAGGCATCGGCGGGAATACGATCACTCGAGAGCATCTTCAACCCCCGCCTGACAGCCCACCCGGAACCGAGCGTCTCGAGCGTGACGTCCTCACCCACCATGGCGTAACCCACGTCATTTTGTTCATGGGGACCAACGATCTTCGTCGCGAAGCCTCGGCCGCACAGGTCATCTCTGGCATGCAGGACATCGTCAGTCGGGTTCGCGGGCGGGGGCTCAAAGTTCTTGGCGCGACCATCATCCCGCGACACAACCGCCCACCCCTCGAAAACAATACGGGATGGAACGCTGTCAAAACGCGCCTTCGCAACGAGGTGAACAACTGGATTCGCACGAAGGCGCAGTTCGATGCCGTCATCGACTTCGACAAAATTGTTCAGGATCCCAAGGATCCGGACGCGATCTATCCCGCTTTCAACTGTGGAGATGGCATTCACCCGAGCCCACGCGGGTACTACGGAATGGGCGAATCGGTCAGACTCGACCTGTTCAGGTGAGCCCGTCCGGGGCCTACTTGTCGGTGAGATCCTTGCCGTCGCGAGGAGCGCCGGTGCCGGAGGATCCCACAAACAGCCTGCGACCATCAGGGAACGTCAGATCCCGGCCATTGCCTTTGAGCGATCCGTCTTTGGCCCGAAACCCCTCGACGAGAATTTCAATCCCAATCGGTAGTGAATCCTTCGTGAATCCGCGCCGGTAGAGCGCATTGGGGGGACCCCCTTCGATCATCCAGCGTTCCACTTTCCCGTCGGGCTTCTTCACGTCAAGGTGGATCCAGGAATGCGGGTTGATCCATTCCATTCGTACAACCGTCCCCCTCAGCTTGATGGGCTTGGTCGCGTCGAATTCGGCGGCAAACGCGTGGTGCGCCGACACCGGCACCGCAGTAAGGACGAGCCCCAGACAACTGAGAAGCACAACGATCAAACCTCTAGGCATGGCGCTACCTTTCTTTCCTTCCGGCATCCACACGTGCGCCGTTCAGGAGATTCGGCATCGCGTAATTTCCTTCGTGACACGCATATTCGTAGATTTGTGTCCCATCGGTCAGCCTCGAGATAGGAATGACGGCCGTCCACGGTTGTTGAAACGTGACGGGATCTTCGACCGTGATTCGGTACTCGAGCATGTCCGGGCTGACCCGCGTGAAGCGTTCAACCAGATGCAGGGTCTCGGACGGCCGGGTCCAGACATTGGCCCACTCGTAGTTGGTCCTGTCCAAGAAGTTGATGGTATCGACGACTAGTGTGTTTCCTTCCCAGCGGCCAACGGCGTCGCCGAACCATTGACGGACGTTTCGATGCGGGCGCCCATCCACGGGAATGATGCGCCGATCGCGGTACTCTTCGTGGAGGATGGTGACATATCCCGGACTCTGGACGATGCGGTTGTGGCCGCCGTTGGGACCCTGCCACATCATTCCCGTCACCCCATCGGTGAGACACCGTTCTCCCGTGTCGGGGTCAAGATAGGATTCGAACGGCCCGATGCCATATCGGGCGGCCGAACGCGTTTCGGCTTTCCGGGCATCCGGTGTGTACGGAATTCGCCCATCCCGCGGTTCCACAATCAGCGACGTCTGCTTGAACACTTTTCTGGGTCGCCCGTGATCCTGCCAGAAGCTGTTGTACTCGTTGCCGCGAATTGGCGATTCCGAAACGGAACTTCGGCCGACATCGACACCGTCTGCCCCGGCCAGTCTCTTGGCGGCCTGATCCTTTTCAAGCTTGTCCCGCTTGGCCACCTCTTCGTCGGTCAACAGTTCTCTGCCCTCGAACTGTTTGGGTCGCTCGAGTGCGATGGCCGCTTCGTACCTCCAGACACCCTGGAGGTCTGGGTCACCCCAGGCGGTGCGCAGCGTCGTTTCTGGTTCTGCCCTGGGCGCGGGATTCTGGGCCACGGCTGGCCCTGCGATCGCAGCCAGAACACCAAGTGCGACGAGGAATGCTTGTCTCGAACTTCGATCTCGGGCGGAGTCGTTCATCTCACCCTCCGAGAGCTACTTGTTCACCTGTCCGGTCGCGGGGTCTGTGATACCAAGCTGCCCATACATCAGCTGTTCGACGAACTCGACACACTTGTACTCGTGGAGCTGTCGGTCCTTCTCGTAGCGCCGATAGAGCGGCATGCTGATCTTCCAGGGTCGCGTGAAGACCTTCGGATCTTCAATCGTCGCTTCGTACAGGAGGTGATGAGGGCTGACGGCCGTGTACCGCTCGACCACGCGGAGCGCATCACTGTGGAAGTTCCCAGCCCGGTCGAACCACGTTTGATCGTTGAAGTCAGTGACCTCGACGACCAGGGTTTCTCCCTCCCAGCGTCCTCGCGACCAGCCCATCCACGTCGTGCTGGGACTGTCACTCACCTCGCTCATGTGGATAGTGCGAGTCGTGCCCGCAAATTCATAGGCAATCAGAATCTCGTTCGATCCCTGGAGAATCTGAAACGGGTACGGCATGTAGGTGGCGCGCGGCACTCCAGGCATGAAACATTTGATCTCCGGATCCCGCTCGAGCCAGTGGTCCGAATTTTCTTTCTTCTTCGCAACGGCCCACGGTTGGTAAGGGATCTCATTGCCGTCGACAATGCCGTCACCGCCAGGGACGCCGCCGACTGCCCCGAGCGCGCGCACCGGCAGCGCAGGAATATCCGTCGGCGTGGCACGGCCAGTCCCCGGCACGCCGTCGCGCGCTGGCGCCGGGATGAGCGCGAGCGCGGGTCGTGCGGCGTGCGCCTGGATGTCGTAGTTTGCGGTGTTGAGGGCCTGCCAGATTCCGTTCAGATCAGGCTTGCCGTCCGCCGTCCGGGTCGCTCGGAACGGCTCGGACTGCCCCGCCGTTGGGACGACCTGCGTCCAGAGCACTGCCACGGCCGCCACGGCCGCCGCACCGATAGTCGCGCCCTTGAGCTCTGCTCGCATGTGGCGGTGCTCCTCTGTGAATGTTGGATGAGTTTGAGATTATCGGCCTGGCCGCATCCTTTTACAACCATCGACTTCCCGAGGAGGGCCCGCTGCTCGCCATTCACGGGTCGCGGATCAACGCGGATCAACGCGGATTGGCGACCGGCAGCCGGTCGCGTCCCAGCGGGCCTGAGCTGCAATTCAATCTGATCCGCGGGATCCGCGAAGATCCGCGTCCCGTGTTGACGTACACTGCTCACCCAAATACGAGCGCACAGCCATCCGGGAGGGCTTATGAAAACTCTGGGGCTCTCTGTCATTGCCTCATTCGTTGTGCTTCTGGCGCCGGGCGTGTCCACCCAGGGCCGCCAGGGCGGCGACGTCGAGCGCGTGCTCCCAAAAGACGTGGACCCGGATTCACGAAGTCGGTTGCCGTTGATTCGACGAGAGGCTCTCGATGAACGGGGCAAAAAGGCGTATGACGCCGCGGCTGCCGCCGGGTCTGGAACGCCGCAGGGAGCCGACGCCCTGCGACTTCACGGTTCGGGAATCAGCGTCCGTTGGGCGTCTCCGCTCGGCCGTGCACTGACGGAACTGGCGATCCTGATCACGGCACGCGAGCACGACCAGCCGTACGAGTGGTCGCTGCACGAAATGGAAGCGCTCGCCGTCGGACTCGATCCCGCGACGATCGACATCGTGCGTCACCGGAAGCCAACGACAGGTCTCGGCGAACGGGAAAGGACCCTCATTCAGATGGGTCGTGAAATCTTCCGCTCGCACGAGCTCAGCTCGGACTCGTACGCGCGAGCACTGAAAACCTTCGGCAAGGCGAACCTTGTCGATCTCATCGACCTGATGGGCACGTACGCGGCGACAGCGGCGCGCTTGACGGCGTTCAATCAGCACATGCCGCCGGGCTGGAAGCAGTTTCTGCCGTTACCTTTCACGCCTCCATCAGACATCCACGAGGATTCCAGAAGTCGTCTTCCTCTGATCAGAAGCCAGGGCCAGGCCGCCTTGCCGAACCTGTACAGCCGGACGCTCGCCCCAGAAGGCACAGGACCGGGACATCTCGCACGGCATGCGGCCGGTCTCAAGTCACTCGAAGCCAGCGTGGGCCAGCGACTGATCAAGCTGGCCGTGCTGGTCACGGCCCGAGAACATCACGCGCAGTACGAGTGGACGCTCACCGAATCGACGGCGCTCAAGGCAGGGCTCGAGCCCGCGGTCATCGATGTCGTTCGCCATCGCAGGCCAGTGCAAGGACTGGCAGAGAAAGACGCTGTCGTCATCGAATTCGGTCGAGAGCTTTTTAGCAAACACAACGTGACCGCCGAGCTCTACGCTCGCGCGTTGAAAGCGTTCGGTGAGCGCGACCTCGTTGATCTGGTGGGCGTGATGGCTCAACAGGCTGCGGACGCGGTGGTCGTCTCAGCCTTCGACCAGCACCTGCCGGCCGGCATCAAGACGACGCTGGCTGTACCGTGAGAACCAGAATCAGCATTCACGAATCGGCGATCGCCAACGATTCGTCAATCACAAATCGCCAATCATCAATGCTCTACTCAACCCCTGTTCTCTCGATCCCTCCACCCGTGTCTCCGCCGGTGGCAATGTCCATCCTCCGGGGATCCTTGCCTTTGCCCTGCTTGAAGAGCTTTTCGGATGCACGCGTGTTGGCGAGCATGCCGACCATGCCGTAGTTACCTTCGTGGCAGGTCGACTCGTAGACCTGGTTGGCTTTGTCCGACTGCTTCTTCCACGGCACCATAAACGTCCAGGGCTTGGTCCACGTCGTCGGATCGTCGACCACGACCGTGTACTCCAGCCTGTTCTCGCTGACGCGTCGAAAGCGCTCGACCAGGTGCAGATTCTCGCGAGAGCCTTGAAAATCGCGCTTGTGGCTGAAATTCGTGATGTCGACGACCAGCGTGTCTCCTTCCCAGCGACCGCGCGCATCACCGTTCCAGAAACGGATGTGAGCCGGCGCATGAGGGCCCGCATTGAGAGGCACAACGCGAACAAAGCCCTGACCTTGCCCCGAATCGTGATAGATGGCCACCTGACCGGGCGACTGCACGATCTGATAGACGGCACCAAGGTTGGGCAGCAGGCCTGCGAGACAACGCTCCGCGAGCGAACGGTCTTCTGGTCCGTCGGCGCGGTTCATTCGGTCGACGTTGTACATCGGAGCAGGTTCGGCGTGTCTCGGTGACGGCACCCCCGGCCTGCCACCGGAAGTCCCTTGAAGAAGCGCCTGCAGGTACTCGCGAACGGCATCGACACGTTTCTGCGCTACGGGAGTGTACGGAGGGATTTTTCCGTCCGGGGGGTCAATGATGAGTGATGTCCGGCCATCGGACAACTCAGTCCCGCGCTGGACGAACACCTGGTTGTAGGCACCCGCCACGTCCTTCTCCGTACCGCGGAACGATCGATTCTCGCGGCCCGGACGCGCAAACACCTCGGCAATGACCTTGGCTTCCTCTTCGGGCGTCAGGACGGGCTTGTTGGCAAATCTGGCCGGGCGCTGCAAGGGCGTCAACGTTTCGCCGCTCCAATTCCCCTGCAGGTCGGGGTCGCCCCAGGGTGTTCGGAATGCCTGAGCGGTGAGGATTGCAGGATTGCAGAATTGCAGGATTGCAGAAAGGAAGGCGAAAAGGATGGCAAAGTATTTCAAGGCAACCATAAACCCTTCCCCCAATCCTTTCCGCAATCCTGCAATTCTGCAATCCTGCAATTCTGATTCGGGGACTAATATATCCCGGACTCCGACACC
>DATBJG010000212.1:0-4318 GCA_036556585.1 Vicinamibacterales bacterium
CTTCGACGGATCCTTTCCGCCGGCTTCGGCAAAGTCAGGTCTGCCGCCGCCGCTGCCGCCAACGATGGGAGCCAGGCGCTTGACGATTTCGCCCGCGGGGGTCCGCTTGGAGATCTCCCGATCGACGCTGACGACAATCGAGACTTTGCCGTCGCCGTCAGACGAGACCAAAACGATGACCGCCTTGTCGCCTCGTTTTGACGCTTGTGTCTTGAGCTGATCGGCCATCGCCCGGAGTCCCGCGCGATCGACACCTTCCACATGCATGCGGACGAGGGTCGCGTCCCCAATGGTCACGCTTTCGGTTGTCGCCGTATCGGCGGGTTTCAATGCCGCGGTAGCTCGAAGCTGACCGATTTCCCTGGTCAGCCGCTTGTTGTCGGCCTGCAATTTCTCAATCAGCTCAACGGCCCGATCGGCAGGGGTATTCAGCGTCTGGAGCACTTGCTGCAGCGCACGACGATCGGCCTGAGAGCGGGCAACCGCAAGCTCGCCGGTAATCGCTTCGAGCCGACGAACACCCGCCGCAACGCCACCTTCGCTCGTGATGATGAACGAGCCGATATCACCGGTTGCCCGGCAATGGGTGCCGCCACACAGCTCCAGACTGAAGCCGGGGATCGACACGACGCGCACGCGGTCGCCGTACTTTTCTCCGAAGAGCGCCATGGCGCCCGCGGCAATGGCTTCCTCGGTCGACCGTTCCTCGGTTTGCACCGGACTGTTCTGATAGATCTGTTCGTTGACAAGACGCTCGATTCGCGTGAGCTCGTCGGCGGTCAGCGGTGCAAAGTGGACGAAGTCGAATCGCAGCCGGTCGGGCGCGACGAGCGAGCCCGCCTGTTTGACATGGCCGCCCAGAATCTGTCGCAGCGCGGCATGCAGCAGGTGCGTGGCTGTGTGATTCCGGCGGGTGGCATCCCGAGCTGCGACGTCTACTTCGGCGGTGACGAGATCGCGCTCGCGAAGGACACCTGAACGAACCTGAACTCGATGCAGGCGGGGAGACCCGCCGGCAATGCGCAGGAGACCATCCACGCTCGCCTCGCCTCCGCCACCCTCACGATAAATCGCGCCCACATCCGAGACCTGACCTCCGGCCTCCAGATAGAACGGCGTCTTCTCCGCAGCGAGAAAGCCACGCTGACCTTCTCTGAGTTCCTTGACCTGCTTACGCTTCTCGTCGAAAAGTGCCAGGAGCGGAACACCTTTGACCGTCGTGGCTGTGTAGCCTTCAAATCGGTCCCCTGCTCCTCGGAAAGCCTGTTCCGTGTCCGCTGACGAGAAGGAGAAGTCCTCGCCCTTGGGGCCTTCAAATGTGCTCTTCGCGCGGGCTTTTTCTCGCTGTCCCTCCATCGCGCGGTCGAAACCCTCGCGATCGACGCTTGCTCCCAGCGTGGCGGCCGTATCGTCAATGAAGTCGTACGGCAGACCGAAGGTGTCGTAGAGCCGGAAGGCCGCTTCTCCCGGCAGCAGCCGACCGGTTGTTTCCAGTGCCTTCTGGATCTCCGCTTCCAGGCGCGGCAGCCCTTCGCTGAGGACCGCATCAAACCGATGTTCTTCCGCCAGGATCGTCTTCTCGATGGTTTCCCGATGGTTCCGCAGCTCCGGATATGCGTCCCCCATTTCGGTCGCAAGGACACTGACGAGCGAGTGCAAAAACGGCTCGGTCAGTCCCAGATGCCGGCCGTGACGCATCGCCCGTCGCATGATCTTTCTGAGGACGTATCCCCGCCACTCGTTCGAAGGAATGACCCCATCCGCGATGAGAAACGTGGTGGCCCGAATGTGATCGGCGACGACACGCATAGACACGTCGGTTGGAGCCATCGAGCCGCGATAGGTGTGGCCGCCCAGTTCGCCAATGCGCGTGAGCAACGGGATGAAGACGTCCGTGTCGTAGTTGGAGTCTTTACCCTGAAGGACCGACGTCAGTCGCTCCAAGCCCATTCCGGTGTCGATCGAGGGCGCGGGAAGAGGCGTCAGAGTACCGTCGGCACTTCGTTCGAACTCCATGAACACGTTGTTCCAGATTTCAATCTCCGGATCCTTACCGGAACCGCGCACGAAGTAGATCTCCGAGGATCGGCCGCAGGGCCCTGTCTCGCCCATCTGCCAGAAGTTGTCGTCGAGTCCCAGTTCGAGGATGCGATCAGGGGGAACGTACTGCCGCCAGATATCGTACGCCTCATTGTCTCTGGGGATGCCGTCCTCACCTTTGAACACCGACACGATCAGGCGATCCGGTGACATCCCCCAGATCTCGGTCAGCAGCCGCCACGCAAACTGGAGGGCCTCCCGCTTGAAGTAGTCGCCAAAGGAAAAATTTCCCAGCATCTCGAAGAACGTGTGATGCCGGAACGAAGGTCCCACGTTGTCGAGGTCGTTGTGTTTGCCACTGACACGCATGCACTTCTGGACCGTGGTGGCGCGCCGATACTCCCGGTGCTCCCGTCCCAGGAGAACGTCCTTGAACTGGTTCATCCCGGCATTGGTAAAGAGCAGTGTGGGATCTTCGTGCGGTACGAGGGGCGAGCTGGACACGACGCGGTGACCGTTTTGTTCGAAGAATGTGAGGAACGACGCCCGGATCTCGTTCGAGGTCATAACGCGCTATTGTACTCTTGCCACGCAGAAAGCGCGGTCGACCGATACCGGCCTTGAGACCGTGGAGAACGATCAGTCGTCCGCCAGTGCGACAGAACGAGATCGGTGACGCAGGAGACTCGCCACGGCAGATGGCTCGAAGCCTTGCCTGACAAGGTAAGCGTAGAGCCTCCGGTGTTCGGCCGCGTCCTTGATGGCCCGGCGCGTGCGCCCAAGCCTTCGCGCGAGCGCCCGTTCGAGCAGCGCCTGCTCGTCTATGTCCGCAAAGACGTTTTCGACCACCTGTCGAGCCAGCTCACGCCCGATGCCAAGCGCCAGAAGGTGTTGCGTCACCCGGCGGCGTCCATGGCGCTTGACGAGGGCATCGGTGCGAGCGGCAGCCACGGCCGTCCGCCGGTCGTCGAGCGCACCATTGCTTTTGAGCGCACGCACAGCGTCATCGATGTCTTTGACTGACACCTGACGCGCCGCCAGTCGTTGCCGAATCTGGCGCTCGCTGAGTTCGCGCAAACCGAGCCATTTCAGGGAAAGAGTGTAGGGGTCTGGGGGATTCACGGAAGTCAGAAGACAGAAGACAGAAGACAGAATTCAAATTCTGAATTCTATTCTGTCTTCTGTCTTCTGACCTCCGTCCTCTGTCCTTTAGCTTCCGAATCTCGTCAGCCCCGGGACGGAGGCGGCGCCGTCCGCTGCGCCGGTCAGACCCTTGGCCATGTCGTCGCGGGCCATTTCCGACGTCGTTGAAATACCCTGGACCTTGAGCTTGAAGTCGTCCACGTTGGAGGCCCAGCGGATGGCTTCCTCGTACGAGACGAGGCCCTGTTGGAAGAGCGCCAGGATGGCCTGATCGAACGTCTGCATGCCGTACTGCGACGTTCCGGCGGCGATGGCCCCGTGGATCAGATGGGTCTTTTCCTTGTCGATGATGCAGTCGCGAATGAACGCGGTGGTGACCATCACTTCGCAGGCTGCGACTCGGGCCTTGCCATCGATGCGCGGCAGCAGTCGTTGTGAGATGACCGCTTTCAAGACGCTGGCCAGCTGGAGCCTGACCTGTTTCTGCTGGTGAGGCGGAAATACGGCAATGATGCGGTTGATGGTTTCGGTAGCGTCCAGCGTGTGCAGCGTGGAGAACACGAGGTGACCGGTCTCGGCGGCAAGCAGTGCCGTCTCGATGGTCTCAAAATCCCGCATCTCGCCCACGAGGATGACATCGGGATCCTGCCGCAGCGCGCTGCGGAGGGCGTACGCAAAGCCACGGGTATCGACCGCAACCTCACGCTGATTGATGATGGACCGATTATCCCGGTGCAGGAACTCGATCGGATCCTCGACGGTCATGACATGGCAGTCGCGTTCCTGGTTGACATAGTCAATCATTGCCGCAAGCGATGTGCTCTTGCCGCTGCCGGTCGTTCCTGTGACGAGCACCAGCCCGCGTTCCTCGAGCGCAATCTTTTTCAGGGTGGCGGGCAGCATCAGGTCATCAATTGTCTTGATGCGCATCGGAATCACGCGGAGGACGAGACCGATGGTGCCGCGCTGCTGGAACACATTGCAGCGAAATCGTCCGAGCCCGGGGACGCTGTAGGCAAGGTCCACTTCCTGGGCATCCTTGAACTTCTGCTTCTGGGCGGACGTCATGACCATGGCGGCCATTTCGACCGTGTCTTCGTGGTTCAGCCGCTTTTCGGTGTCGGCGGGCACGAGC
>DATBJG010000213.1:0-8795 GCA_036556585.1 Vicinamibacterales bacterium
GGCAAACGCGATAAACCCCTCCCAAGTCCAGTTGCCGTCCCACGCGGGCACGCATTCGAGCAATCGCCAATCTGTCTGAAGGATCGGCTGGCGCAGCACGCCAAGCAGTCGGTCGTAAAACTGTTGCAGCGCGAGGTCTGGTGGCTCGATTGGCCCGCGAACCAGATGCGGCGAAATGCGCTGCCTTCGTCCCTCGAACTGGCCCTGGTGGAAGAACCGCAACCCCGGTGAAAGAAAGGTGATGACGGCAGCGGCCTCGTGTACTTCTCGCGTGAATGTCGCGGCTGCCCGTGGCTCGTCATGGTTTTCCAGGAATCGCGCCAGTTTGTCCTGGTATGCGGGCTCCGCGCAGAGATGCTCACGAACCGGCCGCGCGTGGCCTTCGCGGAGCCGGTCGTACAGTCGTTTGTCGTAGGTGTAATCGAAGCCCTGCTGCTGCAGCGTCCATTCAAGATCCCAGTACACCTCGGCCATGAAGCAGAAATCGGGGACCCGCTCTCGAACCTGGCCGGTCACTCGCGGCCAGAACGGCTGCGGCCGACGGCCCCACGTTCGCTCGAACACGTCCGGCAGCACGAGCATGGCCATATCGCAGCGCACACCATCACACTGATCCGCGATCTTGAGCAGTTCTGCCGCCATCGCGTCCTGAGTGGCCGGGTTGCTGTAGTCGAGCTGCAGCGTATCCGGCCAACCCGGGAAGTACGGGTCGCGCCCGTGGGCCAATATAAGATCGCCGGTCCTGCGCTTCACCCGGGTAAAGTTCTGCGGCGCTTGTCCCAGCTCGGCTTCGCTGCCCGGAACAAAATACTCTGGATGAGTCTCGAGCCACGGGTGGTCCAAACCCATGTGATTGGGGACGAAATCGAGCATCAACCTCAAGCCGCGCGTCCGAAGCCGATCACGAAGGCGACCAAGGGCCGCATCCCCGCCCAGGGACTGATTCACGGTGTAGCCGGTGATCGCGAACCCGGATCCCGCGATGTCCTCTTCTTGGAGATCCGGGAGAGTTTCCTCGAATTCCCTCCGCCATTCAGGGTTGCTGCGTGAAACCCGCTGTGCCGCAGTCCCTGTCTGCCAGACGCTCAACATCCAGACCCAGTCGAAACCCACGTGAGCCACCAGGTCCAGGGCCTCGTCCGGAATGTCGTCCAGCGTGGCCGGCCGATGGAGCGTACGCGAGAGTTCCGTCAACCAGACCCTTGTATTGATCTGAAAAAGTGATGGGTAACGTGACCTGGTCGACTTCACAATCCAGGACGCATCGCGCGCTGCGTGAGCCGATACGTCCAGCATCTCAGTAGCGCTCCTTCACGAACCGCCGCCGCGCGATCGACGCGTCATCGTCGTAGGTATCCTTCGTCGATCGCCCGGGAAGCTTCACCTTCTCCTGAGGCAGTTTTTTGTACGGAATCGTCGAAAGCAGATGGGAGATGGTGTTGAGGCGCGCCGCGCGCTTGTTGTCCGACCGCACGATGTGCCATGGCGCGATGCGTGTATCGGTCTTCTTCAGCATCATGTCACGCGCACGGGAATAGTCGTACCAACGCTTCCGAGACGGCAGGTCCATGGGGCTCAGTTTCCACTGGCGCAGCGGATCCTTGATACGAGCCTCGAAACGACGCTTCTGTTCGTCGTTGCTCACTTCCATCCAGACCTTGATGAGGGTCGTACCGCCCTCAACGAGAAACTTCTCGATCTGGGGGCACAGGGTCAGAAAGCGTTTGTGTTGCTTGTCGGTGCAGAACCCCATCACGTACTCGACGCCTGCACGGTTGTACCAGCTCCGATCGAAGATGACGACTTCGCCCGCCGCCGGGAACTGCTGCAGGTACCGCTGAAAGTAGACCTGGGTCTTCTCGCGGTCTGAGGGCGCTGGCAAGGCGACGACCCTGAACACCCTCGGGCTGAGACGCTCGGTGATGGCGCGAATTGTCCCACCCTTGCCGGCGCCATCACGGCCCTCGAACACGATGACGACGCGCAGCCCCTTCTCCTTGACCCACCGCTGAAGATGGCAGAGCTGCACTTGCAATTTGTACAGCTCTTTTTCGTATTTCTTGCGTTTCATCGGTCGTCTTCTCCCCTTTAGCGGCTGCGGGGACGAGCGTCGCTCACGCCGGCCTCAGAATCGCCGCGCAAGGTCTCCTGGCGGACTTCCGCCACGTAATCGAGCCCACGCGTCGTCTTCACAAATTCAAATCGCACGAGCGGTGGCTCCCGGGCCAATTCCAGGACCGCGAGGAGCGACGTGAAACTCGCGGAACGCACATGCCGACGTATGTCTTCTTCGGTTGCCCATTCTTCTTCGTAGTGCAGGATCGCGTTCGCATCCGCCCACGCCGAACAGTTGAGACAACCGGTCTCGAGTCGCGTGCTCCCGATCAGATAACGCAGCGCCGTAAGCATTCCCTGGACATCGCTCGCTAACACGGTGAGCGACACGGTCAGGCGTACCATGCTGATAGGCCGTAGCATGCGCCGTTCCACAAGGCTGCTGGCATCCGTTGTTCGTTTCCTAGTCAGATCAGCACGATTACGCCCAGGCCGCGCCGGCGCTCGGCTACGCTATTGCAGAGGTTCCCCCGAGATGTCGGAGATCTCGCGTCCGCCCAGTCCTGGTCGTGTCGTCGTCCCTCATGCATGGGGCCGCCTGAGCCCCAGCTTGGCCATGCGGGTCTCGAGCGTCGTTGGCTTCAACCCAAGCCGCTCGGCTGCGCCCCCCAGGCCCCGAACCCTCCAGCCCGTGTTCTCCAGCACGCCGCGGATGTGTTCTTTTTCCACGTCGACGAGCTTCCGACCGCGCAAGGCCGGCGCCGGGGTTTTCGGCAGCGCAATGGTCAGCCGCGAGGTTGTTGCCCCGATCATGGCGCGCTCCACCACGTTCCGGAGCTCGCGGATGTTGCCCGGCCACGCATACTGCTGGAGCGCCGCCAGGCTGTCCTTGTCAATCGACTCGATGGGCGTGCCGAAACATCTCGAGAACTCGTGCACGAACCGCCACACCAGCAGGGGAATATCCTCCGTCCGTTCTCGCAGGGGCGGCAGGTGGATGGGGAACACATTGAGTCGATAGTACAGATCTGCCCGAAATGCCCCGCTGGCAATTCGCTGTTCGAGATCCTGACGGCTTGCCGCAATGATCCGGACATCGACGGTGATTTGGCGCGGGCTCCCCAACCGCTCAATCCGATGCTCCTCGAGCACGCGTAACAACTTCACTTGCACGTCGGATGGAAGATCTCCAATCTCGTCGAGAAAGATCGTCGAGTGATCCGCCAGCTCGAATCGCCCGATTTGCCGCGCCAGGGCCCCCGTGAACGCGCCCTTCTCCCGGCCGAACAGCTCACTCTCGATGAGGGTCGTGGGTATTGCCGCACTGTTCACCCGCACCATGGCACGATTGCATCGCTTGCTGAGCTCGTGGATCTGAGTCGCGAACAGCTCCTTACCGGTTCCTGTTTCCCCTAAAAGCAACACGGTCGAGTCGGTCGAGGCGACCTGCTGAATCTGCTCTAACACCTGCCGGACCCCTGGGCTTCGACCCACGATGTGGAGCGGCCACTGGCATTCCCGTGCTTCCAGTCGCAGGGTGACGTTCTCCGACTGAAGGACGTCCTTCAACCGATCCATTTCCGCCAGGGCTCGTCGAAGTGCCTCGGCACGGAGCTGACACGCCAGGACCTGGGAGAACACGCCGGCAATCACCTGGAGCCGCAGGCCGATTTCTGGCGACCACGCCCTCTCGGCGCGCACCGCGTCAAACGCGACGGCCCCAGCCACTCGGCCGTCGACTGCCAACGGGAACAGCAGCCCCGATCGCATGTCGAACGCCCGGCAGGCCTGACGGTCGATTTCACTGGGGATATCGTCGATCGTCGAAAACAACACCGCCTCGCCCGCTAGAATGCGTTCGGTCATCCACGGGAACGGTCTTGCAGCAGGCACCCACGCACCTGATCGCACGCCGGGAGCCGCCCAGCTTTCGGCGTAGACCGCCGCGTCATCCGCGATCCTGACGAACGTGCCCCGGTCGCAATCGAGCAACTCACAGACTTGCCGCAACGCATCGCGGATCGCTCGGTCCATCGAGTCTGGTTCGAGACCGATGAACCGACTGGACAGCTCAGCCACTAGCCGTTCGAACGCGAGCCGCTGCTCGTGCTCAACCCAACGCACGTCTTCCCGTCCGCGGCGCGCTGTGACCACCACGGAAATCAGGATGAGGAGACCCTTTGGCGTCTGAATCGGGTTCAGGCCAATCTCGACCGGGACTCGAGTGCCGTCCTTGAGTCGGATGGAAAGATCCCCGTCCGCGCGGCGAGCTTCGGCAGCGCTGTCGATGTCTTCGCGCTGGATTGCCTGAGACGCTTTCAACAAGTCAGGCACCAACACATCGACGCACTCGCCAACGAGCTCCGCACGTGCGTAACCCAGTTGCCGCTCCAGCTCCCGGTTGACGACGACGATCTTCCCGGTTGGCTCGACAATCAGGATGCCGGTCGGCGCGACCTCGATCGCCAGCTGCAGCGATTCCATCGTGCCAACGGTGTGGCTTGTCACACGGCCTCGCGCGTTTACTTCGTTTTGCGAACGCCCGTCAGCTGGACTGCTTCCGAGCCGTAGTCCTGCACGACGAAGGCCCCCTCGTTCAGCGTGACCTTCGCGGCGGGCGCAAGCATGCCCGAGCCAGCCCCCTTGGCGTCGACTTCGATGTCAATGACGGCAAAGTCATAGCCCTCGCGCGGTTTGGCGTCTGGCAGACCAGCACCCAAGAACAGGATCGGCTTGTCGGTCACGATGGTCAGCAGTCGACCTTTACCGGTCGTACGCTCCAAGGTGAGCCGCGTAGGCGTTGGCGCCCCGGCGCCCAGCTGCACGGATCCGGTCGGAGCGACTCCAACCAGCGCCTTGCGCAACCCGGCGACACCGCCGGTCTTGAATGCCGCGGTCAGTTTGTCGGCTTCGCTCTGCGACATCTTCCGGTCGACGGTAATCGTCACGGGGGAGCTCACCGACGCGCCACCCGTCTTCTTGACCGTTGCCGTTGCCGAAAATGTTTCGGCACCCGTTTGGCCGTGTATCGCGGATACTCCGGCCAGCAACATGCACAAAAGACCACCGCTCAGGAATTGTCGATATCTCATGGGTTACCTCTTCAACTGATGGGAAAACGTTTGAACAGCCTTCAGCCTTCAGCCTACAGCTTTCAGCTTTGTGAGACTGCAAGCCGGAATCGGAAGGCTGACGGCTGATGGTTGGCGGCTGACCACAAGTGCAGCAGATGTGCCAACGCGTTTGTGGGCCCATGACGTTATGAGATCGCACGAAGCCCGGACTTTGGGCGAACTCCGGCCGAACGGTCGTCCGCCCACACCTCCGGCGACGTGGAGAAGCGTCCGGAATATCGGAGGGTGAACGGCCTCTCGCCGAAGCCTGACGTCGTGCGGAAGGATGTATGGGGAAGATCGACGCCGCAACCAGATGGTGGCTGTGGCACGCGAAGTGCTATCCCGGCCAGTGGTCAGGGCAGTCGGCAGTCGCGAGATGGATATGCGCAGCACAGGTGGTTTCAGCTTAGTGGGCCCCACGATCGAGCGGCGTGTCGATCGCTTGCCGAGATGCGACGCCGGCCGCCTGTTGCTTGCCCTCGTCCTCATCGGCCTCTGTGCCCATTCGACCGTCGTGACGGGTCAGGCGCCGGAAACAATCCCGGAACCAGCCGAACACCACTTGTCGCAGAAGGCGGTGGAGATCGCGCGCCCGTTCGGCTTTCCGGTCACCAACTCCATGGTCGTAACGTGGATTGTGGCCTTGGGCCTCATTCTCTTTGCTCAGGCGGCGACGCGGAAGATGACCCAGGTTCCGAGCGGCGCCCAGAATCTTCTGGAATGGCTCGTGGAAAGTTTGTACGGACTGCTCGAAAGCATCATCGGCCGGCATCTGGTCGAGCGGACGTTCTGGTTCTTTGCCACGACGTTCATCTTCATTCTCGCTGCCAATTGGGTGGGGCTCGTTCCTGGAGTCGGAACCGTCGGGTGGGGGCATCAGACGTCTCACGGTTTCGTGATCGATCGACCGTTGTTTCGTGGAGCCAACGCTGATCTCAACCTGACGCTGGCGATGGCCCTGGTCTTCTTTGCGCTCTGGATTTTCTGGGCCCTTCGGGAAACGGGCCCACGCGGAGTGCTGAAGGAGCTCTTTGCGCCCAAAGGAGAGACCACAGGTCTGCTTCGCGTACTCATGATCATCGTGTTTTTCGCAGCCGGGTGCCTGGAAATCGTCTCGATTCTGTTCCGTCCGGTCTCGCTCAGCTTCCGGCTCTACGGCAATGTGTTCGCGGGCGAGAACATGCTCGAGACCATGGCGACGATCGTCCCTGGTCTGGGCTGGCTGCTCCCGATACCGTTCTATTTCATGGAGCTGTTGGTGGGTCTGGTGCAGGCGATGGTCTTCATGCTGTTGACGGCCGTCTTCACGCTCCTCATTTGTCAGCACGAGGAGGCCGGGCCCTCGGTTGCGCACGGCTAGACACGGATCGACACAGATCTTGGCCTTACGAGACGCGGATCGACACGGATCACACGGATTGGGTTCCGTCGGATCGACCGCATGCAGTCGCGGTTTGACGGTGAGAACCAGAAAGGACAGTACCAATGATCGGAAGTATTCACGTGGGATTAGCAGCACTGGGGGCCGCCATTGGCGTGGGATTGATTGGCGGTTTTGCTTCGAGCGCCGTGGGACGAAATCCCGGCGCGTCGACGAAGATCATGGTCCAGTCGATCCTGTCGATCGCGTTCGCCGAAGCAATCGTGTTCTACGCCCTGTTCCTCGTGCAGTAGGGGGGACATCATGCTTGTTGTCGCGCTGCAGGTTGTGGCCGAGGGAAGTGGACCGCTCGAAAAGATTGCCAGCACGTTCGGAGTGGACTGGCCTCATCTGATTGCGCAGATCGTCAGCTTTGGGATTGTGTGTGTGGTTCTTTACGTCCTGGCGTACAAACCTATCCTCCAGATCCTGGATGCGCGGCGGCAGCAGATTGCGAGCGGCCTGGCCAACGCGGAGAAGATCAAGGCCGAACTGGCCCGGATCGAGGCCGAACGTCAGGAAGTGCTCATGAAGGCCGATGCCGCGGGGAAGCAGTTGATCGAAGAAGCTCGCGCCGCAGCCGCTCGCGTCGGGGCGGAGGAAACCCGGAAGGCTGTCCAGGCCGCCGAACAGATTGTCGTTAGAGCACGAGAGGCCACCGAGCGGGACCGTGCGCAGATGCTCGCCGACGTCAAACACGAGGTCGGCCGGCTCGTCGTCCAGACAACAGCAAAGGTCGCAGGCAAGGTGTTGACGCCGGAGGACCATCGGCGCCTCGCCGAGGAGACAGCACGGCAATTGCCAAGCTGAGACGGCA
Source organism: Vicinamibacterales bacterium (assembly GCA_036556585.1). Classification (GTDB taxonomy): domain Bacteria; phylum Acidobacteriota; class Vicinamibacteria; order Vicinamibacterales; family JAMQPK01; genus DATBJG01. The sequence continues at coordinate 7,409 of DATBJG010000213.1, forward strand.
GAACTCAATTCCGGCGGGTCTAAAGACCCGCCTCTACGAATTGATTATGACTACGAATTGACCGAAGGACGCGGTTTTGGGTGTAGAGGCGGGTCTTTAGACCCGCCGACGGGGACCGAGTAGTTTTTGGGTGTAGAGGCGGGTCTTTAGACCCGCCGACCGGGACCGATTTCATGAAATCGACCAGACGAACCAAGCGCGCCGCTCGACAGCTCTTCCGCCTGTGCCTCGTCAATGGGGCCGTCGACGAGGGCCGCGTCCGGATGGTTGCGCAGCAGCTGGCGCAGTCGAGCCGTCGCGGAGCGCTCGGGATCCTGACGAGCTTGCAGAGACTGGTCAAGCTGGATCGCGATCGACATGCGGCCGTGGTTGAGAGTGCTGCGCCCCTGCCCCATGAACTCCGCGACAAGGTTGAGGCTGGGCTTGCGCGCGCGTACGGGCCCGGGTTGGCCATGTCGTTCGAGCACAAGCCCGAGCTGATCGGTGGAATGCGCATCAAGGTCGGCAGCGATGTGTACGACGGCAGCGTGAAGGCCCGGCTGGCCGCGCTGGAGGCCGGATTGTGAAAAAAGACGACCCATCTGGTTTGAGGTGAAGACGCATGGCTGACCTGGTGCAGGAAATTGAAGCCCAAATCGTGGGCGCTAAAGCCACGACCGCCAAGACAAGTGTTGGCGTCATTCGTGAGATAGGCGACGGCGTTGCCCGGGTCGAAGGCCTGGCAGACGCCATGCTGAACGAGATGCTCGACTTCGGCAACGGCATTACCGGGCTGGCCCTGAACCTCGACGAAACCGAGGTCGGCGTCATCATTCTCGGCGACTACGCTCGACTCCAGGAGGGGGATGAAGTCCGCGGCACGGGCAAGCTGTTGCAGGTCCCGGTCGGCAAGGGCCTGCTGGGTCGCGTTGTGAATACTTTGGGGGAACCGCTGGACGGGAAGGGGCCCATCGTAAGCAGTGTCGCGTATCCGGTCGAGAAGCTCGCTCCAGGAATCATCCGGCGCCGCCCTGTCGGACAGCCGGTGCAGACGGGCATCATGCCCATCGACGCGATGATCCCAATCGGCCGCGGTCAACGCGAGCTGATTATTGGTGACCGGTCGACGGGGAAAACCACGATTTGCATCGACACCATCATCAGCCAGGCCCGGTTGAACAAAGCGGCCGAAACAGCCGGCGATACGAGCTATCGACCGCTCTACAGCATCTATGTCGCTATCGGCCAGAAGCAGTCCACGATTGCGAGGATTGTGACGGTTCTGGAGGAAGCGGGGGCGATGCCCTACACCATCATCGTCGCGTCGCCGGCATCGGATTCCGCCACGAGTCAGTACCTGGCGCCTTTCGCCGGCGCGGCCATAGGCGAGTGGTTCATGGACAACGGC
>DATBJG010000214.1:0-4460 GCA_036556585.1 Vicinamibacterales bacterium
AGAACCAGGGCACCTCGTTCGTGACTGTGCGAGGCATTTCGCAGGCGCGCAACAGCGAGCCCTCGGTGGCCGTGCTTATCGACGGCGTGCAAATGGCGAACCCCTCGCAGTTCAACCAGGAGCTCTTCGACATCGACACCATCGAGGTCGTGAAAGGGCCGCAGGGCGCGATCTTCGGACGTAATGCGATCGGCGGCGCGATCATCATCAACACGAAAGCGCCGAGCGATGTTTTCCACGGCAATGTGACGTTGGGATCCGACTCCGGGCCCGGCATCAACGTTCGCGGCAGCGTGGGCGGCCCGATCTCGGACAAGCTCAAATACATCGCGTCAGCCTCCCTTCTCGATACCAAGGGCTATATCAGGAATGTCTTTCTGAACGAGGACGCCGACCCGTTTCGCGACGTGTCGGGGCGCCTGCGTTTGCTGTGGGAGCCGTCGAAAGATCTGAGCGCGGATGTTCGTGTGTATGCCTCGGGCGTTCGAACTCAGGCACTGTATTTCAATATCACGGAGAGCGTGAACGACACGAGCCTGCCGGTGCGGGTGAACAACGCTGGTGTGAACGAACGCAATCTGTTCGGCACGTCGCTGAAGCTCGATTACGTGAAGCCTCTGGGCACGCTGACGTCCGTCACCGCCTACGACCGGCTCAACGAGCTCTTGACCGGCGATCAATTCGATTTCCTGCCGATTCCGGAATCGGTGCTGTTCAAGTTCTTCGGCAGCGATCAGGCGCAGCATCAGTTTCTCGAGGTCAATGCTGTGAGCGAGGCGCTGCAATTCGCATCGCCTGCGACGAAGCGCGTGCGCTGGATCGTGGGTGGGTATTTGATCGGGACCGATCGTTTCATTTCCACGGGCAATGTCTTCGACCTGGGCACCGGCGAGGTGCCCGAGGTGCGGCGGGATCCCTTGCCGCTCTTCAATCCGCAGTTCACCTTTCTTGCCGACTCGCAGGACAACTTCGCCTGGGCGGCGTTCGGCAACGTCGACGTCAATCTCACCGACAAACTGGAGTTGTCGACGTCGTTGCGTTACGACCGTGACCATCGCAAGAACACCACCGAGACACCTGCGGAATTCATACCTGCGCCGCTCGTGGGTACTGCATTCCCGGGGCAGGTTCGCGAGCACACCTGGGACGATTGGCAGCCGAAAGTCACGCTGCGGCATAAGCCGACACGCGATTCCACGCTCTATATCGGGTACAGCCGCGGCTTCCGCAGCGGCGGCTTCAATCAAACGGGTGTCGGTGCGGCGGGCATTGCCGGGGTGAACGATTTGTTCGACGCCGAGACGGCGGATACCTACGAAGGGGGCGTCAAGGCCGAATTTCTCAACCAGCGCGTCGGCACCAACCTGAGCATCTTCCACACGCGCGCGAAAGGATCCTACTTCTTCGTGTTCGATCCGAACACGAGCACGCAGAACCTGGGAAATCTCGATCGCGTCAACTACACGGGCGCGGAGGTCGAAGTGCAGGGACGCATCTTCGAAGGATTTGACGGCTATGTCGGGCTCGGCTTCACCGACAGCGACATCAAGGAGTCCAGGCGCGACGCGAATGACGTCGGCAACGAAGCGCCCCTGGTGTCGCGGTACACGGTCAACGTGGGCTTGCAGTACCGCCATGCGCTGCGCAGCGGGTTGAGCGCGCTGGTGCGCTCGGATATCGAGGTCATCGGTCCGACGTGGTTCTATCCCGACAACTTCACGGAACGCGATCCGGTCGGGTTGCTGAACCTGCGGCTCGGCATCGACGGCACGTCCTGGTCGGCGACCGTCTGGGCCAAGAATCTTACGGACACCACCTACAACGCGGAGTGGTCGCCCGGACCGATGTTCTTCCCGAATCCGGGCTACACCAACAATTTCGTTTTCAAGGCGCTGCCGCGACGCTGGGGCGTCGATCTGAACTATCGATTCTGAGCGCTTGAGCGCCGTAGCGCGAAGGTGGCCGAGGCGACTCAGCCTCGTGTCTGGCACTCTGACCAACCGGCGACAGAGTTGGTTGAATGCAAGTCTCGGGCAGGTGGGCGCGCAAAGTCAGGGCGGCACGTCGTCAGAAGACAGGAGCGTCCCGCTCTCCCACTCCAACTGAAGCTGCGCCGCTGGCTCAAGTGGATCGACGGCGCGAACATAAGCCCGTCGCATGAGCTTCGGGGCTTCGGGATGATCCGTTGCGTGAATCATGAAATACATGATTCGTCGGCTGTCATGGCTCTCATATATGGGCCACGGGAACACTGACGCATAGCCCAACTCGTCACGGATGCGTTTCACAAAGATATCCGCGCGCTGCTGGTTGCTCATATCCATGAGCACCCGCCAATCGTCTCGCCCCCACCAACGTTCGATGATGTGGTGGTTCTTCGTGGTTCCCACGAACGCTCGATCGAGCCATCCGATCGAAAGAAAGTAGAACAGCTCGATCTTGTGCTCGCTCACCGGCTTGTTGCGGGCGATCTTCTCGAGCGACTTCCAGTGACATTCAACGTGCGCTGATCGAGCAGACAGAACGTCGCCTCTTTCGGCTTGATAGTGTTAGCCGACAGAATGCGGTCAATCTCGATGTTGAAGTCACCCTGGTAAACGTCGACGGTTCGCTTGGGGCGGTTTCGAGATGCATCGGAAGCCGATTTCAATGCTTCAAGGTCAGGGATTTTCTTCTTCTCGATCTCAACGAGATGGAAGTGACGGAGTCGTCGCGGCTCTGACTCGATTACGAGCTTCGCGGCCCACATGTTGTCATGCTGCTCGTTCTGCTGACCAGCAAACCCATCGATATAGGTGCCGTGCTTCGTGATGTAGACGAAGTAGCGCAGGTAGCGAAAGATCAGGGTTGCCTTGTGTTCGGTCCACAGGGGATATGGAAGTGCCTTCACGCCCGGCTGCGCGGGGCTTGCCGGCGGTAACTCGGAAGGATCGAAGAGCGGCTGATTCTCCACTACACCCCAGTGCGCGGCAGTTGATCCCACGTTCGGCCGTCTAGTTTACGACCCGCTACGCGTTTACCGACGGGATAGAGCACGACGCCATCGGTAAGCCGAACTGCCTTCCGGGCCGATGTACCTCGCGCTTGCGGCGACCAGTGCCCCCACTGCTTGAAATGGAACGCGATACCAAGCGCCTCCGCAAAGTCGCGCAGGTTGCGGACCCATACCGGCTCCATCGGGCGCGCGCCGGGACCGCTTTCGCCGCCTGCGATGATCCAGTCTATGTCCGCGCTCGACTGAATGAGCGTCGAGAGATCAAGCTGTCCGAGCATCGGCTCACACGACAAAAACCGTCTCTTGGCGGGAACTCGGAGAAGTTTGGGAATGCGTAGCTTCGCCCGCTGCTGGTCCTCCACTGTCGTGCCGAGCCACACATTGCTCGGCCAGTCCCCGCCCCACGGCGCGAGCCGCGAAACAACATGGGGCCGCTTCGTCAAAAGCTGCCAATCGAGGTGTGGGGTGTCAGCGATTAGTTTCCACAAGCGCTCCCGCGGCGCGTCGAGATCGCGTCGATTCTCGAACACGTCTGCCATCGACGCGCAGAATACACGCCGTCGTGTACGCGTCTCGGCGGCTTCAGCATTCCACGCGATCGGCTGACGCCAATGAGCGTCACCGAAGAATCTGCGCGGCTCCTGATGCCCCCACACGTGGCTCCCGACACGTCGCGCCCACGCTTCGGCGTAGCAGTGATCGCAAGCGGGCGACACCTTCGTGCATCCCCACCACGGATTGAACGTATGATCCGTCCACTCGATCGCGGTCGCCTTGGCCATCCCAGCGAAAATTGTAACGGGAAGAGTGTGACAGCGCAGGTCATTTTCCAGATCGCGACAAGGCGTTCGACAAATTGACGCCAGGGTCGCAATAGCGTACTGACTCCGCAATTTCGATTTCGCGTCGTAACGTATCCGCACGCGTCATAGCGCAGGATGCGGAGGTTCAACAGCGAGGCCGACCGAGGCAGGTGTCGGTACGCCTGATCAACCGCACGAAGCTAATGCGCCCGAGTCACGAAGCCCGGAGGCCACCTTTGTGGCTAGCGAGTAACCGAGTGGAAGGCGGTCTTCGGGCCAACCCTGCTCCTGGCCGTCAGGTGGTGGCGCATCGTCTGGTAGGGGCTGATCACCATCACCGAGGAGGTCGGCGCGATGATGACGCTTTAGCCAATGGACGGCGACCACCCGAACGACCGCCTGGGCAAGGAGCATGCCTCGGTCGATGAGATCGGCAATACGCTAGAGAAGATCAAGTGGTCGGCCGAGATCAAGCTGGCCGGTCGTTTGACCGGAATGGACCAAAACGATATGGCGTCCCAAGGGCTACAAAAAGGCCCCCGGCTTGCGCAGGGGGCTTTGGTTCTGCTCGCGAATGAGGTGCTTATCGCCTTACCGTGATGCTGGTTTGAGTATCCGACGGGCCAAACTGATCCATGCCAATGCCCTTGGGGGCGGTCGGG
>DATBJG010000215.1:0-3221 GCA_036556585.1 Vicinamibacterales bacterium
GCCAGCGGCCGATCGAGGAGGCCTGGCGTCCATTCTGCAGCGAGCGCTGCAAGCTTCAGGATTTGGCCCGGTGGCTGGACGGTGTGTATCGCGTCCCCGGGGATCCCGCCTCCACCGACGACCGCGTCTCCGAACCGAACCACAACGGACCGACGCATGACGAGTGAGTCGACTGTACGGCTTCGCGACTTCTATGCCTGACACGCTGACCATCACCGACAACCGGACCGGCAAGAAATACGAAGTCCCCATCCAGGACGGCACGATCCGCGCGATGGACCTGCGCCAGATCAAGGCCGACCCGAAGGACTTCGGTCTCATGACGTACGATCCGGCGTTTCTCAACACGGCGGCGTGCCGTAGCCGCATCACGTTCATCGATGGCGACAAGGGCGTCCTCAGGTATCGGGGCTACCCTATCGAACAGCTGGCCGAATCGAGCAGCTATCTCGAGACCGCCTACCTCATCATGTTCGGAGAGCTGCCGACCGATGCCCAGTATCGCAGCTGGGTGAACGAAGTCACGCTGCACACGCTGCTCCACGAAAACATCAAGAAGCTGATGGAAGGGTTTCAGTACGATGCCCACCCGATGGGCATCTTCCTCAGCACCGTCGGCGCACTGTCGACCTTCTACCCGGACGCCAAGCAGATCTTCAACGAGGAATCGCGCCGCAAGCAGCGGCTGCGCCTGATCGCCAAGGTCCCAAGCATTGCCGCCTATGCCTATCGCCACAGCATCGGCCGCCCGTACGTCTATCCCGACAACGACTTGAGCTTCACCGGCAACTTCCTGAACATGCTCTTCAAGATGACCGAGCTGAAGTATCAGCCGAGCCGCGTGCTCGAGCGGGCGCTCGACGTGCTGTTCATTCTGCACGCCGACCACGAGCAGAACTGCAGCACGAGCACGATGCGGATTGTTGGAAGTTCGCACGCCGATCCGTACTCGGCGATGGCAGCTGCCGCGGCCGCGCTCTACGGCCCGCTCCACGGCGGCGCCAACGAAGCCGTCCTGCGGATGCTCGACGAGATTGGCAACGTGCAGAACGTGCCGTCATTCATCAAGCGCGTCAAAGGGGGTGAAGGGCGGCTCATGGGCTTCGGTCATCGCGTTTACAAGTCCTACGATCCCAGGGCCAAGATCATCAAGCGCGTGGCCGACGAGGTATTCGAGGTGACGGGAAAGAATCCGCTGCTCGACATCGCGCTCGAGCTCGAGCGCATTGCCCTGCAGGACGAGTACTTCGTCACGCGCAAGCTCTATCCAAACGTCGACTTCTACTCCGGCCTGATCTATCAGGCGATGGGGTTCCCCAAGGACATGTTCCCGGTGCTGTTTGCCATTCCACGCACGGCAGGCTGGGTGGCGCAGTGGGAAGAAATGCTCCTCGACCCGGATCAGAAAATCGCACGGCCTCGCCAGATCTACGCCGGGCCCGCGCCGCGGGAGGTCGTGGCGCCCGAGAACCGCGATTGAAATGACCGAGCGGAGTATTCGCCACGCGTGTCGCTGGCGTCCGTTCTCCTGGCTCCTGGCCTGTCTCGCCGGGTTCGTCTACATCCTCGATGGACATTCCGTGGCCAGCCAGGCCGGCGAACCGGAACGATTCGATTCAAATCGCGCGTACGAACATGTCCGCCAACTCGTCGCCATCGGCCCACGACCGGCGGGTTCAGCAGGTGGCGCCAGTGCGCGGCAGTACATCACCGATCAGATCAGGATGCTTGGCCTCAAGCCGGTCGAACAATCCTTTGACGCCGAGACCCCCATCGGTCGAATCCGGATGGTGAACATCTCGACGACAATTGTCGGAGCACGAAAGGAACGGCTGATCATCGGCGGCCACTACGACACGAAACTGTTTCGCGAGTTCCGGTTCGTGGGCGCCAACGACGGCGGATCGAGCACAGCGTTCCTGCTCGAACTCGCCCGCGTCCTGAAGGGACGCACGAATCCGTTCAGCATCGAGCTGGTCTTCTTCGATGGCGAGGAAGCCGTCATCGAATGGAAACTGGCCGATCACACTTATGGCAGCCGCCACTACGTGGCGCACGCACGGAAATCGGGCTCGCTGTCGAGCATCAAGGCGATGATCCTCGTCGACATGATCGCGGATCGGCAGCTGCAGATTCGCCGCGAAGAGGCGTCGACGAGGTGGCTCACCGAGGCCATCTGGGCGTCGGCGCGCAAGCTCAAGCAGCCGGCTTTCATGAGCGAATCGCTCCGCGTGGAAGACGACCACATGGCATTTCTCGAGGCCGGCATTCCTGCCGTGGACATCATCGATCTCGACTACCCTGCCTGGCACACGGCGGCAGATACACTCGACCAGATCAGCGCCCGCAGCCTGCAGACCGTCGGCGACGTCCTGCTCAACGCGCTGCCGGCGATTGAGGAGAGGCTGAAGTAGTCGTCAGTCGACGGTCGTCAGTCGACGGTCGTCAGTCGACGGTCGCCCTGGCCGACTGCCAACTGACCTGAAACTCTCTCGGAACCGATCTCGTAGTGATGGGAGAGGACCCACGCGCCTCCATTGACCAATCGGACGCCTGCTTCCGACCTCCCGGACTCCGCCATTGTGGGCCAGGCCCTCACGGGCTCTCAGGCCGCCTATCGCGAGCTGGTTCGCCGGTACCAGGGCCCGGTCCTGAATCTGGTCGTGCAGATGGTCCGCGAACGGGCCGAAGCCGAAGATCTCACCCAGGAAGTTTTCGTCAAGGCGTTCGCTCGACTGCGCACGTTCGACACCACGCGGCGGTTTGCCAGCTGGGTGTTCAAGATCGCGCACAACCACACCATCGACCATCTCCGGCGCCTGCGTCCCGAAACGTTGTCGCTGAGCGACGGCGAACATCCTGAACTGCCCGCGGCGGCGATGGCGTCGCCGCAGCAACTGGTCGAGCGGACGATGCTGGCCGATGATCTCGAGACGGCCATCAAACGCCTGCGTGTGGAGTACCGGGAAGTTATCCAGCTGCGCTATCACGAAGATCTCTCGGTGGAGGAGATTGCCGAGGTCCTGGCCGTGCCCGAGGGCACGGTCAAAACGTACCTCCACCGGGCCCGCAAGGAGCTGGCCGAGGAATTGGTCGCCCTGGGCTGGAAGTGAGTGGCAGAGGAATCAGACCCACCGCCCCTCGGAGAGGCGGGTCTTTAGACCCGCCGACTTGAAACTTCGTAGAGGCGGGTCTTTAGACCCGCCGACTTGAAATTTCGT
>DATBJG010000216.1:0-6787 GCA_036556585.1 Vicinamibacterales bacterium
AGCGTATCGGCTGTTGGAGGGAACCCGTTCAGGGACAAGCGTCGCGGTTGGTGCGAAAGGGGGGAGTCGAACCCCCATAGCCTTTCGGCTACCGGATCCTAAGTCCGGCGCGTCTGCCAGTTCCGCCACTTTCGCGAAAAATGGTATGGCCCTCTACGCTGACAGAAGCGACCGCCCGTGTTCTGGTTTTCGACGAGTGACCGTGTCGAAAGCGTAACACGGCGCTTTTTGACGGTCAAACCTGTGATCGGTTGCGATCGAGTCTCCACCGGTCCGAACTTAAAGCACGATTGGCCACTCAAATACGCCCTCGCAACCCGGATTTTCGAACGCATCGCTCGTCGCTCACTGTATCAACAGTCACGTCCCCAACAGGCGGTCCCACGCTCTCTGACCCCCTCAAACAACGGTCCTCTCTAAACCTCCGTTAAGTTCTGTGTTTTCAGTAAGTCCCAGCCACTAGCCTCTCGCCCGCCTGGGGTCGATAAACACAACAGACACCGCGGCTCAACCAGCTTGTATCGCTCGAAACGTATCGTGGGCGACACACGACTGATCTCGGACCGGCCGCCGTGTGCGGAGCGGTTGGGACCTGCGAGTCACGCCCGTAACTGAGGGGGCGGAGCCGCATTCACGCCGCGGGTTACCTGGGGACCTATCTGTGAAGAAACCTACTCCGATTGATCGGTCACCGGACTCCGAGGAACCAGACCAGTTTCCTGAGCTCGTTCGCTGCCTTTCGGTGGACGTGTGCGCGCAGAGCCGAATCGCGCCCCGCGAGTTTTCACGCGAGGCTCTGACGCTCATGCGGGCCCTGCCGTGGCGAGACAACCCGACGGAGCTCCGCGACATCATCGCGCGGGTCATGACCTCTGCAGACCGGGACCAAGTGCAGCTCGAGGAAATCCTCGATCACGTCCGGATTGCCCGAGGGGCAACCGGCGCCGCGCCGCAAGAACGTCTGAGAGACGCCAGGCGTCGGTTCGAGCGCGAATACATCCGGGCAGTTCTGGACCGTCACGGGTGGCGCATGAGCGAAGCAGCGCGGGCGCTCGGGATCCAGCGACCGAATCTCTACCGGAAAGCGCGGGCGTTGGGCATCCTGCGTCCGGCCCGGTCGGACAGTTCGTCAGACGGAAGGAGTTGAGCATTGGGCAGGCACGCCAAGCTGGCTGGTTCACTTTGTGTGATGGTGTTCCTTGGGGCGTCATCACTGGCCGCACAATCGGAGCCCTCCCTCACAGCCGTGCCACCAATCCAGGCCGGTCCGGTTGCTCTCTATCCCTCTCTCGAGCTGCGTGACATCGGGGTCGATTCGAACGTGTTCAACGAGTCGATGGAGCCGAAAGACGATTTCACATTCACGGTGAGACCGGGTCTGACCGCGTCGCTCGGCAAGGGAGCTGTGCAGCTCATCGGAAAGGGTGCCGGCGGGTTTGTTTACTACCAGACATACAGCGACCAGCAATCGACCAATGGCGAGTTCGAGGGTCGGATCGAAACGAGTTCGACGAGATTTCGGCCATACGCTTCGGCTGGTTGGCTCCAGACCAACGAGCGAAATGGATACGAAATCGACGCTCGCGCGACTCGTGAGCTGAGCTCGTTCATGGGAGGCGCCGACTTCGAGCTCACAGCGATTTCCGCACTCACCGCCTGGGTCAGACGGGGGCGGCACACCTACGCCGAGGATGAACAGTTCATGGGCGTAGACTTGGCCGATCAACTGGACTTTACGAGCGATCTGGCGGCAGCCGGGGCGAAGTTTGCTGTCACGCCAATTACAACGCTCACGGTGGCAGTCGAGCTCCAGCGGGATCGATTTCACACCTCCCCGATGCGTGACGCCGACACCATTCGGGTGGCCCCAACTCTGAGGTTTGGTGCGGATGCGGCCATCACCGGACACTTTTCGGCCGGGTACCGTGATTTCAACCCGCGCGATCCCCTGCTGCCACGCTATCGCGGCTTCGTACTCTCCGCCGGGGCTTCATACACGTGGCTTGGCGTGACCCGTTTCGATGTCCAGGGCAATCGAGATGTGATGTACTCTTTCGATGCGACACACCCGTATTACCTTGCGTCTGGTGGGTTCCTGACAGTTTCACAGCGTGTTGGCGGACCCTTTGACGTGATTGGACTCGGCGGCGCACAGCGGCTGCGCTTTCAGGACGTGGGCGGCGCGCAGTTTGCCGGCGGGAGCGAAACCACCAAGACATTGGGCGGGGGCATCGGCATCCGCGTTGGAGAGCATCTGCGGGTGACGCTCACCTACGATCGCACGGAACGAAATTCCACCGAATCCAGCAGCCGTGAATACAGCAGAAGCCGGGTGCTGGGCTCCGTCAATTACGGGTTGTAACACATGATCGTTGCCGTGCTCCTCGCGCTCGTATCACTTGGCGAACCGCTTGTCGCGCAAGCCAAGGGAAATATTGATCCCCCGGAAAAGGCGAACTACGTTGTCGGTCCCGAAGACGTGCTGACGGTGACCGTCTTCAACGAGCCGCAGCTCTCCGGAAAGTTTCGCGTCGAAAACGACGGTCAGTTCGACTATCCGTTCCTGGGGCGAATCAAAGCCGGCGGCACGACCGTCGGGGAAATTGCGGCCGTCGTGAAAGCAAAACTTGCCGACGGGTATCTGCGGAATCCGCAGGTGACGGTTGATGTGGAGCAGTTTCGCAGTCAGAGTGTGTTCGTCATGGGCGAAGTGCGATCGCCTGGCAAGTACATGCTCACCGGGTCCGTCACGTTGATTGAAGCGTTGGCCCAGGCCGGCTCGGTCACCTCCGGAGCTGGCAGCGACGTGCTCATTCTTCACCCGAAGGGAACCACGAAAGGTGCCCCCACCCTGCCGCAGGAAGGTGACGCGGATGTCCAGCGCGTCAGCCTGCGGGATATACAAAGCGGGAAACTGTCGCAGAACGTCCAGATTCGAGATGGAGACACGATCTTCGTTCCCAAGGCGGACCGGTTCTTTGTGACAGGTCAGGTCCGCAATCCCGGGTCTTATGTCCTCGAGCCCGGCACCACCGTGCTTCAAGCGATTTCCATGGCTGGCGGTGTGAGCGACCGTGGCTCCAACCGACGGATTCGGATCATCCGCGTCGTCGACAACAAGAAGCAGGAGTTCGACGCCAAATCCACTGACCTCGTGCAGCCCGGCGACACGATCATGGTCCGTCAGCGATTGCTGTGACCCTTCTCTTCCTGAATCCCACCGGCCAGATGGGCGGCGCCGAAGCGGCGCTGCTGGAAATCCTGGCGGGGCTGCGGGAGCAACAGCCAGCGTGGCGACTCCTGCTGATTGTGGCGTCGAACGGTTCGTTCGTCGCTCGTGCTCGGGCTCTCGGCGTTGAAGTCACTGTGTTGCCGTTCCCGGCTGCGCTTGCCCGATTGGGGGAGTGGGGGCGACGTGAAGGGTTTTGGTCGCGGCTGGTGCTGGCGGCAGCCTGCGCCCGCGCCGCTCTACCCACACGCGCCTATTTGCGTCGATTGCGGCAGATCGTTCGAGCGCTTGCACCGGATGTCGTCCACACTAACGGTTTGAAGATGCATCTGCTCGGCGCCTGGGCACGGCCAAAAGACGGGGTGCTCCTCTGGCACGTGCACGATTACCCCAGCCACCGACCGGTCACCTCGCGCCTTCTCCGCCGCTATGCCCATCGTTGCGGAACGATCGTCGCCAATTCAAAGAGTGTGGCGGAAGATGTTCGACAAGTCTGCGGCGGACGAGCCACGGTGCGCCCGGTCCTGAACGCGGTCGACCTCACGCATTTTTCTCCAATCGGGCCACGCCTCGATCTGGATCAGCTGTCAGGCTTGTCGGACGTCGGCTCGAATGTCGTCCGGGTCGGCCTCTTGGCGACGTTTGCACGATGGAAGGGACATCGAACCTTCCTGAATGCGCTTCGTCTTCTCCCGGCTTCGGTGGCCGTGCGTGGTTACATTCTCGGCGGGCCTGTGTACGAGACGGACGCAAGCCAACTGTCCTTGCACGAACTTCGCGCGGAGGCCGAGCATCTCGGCCTTGGCCCACGCGTGGCATTCACAGGATTTGTCGAGGACCCGGCGCTCGCCATTCGATCGCTCGATATCGTCGTGCACGCGAGCACCGAGCCAGAACCGTTCGGGCTGGTGATTGCTGAAGCGATGGCGTGCGGCAAGGCTGTTGTCGTGAGCCAGACGGGTGGCGCCGCCGAGATCATCACGCCAGGCGTGGATGCCTTCGCTCACGCCCCGGGCGATGCGCCCGGCCTCGCTCGCCGAATCGAGGAGCTTGCGGCAGATGCGGCACTCCGGCGCCGAATTGGTGATGCCGGACGTGCGACCGCCGAGCGGTCGTTCACCCGCCGCCGCCTCGTCGGCGAGCTCGTTCAGATCTATCAGGGGCTGTCGTCTCCGAAGGCTCAAGTCTCAAGTGTCAAGTCTCGAGGGTCGGGCGCGCGCGCCTGAATCTAAAGCCTAGAGCCGAGCGCCGAGAGCCGAAAGCCGAGATGCGCGTTCTCCATATCCACAGCGGAAACCTGTACGGGGGCGTCGAGACGTTCCTCGTCACGCTTGCGCGCGAAGCGCATCTTGCGCCGCATATGGCCTCGGCCTTCGCACTATGTTTCGAGGGTCAATTACGGCAGGAGTTGCTGAACCATAACGCCGATGTCTACGAGCTTGGGGCCGTTCGATTGACAAGGCCGGATAGCGTACTTCGAGCTCGTCGGAAACTAGCCGCCCTCCTTCGGGAGGAATCCTTCGATCTCGTCGTCTGTCACCAGCCCTGGGTTTCGGTCCTCTTCGGGGACACGACTCGTTCAGCCGGCTTTCCGTTGATTTTGTGGGTACACATGGCGAGCGACGGACGGCACTGGCTCGAGAAGCTTGCGCGGCTCACACCCCCAGATTTGATCCTCTGTAACAGCGATTTCAGCGCGACTCGAATTTCTCTCTGGTTTCCAGATCGGAAGGTGACGCGTGTGCATTATGCGCTGTCTCCTGTTAACCGGTCCGATACTCTTGCTGCCGAACGCGAGTCGTTCAGGCGGTCTTTCGGTGCTGGCCACGACGCCGTCGTGATCGTAATGGTCAGCCGGCTGGAACAGTGGAAGGGGCATCAGGTCCTCTTGCGGGCGCTTAGTCAGCTTCGTGATGATACGAAGTGGCTTTGCTGGATTGCCGGCGGAGTGCAGCAGACTTCGGAGCACCGGTACCTGAACGAACTGAAAACACGCGCGGGCGCTGCCGGCATTGCGGATCGCGTGCGGTTTCTGGGCCAGCGTTCTGACGTCCCGAGAGTCTTGCGGGCAGCGGACGTGTTTTGTCAGCCCAACATTGAGCCCGAGCCGTTCGGCTTGGCGCTGGTGGAAGCGCTAGCGGCGGGACTCCCGGTTGTTACAAGCGGTATCGGGGGCGCCTGTGAGATTGTTGAAGAGACGTGCGGGATCCTGACGGTTCCAGGGGATGTTGACGGGCTGGCGGGCGCACTCCGACATATGACGGATGACGCAGGTTTTCGCGCGCGCCTTGGGGCCGCGGCACCCAACCGCGCGGACACGCTGTGCAATGCTCCGCGCCAGATGAACCGCATCGCCGAAGTTCTGTCATCGGCTCTAACCTCTAAGATGGCCGAGCAGCCAGCTTGAGGCTCGGCTTCCGTTTTCAGAAACCATGGAGTCCGGGACCTGAAACCGCGATTACATCTCGCGATGTTCAGCTACGGTTTGCCAACCGAGGGGCAGAAGCGTGGCGGCATCGAGCGAGCGGCTCACACACTTGCGGATGGTCTGGCGCGCCGCGGGCACGAGATCGTGGTTTTCACCCACGACTCTCGGCCATATGGCGCCGTCTATGAGATTCGGCCACTGCCGTGGAAAGCATTTGTCGAGACCTGGCTCGGTCGGCGTGTCACGATGGGTTACCTGGGAAATCTCCTCGCCGTGCTTCCAGATTACGGCGGATTCGATGCCATCATTGCGCATGGAGACAGCCTGTTCTTACCACTGACTGGGAAGCCGATCGTGCGCGTGATGCACGGAAGCGCTCTTGGAGAGGCGCGGTCCGCTCGGACCCTTGGGCGCCTCATCCTGCAGTACGGTGTCTACGCACAGGAGATCCTGACCGCACTCATGCAGACCGGCGTCGTGGCTGTGAGCGAAAGCGCCCGTCGAGACAACCCCTTCGTCCGTCACGTGATTCCCCACGGTGTTGACGAGCACGTGTTTCGAGCCGACCCTGAGTCCCGGAGCAGACAGCCCTCGATTGTTTTTGTCGGGACGCTGAAAGGGCGTAAGCGTGGGCAGTTCCTGCTCGACATTTTTCAAAACACTATACGACCCGCCCATCCGGATGCAGTGCTGACGATTGTTGGCGAAACTGGCGCGCCCGCACCCGGCGTGGAGTACCGCGTTGGGGTGAGCGATCTCGAGCTGGCCTCGCTCTACCAGCGCGCGTGGATCTATGCCTCGCCGAGCACCTATGAGGGGTTCGGGCTGCCGTATCTGGAAGCCATGGCGTGTGGGACGCCTGTCGTGGCGACGCCCAACTCGGGCAGCGACGAGGTGCTCGGCAGGGGTGGCTCTGGTGTCCTCGCTTCCGACGCCGACTTCGCTCAGGCGTTGTCGTCTCTCCTGGCCGACAATCAGGCTCGCGACAGGCTGGCGGCGCGCGGCCTCGAGCGCGCCCGCGACTACTCGCTCTCGGCCATGCTCACCCGATACGAAGAGTTCCTTTTCGAGCTCGTTACCGTCGATGCCAAAAGAGTGGCCTCCGTCTAGCGCGTTCCCATACGAAGAGC
>DATBJG010000217.1:0-19025 GCA_036556585.1 Vicinamibacterales bacterium
ACTTCTCAGGCTACCGGTGAGCCGGGTGCGGGGCCGTCGCACCCTGGTGGAGAGACCTCGGGACAGACGGGACAGACGCCGCCGAAAGACGAGGTCATCGACGCCGAGGTCGTGGACGACAAGTGAGTCGTCAGTCGACTGACGACTGACGACTGTCGACTGACGACTGTCGACTGACGACTGACGACTGTCGACTGACGACTGTCGACTGACGACTGTTCCGTATGGACCTTTACACCATTCTGGGTCTGACGCATGCCGCCACGCTGGCGGAAATCAAGCGTGCGTACCGACGGCTGGCGCGTCGGTATCACCCGGACATCAACCCGGGGGATGGACACGCCGTGGTCCGCTTTCGGCAGATCACCGAGGCGTACGAAACGCTCAGCGATCCTGCTCGGCGGCAGCGCTACGACCTGTCGGGTGGCAACAGTGTCGAGGAGGTGACGATTCCATCATACGGCTTCGAAGGGTTCGACTTTTCGGTCACCGTGAGCGGAGCGCAGGCGCCGACGTTTGGGGATTTGTTTGCGGAAGTGTTCGGACAGGGGGGAACAGCCCCGGTATCAGGTCCCACACGAGGCGCGGACCTGCATACATCAGTCGCCTTCACCTTTGAGGAAGCGCTTCGAGGAGCCGAACGTCGGATTGCGTTAACGCGCCACGAAATCTGTCACTCGTGCGGCGGCAGTGGTGCCCTCCGGACAGCCGAGTCGAGGTGCAGCCAGTGTCATGGTGCCGGGACGCTTCGGTCGACGCGAGGGCACATGGTGTTTTCGAAGTCCTGTCCACAGTGTGGGGGGACGGGACGGCAGCAGCAACTGACTTGTCCGTCGTGCCGGGGAGAAGGCGTTGAAGCCAAGGTCGAGAGCATCTTCGTTCACATTCCCGCCGGCGTAGCGGATGGAGCCAGGGTTCGTGTCGCGGGCAAGGGGCATGCGGGGCGTCGGGGTGCTCCGCCTGGCGATCTTCAGATTGCGGTGCAGGTGGCGCCTCACGCGATCTTCCGCCGCGAAGACGATGACCTGCATCTCGTGGTGCCGATTGCCATCCACGAGGCGGCACTGGGGGCCAAGATCGAGGTGCCGTCACTCGAGGGCCCCGTACGGGTTCGCGTGCCGCCGGGAACGCAGACGGGGCAGCGATTTCGGGTCCGCGAACGGGGCGTGACGTCGCCTCGAACCGGACGTCGTGGGGATTTGGTCGTCGAGGTCCGCTTGACCTTACCCAAGATGCTGGACGAGCGTTCCAAGGAGCTGCTCAGGGAATTTGGCCGCGTCAATACGGAAGATGTGCGCGCAGACCTGACCAAGGCGGGGGCTGGAGAATAAGACTGCTATGGTCACCAAACGAGCGGGCAAGGCCTATTACATGATTAGTGCCGTTGCCCAGAAGTACAACATTCACCCGCAGACGCTCCGTCTCTACGAACGTGAGGGGCTTCTGAAGCCCTCCAGAACCGAGGGCAATACCCGCCTCTATTCGGAGGAGGATCTCGAGCAGCTCGAAACAATTCTGTCGCTCACCCGCGACCTGGGCGTGAATCTCGCCGGTGTGGAAATTATCCTGAACATGCGACGGAAAATGGAGCAGATGCAGCACGATGTCAACGAATTCATGGAGTATGTCAAACGAGAGCTGGCGCGCGGACTCGGGGATTGGGAGCAGCGTTTGAGTACCGCGCTCGTCAAGGCGACGCCATCCGATCTCGTGCGGACTTCCGCATCAGCCACACCACCGGTTGGGCAACAGACCGCATCTCCCGAACCCGTCCGGAAGCGAAGTTAGTCGACTCCCCGAAGTCAAGATCTTCGTTCGTACTCGGTTGCGCTATCATCCCCTACAGCAATTGCGTAAGAGTTCGTAACAGCGTAAGAGTTCGTACGACACAATCGAAAGATGAACGTGGATGCCTTGTGCAATCTGTGACGAGTCCGGGTGGAAGACCGTAGAGCGCGAGGGCCGAAAGGTCGTCGTGCGATGCGATTGCTGGCGCCAGGAAACCGCGGTCCGTCTCTTGGGCTCTGCCAGAATTCCCAAGCGATACCAGCACTGCGACCTGACGAGTTTCGTGACCTACGACAATGAAGCTCTCGAAGAGGCGCTCGCACGATCGAAACGATTTGCCGATCAGTTCCCCGTCGTCGACCGGGGGCGAGGCTTGTTCTTCCTGGGGTCACCCGGGGTTGGCAAGACGCATTTGGCGACGGCCGTGCTGAAACAGGTGATCCTCACGCGCGGAGCCCGAGGCCTGTTCTACGACACCAGGGACCTGCTTCGCGTGATTCGCAGCACCTACGATCCTGTCGTCCGGACAACCGAGCTCCAGGTCCTGCGGCCGGTGATGGAAGTCGATCTGCTCGTGCTCGACGACCTTGGTGCAGAGAAAACCTCAGAATGGGTCGAGGAAACGCTCAACCTGATTGTGAATACGCGCTATAACGAGCGGCGTGTGACCATGTTCACGTCGAATTACCCGGACTATCCGGACACGGTGGTCGATGGGGAGATGGATTCGCTGCTGGCGAGAATCGGTTATCGCATGAGGTCGAGGCTGCACGAAATGTGCGATTTCCTCGAGCTCGAAGGCGCCGACTACCGCATGTTGATGCCCAACGAGGGCGCTGACGCGTTGAAGCGGAATTGGGAGGAGCGTCAGATGCGTGGTCGGCTGCCTCAGACTCGTCCCCAACGTCAGGCGAAAGCCCAGCTTCGACACGACGGGAAAGCTGATCTCAAGTGGCCCGGAGGCCGGGCCGGATCGTAATCGGGTCTCGGGGCTCGGCTCTAGGCTCTCGCACCAGGCCGAGCGCGGAAAGCCGAAAGCCGAAAGCCGAAAGGCGAAAGCCGGAAGGCTAAAGCCGAATGCCGCTCGGACTCTATCTGCACATTCCGTTCTGCTCCGCAATCTGCAACTACTGCAATTTCAATCGGGGTCTTTTCGATCAGTCGCTGAAGACTCGATACGTGGCTGCACTGATCGAGGAGATTCGCCGTGCGACACCGAGCGCCGCCGACACGATCTATTTTGGTGGTGGCACGCCGTCACTGCTCGACGCCGACGAAGTTGCGCTGGTCATCGCGGCATGTCGAACGACGTTTGCCATGCCCGACGACACCGAGGTCACGCTCGAAGCGAATCCCGACACCGTGACCTTCGAAAAGCTCGATGGGTTTCGTGCGGCCGGTGTCAATCGCATCAGCTTCGGCGTGCAATCATTCCGAGACGACGAGCTCACCAAACTCAGCCGGCTCCACGATGCCGAGCGTGCCCGCCACGCCTATGCGTGGGCCAGAGAAGCGGGGTTCGAGAACATCAGTCTGGATCTGATGCTCTGGCTGCCGGGGCAGACGCATGCGCATGCCATGCAGTCAGTCGAGGGGCTGATCGACCTTTCTCCGGACCATGCCTCGTTGTATCTCCTCGAGTTGTATCCCAACGCCCCCCTACGGGGGGTGATGCAGCAGAACGGCGAGAAGCTTGCATCTGAAGATGAAGCGGCCGGCATGTACGAGGCCGCCATGTCTCGTCTCGAACAGGCGGGATATCGCCAATATGAGATTTCAAACGTCGCGCGGCCAGTCCGGCGGTCCCGTCACAACCTGAAATACTGGTCCGACGGGGAATGGCTGGGCTTCGGATGTGGCGCTCACTCTACGCGCGGGGGTGTAAGGTGGAAGAATGTCAGCGCCACCGACGACTATGTTCGGCGCATCTCGTCCGGGGACGAGGTCATCTCTGAACGGCGGGAACTCACGCCAACGGCCCGGATGGAGGAAGCTCTATTCATGGGGCTTCGCCTGAGCGACGGCGTGGACCTTGCGGCGATTGACGAGCGCTACGGTGTGGACACGTGGAAACGATACGGCGCGGCCCTGGAACCGCATATGGCGGCGGGACTGGTGCACAAAGAAGGATCACGGGTACGTTTGACGCGCCAGGGGATGTTGCTCTCTCATGAGGTGATGACGGTTTTCGTTTAGCGTCTGTCTCCGCGGATGACGAGTGAGGTCGTAATCGCGACGCCAACGCGGCAACTGGATTTTTCGGGGTTGTCTTTCAGAATCGGTACGGTAAAGTATCGCTCTCTCGCGAAGGAGGCTATGGAATGCAGAACAAGTTTCTGGCGGCGTTCCGCCGGCCGGCCGTCGGTGGTTTGGCGCTTGGCATCGCGCTGACGGGATTCTCGGTAGTCGGACACGCTCAGGACAAGCCCGCCGGTACGACGTTCGCCAAACCGGGGCTCATCCAGGTGCTGATCAAGCCGGACAAGACAGCCGCGTACGAAGCCGTCATGGCCAAGCTCAAGGAAGCCCTGGCGAAAACGGACAAGCCAGAGCTGAAGCAAGCGGCCATGGGCTGGAAGGTCTACAAGGCCGACAGCCAGGCAAACAACAACGCTCTCTATATCCACATCATCGACCCACCGGCCGCCAATGCCGATTACGGTGTGATGAAGATCCTCTACGATGCGTTCCCGATGGAGGCGCAGGAGATCTTCAATCAGTACAAAGAGGCCTTCGGCGGGCAGTCCATCGTGCCGATGACGTTGGTGGTCGATCTGGGTAAGTAGGCAACGAGCGGAATCAAAACATCAGGTTGAGCCCCGCATAGACCCGGTGCACCTGGTCATGGCGGGGCTGACCTCGAAGGTTGAACAGGCGGTAGTCCAGCCGTACCCGCAGTGGACCCGCCAGTGTGATTTTGGCGCCGCCGCCGACGGCTGTTGCGGTGCTGGTTTCGTGTACCTCGTCGAATCCTTCTCGATAGATACCCGCTCCGAGCAATCCGTAGAACTGAATCCTCCCAAACGGTGTCTGTACGTAAGCATTTCCCATCCCTGTGGTGAGCGACGGCGCCGCTTCCAGCAGGTCTTCTGACGTGTGGGCGTACTCGAACTCGAACCCGACGATGACGAAGCTCGCCCCGAGGGTGAACCCGCGCGCCAGGCGGCTTGACGGCGTGGTGGTCGATCCAAGAAAAAACGTCGCGTCGGCGCTGGCGGGGACGGTCGGGAGCAACATCAGGAGCACGACTGCAAGGCATAGTCGAAATCGCATGATCGGATGATCGCGCGATTGCTGTGTTATGCGCAAGCGAGGGAACCGTTGAGCCTGTAGATCGACCGCGCGCGGACCGACAAAACGGAATATGCGACATGATCATTTCCTGGCGGTCGTTGTCACGGTTCTGCTGGCGGGGATCTGGCTCGAGGCGGACACGCTGATTCTGCGTGACGGTCGGCGCGTGCAGGGAAGCCTCATGAGCATCCGGAACGGCGTGGTCGAGTTCGAGGAAGATCGCGGCTTCAGAGGAAACCGCATCGTTCGTTTCGACCGGGACGAGGTGCGCCGTGTCGATCTGGACGATTCGGCCTCGTCTTCGTTTTCGTCGGAATCGTCCGACCGTCCTACCGATGGTGATGGCCGGCCCGCCGGGCTGCGCGAACGCGACATCGTCGTTTCTGCGGACGTGCCCTGGAACGATGCGGGTATCGACGTCCGGGGGGGACAGAGCGTGTATTTCACCGCGACCGGTCGCGTGAATTGGGGGCCGGGTCGCCGCGATGGCGCAGCCGGGGAACGCAACTCACCGCACAACCCCACGCGTCCGATTCCGAGTCGTCCGGGCGCAGCGCTGATTGGGAAGATTGGAGACCAGGATCCGTTTTTCATTGGCGACGAACGGGGGCCGGTCCGCATGCGCCAGTCCGGTCGCCTCTACCTGGGGATTAACGACGACTACCTTGTCGACAATTCAGGAAATCTTCGCGTGACCGTTCACTACTGATCGTTCAGGCGGGTCCAAAGACCCGCCTCCACGACGAGCACAAACCTTCTGCTGACTTCGATCACCTCGTAGAGGCCGGTCTTTAGACCCGCCGTGAGAGCCTCCGTTCTTGAAGCTCACGCTTTGCGTTTAGAATCCACCCATGGATTTTCGTCTCAGCGAAGAGCAGGAGCTGCTGCGGCGAACCGTCCGCGAGTTTGCGGAGGCCGAGATTGCACCCCACGTGATGGAGTGGGATCGGGATCAGCACTTTCCCATCGAGCTGATTCCGTCCCTGGGGCGTCTCGGTCTGATGGGTATTCAGTTCCCAGAACAGTACGGCGGCGCCGGGATGTCGGCGATCGATTACTGCCTGTGCATCGAGGAGCTCGCGCGTGTCGACCCGGCGGTGGCTCTCTCGGTGGCGGCACACAACGGACTCTGTGCTGCGCACATCTTCATGTTCGGCAGCGAGACGCAGAAGCAGCGCTATCTCGTCCCGCTGGCGCGCGGTGAACAGGTTGGTGCGTGGGGATTGACCGAGTCGGCCTCGGGAAGCGACGCGGCAGCGCTGCAGACGCGGGCGATTCGCAATGACGGTTCGTGGGTGCTGAACGGTTCCAAGGCATTCACCACACACGGCGGCGTCGGTGACGTGATGGTGGCCATGGCGATCACCGATCCATCGCGGGGACACCGGGGCATTTCTGCCTTCGTCATCGAACGTGGAACGCCGGGCATGTCGGCTGGTCGAAAGGAAGACAAGCTTGGAATGCGGGCGAGCGATACGAGCGAAGTCGTCTTTACCGATTGCCGCCTCACCGCCGATCAGCTCGTTGGCGTGGAAGGGGACGGTTTCGTTAACGCGCTTCAGGTGCTCGATGCGGGACGCATTGGGATTGCCGCGCTGGCCGTCGGGTTGGCGCAAGGCGCGTTCGAAGCCGCGCGAACGTACGCGCTCGAACGTCGTCAGTTCGGGAAGCCCATCGGCGAGTTTCAGGCCATTCAATGGAAGCTGGCCGATACGGCCACGCGCATCGAGGCAGCACGGCTGCTGACCTATCGCGCTGCGTATCTGAAAGATCATGACCGCCGGACGACATTGGAATCGGCGACAGCCAAGCTGTACGCCAGCGAAACCGCCGTGCGTGCCGCCGAAGACTGCGTCCAGATTCACGGAGGGTATGGGTTCGTAAAGGACTATCCTGCTGAGAAATTCTTCCGAGACGTCAAACTGACGACCATTGGCGAAGGCACGAGCGAAATCCAGCGCGTGGTCATTGCTCGACAACTCTTGAGCCTGCCGTGACCGCTACCGGTCCATCCCTCGCGGAACGCGTCCTTGCTGCGGATCCGCGCGCGGTCGCGCGGGCCATTTCGTTGATCGAAGACGAAACAGAAGCCGGCGTGTCGCTCATCCGTCAGATCTTTCGCCACACTGGACGCGCGTTCGTGATCGGGGTCACCGGACCGCCAGGAGCGGGGAAGAGCACGCTCGTCGATCGGCTGGCGGTGACGGTTCGGGAGTCGGGCGACAAGGTGGGAATCATCGCCGTCGATCCGAGCAGCCCTTTCAGTGGTGGAGCGCTTCTCGGCGACCGCATCCGCATGCAGGTCCATGCGCGAGATCCAGGCGTGTTCATTCGCAGCATGGCCACGCGCGGGCATCTCGGTGGGCTCGCCCGTGCGACCGAGGATGCGGCGCTCATATTGGACGCGGCCGGTACCGATGTCATCTTCATTGAGACAGTGGGGGTGGGTCAGGACGAGGTGGACATCGTCCGGATGGCAGACGTGTCGCTCGTGACCCTCGTGCCGGGGACGGGTGACGACGTCCAGGCGCTCAAGGCGGGCATCATGGAAATCGCGGATATTTTTGTCATCAACAAGATCGACCGTGATGGCGCCGATCGCCTGGCGATCGCCGTGGAAGCCATGCTGGGGCTTCGCTCCTGGACAGAAGGAGAGTGGCGGCCGCGAATCGTTCGCACACAAGCAACAGAAGGGGTTGGCGTGCCGGAACTGTGGGCGGCCGTCCGGGCGTTCCGCGCGCAGGCGGAGGCTGGGTCTTTTGAGTTGCGGCGTCGTGCGCGTGCGGAGTTTCGACTGCGCGATCTGCTGACGCGCCACTTGCTGAAGCACTTGGAGACCCGCGTGTTGAAGAGCCCGGAGTTGAATGCCCTGATAGATCGGATAGGATCGCGCTCGCTCGACCCATACTCGGCCAGTTCGGAGATTCTCGCGAAGATGCTCAAGACCGTCGACTAGCCACTGACCACTGACCACTGACCACTGTAATGAAGGCTGTGCTCGACCACATCGGGATCGCGGTAAGCGATGTTCGGGCGGCGCTCGTGTTCTTTCGCGATGGTCTTGGTCTCGATGTCCACGCACCGGAAGAAGTCGAATCCCAGCACGTCCGCGCGCATTTTGTGCCAGTTGGAGATTCTGCACTCGAGTTGCTCGAAGCCACCGCGCCGGAATCGCCAATTGCCCGTTTTCTCGAGCGCCGGGGTCCAGGCCTGCACCACATTACGCTGCGGGTGGAGGATATTGGTGCTGCTCTGGGGCACCTGCGACAACGAGGTGTTCGTCTCATCGACGAGCAGCCGCGACCTGGAGCTGAAGGTGCACTCGTGGCGTTCGTTCACCCATCGAGCGCCCATGGTGTTCTCGTCGAGCTCAAACAGCCGGCGGGGTCGACAGCTTCTGGAACGCGATCCTCATCTGACAAAGCGCCTGCGCTTGCAAAACGGATGACGTTGGGCAAGCTGGAGCTGATCTCACTGACAGATGGTACCTTTCGGCTGGATGGCGGAGCGATGTTCGGCGTGGTGCCCAAGCCGTTGTGGGAACAGCACGCGCCGGCCGATTCACGCAACCGGATCAGGCTTGCGATGCGTCCGCTGATCGTGCGGGGACCGCGCACGATGATCATCGACGCGGGGATCGGTGACAAGATGCCGCCTAAACTGGTCGACATTTATGGCATCGAGCGCGAGCGTCACCTCGATCACGCGCTGGCAGAGGCGAGTCTCTCCGAGAACGACATCGATCTCGTGCTTGCGTCACATCTGCACTTTGACCATGCAGGCGGGTTCACGCGTCGGGATCAGGCAGGACAGCTCCGCCCGCGGTTTCCGAAAGCTCAATACATCGTCAGGCGCGGGGAGTGGGAAGATGCGATTGCGCCCACAGACCGCACCCGAGCGAGCTACCTGGCCGAAAACTTCAAGCCGCTGGCCGATGCCGGCGTCTTGCAGCTCGTCGATGACGACGTGACGATCATGCCTGGCGTACGCGTTCGTCGCACAGGCGGCCATACCAAACATCACCAGATGATCCTGATAGAGTCCGAAGGTCGATCCGCCGTTTTCGTGGCAGACTTCATCCCCACGACCGCTCACGTGTCGGATCCCTGGGTGATGGGATATGACCTCTATCCGGTGGAGACGTTTACCGGCAAGCAGGCATTCATCCCCGAGGCGATCGCGAAGGAGTACCTGATTTTCTTCGAGCACGATCCGGAGATTGCGGCAGGGTTCATTAGAGACAAGGACGGGAAGCGGGTGGTCGAGCCGGTCTTGTGACGAGAGAACCGGGCATCGGCTAACGTCGCAAAGGGAGCATATGACCGTTCAGATTGGCATCATTGGGGGCAGCGGGTTGTACGACATGGAAGAGCTGACCGATCGGGAAGAGGTCCGCTTGAAGACGCCGTTCGGGGACCCGTCGTCGCCCTACATCGTCGGGACGCTTCGCGGAAAACGCGTGGCGTTCTTATCGCGGCATGGCGCCGGGCATCGGTTGTTGCCAAGCGAGCTCCCTTTTCGCGCGAACATCTTCGGCTTCAAGATGCTTGGGGTCGAACGGATTCTTTCAGCAAGCGCCGTGGGCAGCCTGAAAGAAGAATACCGTCCACTCGATATTCTCATTCCGGATCAGTTTCTCGACCGCACGCGAAATCGGGTGAGTACTTTTTTCGGAAACGGTCTGGCCGTGCACGTCTCGTTTGCGCATCCGGTTTGCAAGACACTGAGACCAATTCTGGCGGATGCGGTTGAGCGAACTGGGGCGCGCGTACATCGCGGCGGGACCTACGTATGTATGGAGGGCCCGCAGTTCTCGACGCTGGCCGAGTCGGAGCTGTATCGATCGTGGGGAATGGACGTCATCGGCATGACGAACCTGCAGGAGGCGAAGCTTGCGCGCGAAGCGGAGATCTGTTATGTGACGATGGCGCTCGTGACCGACTACGATTGCTGGCACCCAGACCACGATTCGGTGACGGTGGATATAATCGTGGCGAATTTGGTGCAGAACGCGCAGACGGCTCAGACCGCGATTGCCGAAGCTGTTGGACGGTTGCCGGCGCAGCGGACGTGCGAGTGCGCATCTGCTTTGAAGTTTGCCATCATCACAAGACCCGAAACCATTTCCGCGCAGGTGAAAAAGGACTTGGCGCCCATCATCGGCAAATATGTCTCATAACCAGGCACACAAAAATCTCGTCGTCACCGGATCGATTGCGTTCGACTATCTGATGTCGTTTCCGGGCAAATTTACCGACCACTTCATCCAGGAACACATGTCCCGCGTCAGCCTCAGCTTTCTCGTGGACTCGATGGACAAGCGTCGTGGCGGGTGTGCCCCGAATATCGCGTATACGCTGGCGCTGCTCCGCGAGCGCCCCCGGCTCATGGCGACAGCCGGTCAGGACTTCGGCGAGTATCGCGACTGGTTGAAGTCGGCGGGGGTCGATTGCTCACTCGTGGCGCAAGTCGAGGGAAAGTTTACAGCGTCGTTCTTCTGCAGCACCGATACCGAGAACAATCAGATTGCCTCGTTCTATACGGGAGCCATGGCGCATGCGGCCGAACTGTCATTCCGGACGGCGCATGGTTGCGATCTGGCAATCATTGCCCCCAACGACCCGGCGGCCATGGTGCAGTACGCCGAAGAGTGCCGGACCCTCAGGATCCCGTACATCTTCGATCCCAGTCAGCAGGTGGCGCGATTGAGCGGCGAGGAGCTCAAGGATGGCCTCATGGGGGCCAAAATCCTGATCTGCAACGACTATGAGTTCGAAATCATCCGCCAGAAAACCGGCATGGATGAGGCGGCCATTCTCACACACACCGACGCGCTCGTCGTCACACGTGGTGAGAAGGGCTCATCGGTGCTGCAAAAGGATCGGCGAATCGACGTGCCGGCCGTCACGCCCCATCGGATCGTCGATCCAACGGGCGTGGGTGATGCGTTCCGCGGCGGCTTCATGAAGGGGCTGGCGGCAGGGGCTGACTACGAAGTTTGTGCGAGGATTGGCAGCGTTGCCGCGACCTGGGCTCTCGAACACCTTGGCGGCCAGAGCCATGCCTATACCTGGGCGGAGTTCGCGGACCGCTACGCCAAGCACTTCGGCCAGCTGCCAATCAAGTAGAAAGTCGAAGGTGTAAAGTTGGTCACCTTGAACTTTGCACGCCGCCACGTTCTCTTTGCCTGACCTTGATCCACGCGTGAGCTTTCGCCGGCAGGCGCGAGCGCTCGGCCTTTCGAAAGACAACAATCCGATTCGTGTTGGTGCCTTTGCGATTGTTGCTCACGCCCCAGCAGTTTGCCGTCTTGGTGAACTGTTGGGCGTTGATCAGCACGAGATGCGGTTCGAGGCCCGCCGTCAGACCGCACGGGAGAACGGCTTCTTCCAGTTTCACGCGTCCGCCTCGCACTTCGCCCACCTCGAACGCCACGTGACCGCCGGGCCGGAGCACGCGAGCGAGCTCGACGAAGACATCGGTCATCGCGCGCTGCCACTCATCGAGCTTCCGGACGACGGTAAGCTTGACGGTCGCTGTGTCGATTCCGCAGAACCACCCGCGCAACCAGTTGTCGCCGGCATAGTCCACCACGTCGAGAAACGGCGGCGACGTGACCACGAGATCGACCGTTCCGCTGCGAATCTGTGGCGTCGATGACGACTGTCCGGTCAGAATGCAGTGGTGACGGGCGGTGCGGGCAAGGATCCTGAGGCTCGCGGCGTCACAGTCCTTGAGGAGCGACCGGCTCTTCGCCAGGATGAGTGCCCCCACGTGCCGTCGTGGCGGTGTCTGTCGCCGGTCGGCATTGATCCGACGTTGTGATTCGAGTGAGAGCGCCTGGTTTGGTGGAAGCGTGTAGACGGAAAAGAATCCCGTTGAGTGTCCGGTCAGTCGGTTGACTGCCACCATCCGGATCCATTGATCAACGGCATCGAGCGCCGCCGATTGCGCGCGCGCATGAAGATACTCGCGCAACGCGCAAATCTCGCGGAGCGTTTCCGGATGGTAGAAGACCAGCAGCTCTTCGGGAACGGATACGGTACGTGAAAAATCAATCGAGTCGAGTCGCGCGCGGACGGCCTCAATCGAGGGTGGCGCCAGACGCGGCTGGACGAGAATCGCGCTCAGCGGGTTGATGTCGCACCCGATGGCATGACGGCCGTGCAGTGCAGCCTCCAGCACGGTGGTACCGCGACCCATGAACGGGTCATAGACGACCTGACCGGGACGGGTGAACCGATCGATGAAGAAGCGGGGGAGTTGTGGCTTGAAACAGGCGCGATACGAAATCTCGTGCAGGCTGCTGGCAGCCCGCTGCCGGCTCGTCCAGAACTCATTCGTCAGGGTGTCAACCGCGACGCGACCGGTTGGCGCCTCGACCGCTGTCGTCCCTCTCGTCGAACGGCGTCCCTGCCACCGGAAGGCTCGCAGCATCGTCAACGCCTGCGCGTTGACCGTGAGCGAGTGGTCTTGGATTGTGGCTCGTGACGGCGAAGCCATGCGTGTCATGCATAGCTTTTATCGACATGACTCGTGCGGGCATTACAATGCGCGTACTGACAGTGCACGCGACTGCACACTATGACGCCCTCTTTTCAGATCGGGATTGCAACTTTGTCAGTCGGGAGTCTCATCTGGGCCACGACGCTGGTTGCGGCGCCCTACGTCGTGAGCCGTGTCGAGGACGACGCCCCGGTGCTGCGAGCGGCGGCTGTGGTGTATGTGCTTGGCAGTTTTATCTGTCACCAGCGGCCGGAGCGGTCGTATCGGATTTGGGGGATACAACTTCCGGTGTGCGCCCGTTGTGAGGGCCTCTACCTGGGCGCGCCAGTCGGCATTGCCGGACTGATCATCGCGCGGCGGCGATATCGGAGGGCGATCTCGTCACGTGGCACATGGCGACGGATTCTGATCGCGGCGTCCATTGTGTCCATCCTCACCCTGGCCTGGGAATGGACGACCGGAAGTGTCACGCCGAACATCGTGCGCGCAATTGCGGGCGCCCTGCTTGGTGCGGCGGTTGCGGCAACGATGACAGCCGTTGTTGCCGGAGACTTGCGGTGAGGCGCGCGGGGTGCGGTAGACTGTCGCCGTGGCGGTGACGCGTGAGCA
Source organism: Vicinamibacterales bacterium (assembly GCA_036556585.1). GTDB lineage: Bacteria > Acidobacteriota > Vicinamibacteria > Vicinamibacterales > JAMQPK01 > DATBJG01. The sequence continues at coordinate 13,198 of DATBJG010000217.1, forward strand.
GCCATCCGAACGGCCGACGCAGCTTCTGATTTGCCTTGCGTCGTGGGCGATTCCCGGTTCAGGCCATCTATGGTTGCGACGGCGCAAGGGCGTTGTCTTCCTCGCTGCGCTGCCGTTGATGTTTGCGATTGGGCTTGCCCTGGAGGGGCGACTCTTTCCCTTCGAGCCCTCCCAACCTCTTGTTGCGCTGGCCGCGATTGCTGATGTCGGGATTGGCATCCCGTATTTCATCGCGCGGAGTCTCGGCTACGGGGCCGGGCGCGTGGTGGCCGTGACGTACGAGTACGGCAACGCGTTTCTGATCGTGGCCGGCCTGATGAATCTCCTCGTCGTCATTGACGCGTTCGACATTGCGGCCGGGCGCAAATAACGGTCGATGCAGAGCCACTTCCTGTTGATGCTGCTCTTTTCGTTTTTCGTGGCTCTGGTCTTTGCTGTCCTGCTCCGCGAAGAACCTCGCGACCAGCTGCGCCTCGCCGCCATGATGTTCGGTGGTCTCATCGGCGCCGCGGTGCTGCTCGGCTGGATCATGTACCCGTTTCCGCTGTGAGCCATGATTCCCGCCGCCAGCAGCGGAATCGCTGGGGCATCGTTCTCGCGTACATGACCGCGCTGTTCGTTCTCTCCTCTATTCCAAATCCGCCCGATCTCGAACGTCCTGGATCAGACAAGGTGATTCATAGCGTGCTGTACGCCGGCCTTGCAGTCGTGACCGCTCGAGCACTTGCGCGAGGCCGCTGGTTTGATATCCGGTTTGCTCACGCACTGGGCGCCCTGCTGATCGCGGTGGTGTACGGCGCGTTCGATGAATTCCATCAATCGTTCGTTGCGGGCCGAACATCGAGCCTCGGCGATCTCGGCGCTGACACACTTGGCGCCGCGGTGACGGCAGTTGGCCTGTGGGTCTGGGGTATACTCTCGGGGAAAATGAGAAGTGAGAAGTCAGAAGTCAGATGACGCATTCTGAATTCCACTTCTGACTTCTGACTTCTGAATTTTCCCATGCCCCACATTGAAGGATCCGGCAAGGCGCGGGGCGCACGATTCGCGCTGGTCGTGTCGCGTTATCACGACTTCGTGACCGACCGTCTGCAGGCGGGGGCACTCGCGGCTCTCAACGAGGCAGACGTCGTGTCGGAAGACGTGACGATCATCAAGGTGCCAGGCGCGTTCGAAATCCCGATCGCCGCTCAGCGGGCCGCCGAAACGGGGCAGTTCGAGGCAGTCGTGTGCCTGGGTTGCCTGATCCGTGGCGGGACTCCGCATTTCGAATACATTGCGAGCGCGGTGGCTCACGGAATTACCAGCGCGGCTGCCGCGTCCGGCATCCCGATGGCGTTTGGTGTGCTGACCACGAACACCGTCGAGGAGGCGCTCGAACGTGCGGGGAGTGGCTCAGCAAACAAGGGATGGGAAGCCGCACGGGCCGCAATCGAGATGGCCACGCTGTTCAAGAATCTTGGTCGTCGCGCCTCGCCAGGGATACGCGTGTGAGTCGCTCGCGCGACGGCCATTCAGGTGTGCAGACCGGCACCCGACGCGCCCACGAAGTCGCATTGCAGATGCTCTATCAGTGGGAGGTTGGTCAGAGCGACATCGAGACCGTCGCACAGATCTATGCGCAGCACGAGGCTCCAGGGTCGGCGCCTACCGAGGCCGTCCGAGCGGTCGCTGAGCAACTTGCCCGCGCCACCACGTCAAATCTGACAGTGATCGATCCGCTGATTTCGGAGCACGCCGAACACTGGCGCCTGTCCCGGATGGCGGTGCTCGACCGGCTGATCCTGCGTCTTGGCGTTTACGAGCTGCTGCACACCGAGACACCACGACCGGTCGTGATCAACGAAGCCATTGAGCTGGCAAAGAAATTCAGCACCGAGGACTCGGCGAAGTTTGTCAATGGTGTGCTCGACGCCGTAGCGCGGCACATCGCGGGAGAGGGCGGCGGGTGAGGTCTCCGCATCAATGACTCAGGAAGGCGATCAACTGATCCAGCGCAGAGAAAATCTCGCTGAGCTCGTGCGGCTTGGCGTCGATCCGTACCCCCATCGGTTCGACCGGACCGCTACCATCGAGGTGCTCGTCAGTCAGCACGGCCAGAAAACCCGTGAACAGCTGGAGGCGAGTCGCATCAATGCCGAGACGAGCGGCCGCATCCTCGCGATCCGCAGCTTCGGGAAGGCGAACTTTCTCGTACTCAGCGACGGCCGCGCGAGAATCCAGGTCTACCTCCGCGAAGATTCTCTGCCCGCTCAGGATTTCAAGATCTTCAAGCTGCTCGACTTTGGCGACTTCGTCGGCGTCGGCGGGTACTTGTTTCGCACCAAGACCAACGAGTTCACGATTCACGCCAGCCGGCTGGAATTTCTGTCGAAGTGCCTGCGCCTCTTGCCAGAAAAGTGGCATGGCCTCAGCGACATCGAAACGCGCTACCGTCAGCGCTATCTCGATTTGATCGTCAATCCTGATTCGCGTCGTGTCTTCGAGGTCCGAGGGCGGGTCGTGGCGGCCGTCCGGCAGTTTCTGGACAGCCGTGGGTATCTCGAGGTCGAGACGCCCATGATGCAGCCGGTCGCGGGAGGTGCTCTGGCGCGTCCCTTCGTGACCCGGCATAACGCGCTCAGTATCGACCTGTATCTGCGCGTGGCCCCTGAGCTGTACCTCAAGCGCCTGGTGGTTGGCGGGATGGAACGTGTGTACGAGATCAACCGTAATTTCCGGAACGAGGGGATCTCGACCCAGCACAATCCCGAGTTCACGATGCTGGAGTTCTATCAGGCATACAGCGATTACCACGATCTGATGCTGCTGACCGAGGAGATGCTCGCGCATGTCGCGCGTGAGGCCGTGGGTGCCGATGAGGTCACGTTCGGGGACGATCGGATCTCTTTTCGTCCGCCGTTTGCGCGGGTGTCGCTGCGAGAAGCCGCCAGGACGGCTGTCGCGGCAAAGCTGGGACAAGAGGTGAGCGACAGCGATCTCCGGTCTCGAGAGGCGGTTGCCGCGATTGCTGCGCGGCTCCATGTCGAAGTGAAGCCGAGCCACGGAGCCGGAAAGATTACGACCAGTCTCTTCGAGGCGTTGTGCGAGGCACAGCTCATTCAGCCGACGTTTGTCTTCGACTTTCCAACCGAAGTGTCACCCCTGTCGAAGCAGCGTGCGGACGACCCGGACACGGTCGAACGATTCGAGTTGTATATCGGCGGCTTCGAAGTGGCCAATGCGTTCAGCGAGCTGAACGATCCGGTGGAACAACGCCGGCGCTTCGAGCAGCAGCTTGCCGAGCGGCAGGGCGGCAATCAGGAAGCGCACGAAATGGACGAAGATTATGTTCGGGCGCTCGAGTACGGCCTGCCACCAACCGCCGGCGAGGGCGTCGGGATCGATCGACTGGTCATGCTGCTAACCAACAGCCCGTCGATTCGCGATGTCATCCTTTTTCCGTTGATGAGACCAAAACAGTCGACAGTCGACTGACGACTGACATGCCCTTCGAGATTGCCATCGCGCTTCGCTATCTTCTCGCGCCCAGGAAGCAGGCGCTGATTTCGCTCATCTCGCTGATCTCTACGCTGGGTGTGGCCGTCGGGGTGATGGCCGTGATTGTCGTCCTGGCGCTGATGACCGGCTTGCAGGGAGAGCTCCGCGATCGTCTGCTGGGTTCACAAGGTCATATCTACGTCCTCAAACAAGGAGGCATCATCGACTATCGGGAGGAAATCGACAAGCTTCGCGCAATTCCGCGTGTCGAGGGTGCGGCACCGGCGCTGCTGGGCGTGGCGCTGGCCTCGAGCGCGCGCTCGGAGGCATTCATCACGTTGAAGGGTATTGATCCAGCGCTCGAACCCGATGTCACCGAAATTGGAACCCGGATGCAATCCGGCCGTTTGACAGATCTCACGGGCCGCGGACAGGACGTACCGCCGGGCATCGTGATTGGAAAGAGCTTGTCGGAGAAGCTGGGTGCCTTTGTCGGCGATACGGTCACCCTTCTAACGCCCCAAGGTACCCTGTCACCAATGGGTATGTTGCCGCGATCGCGTCCATTTCGCGTGGTGGGGATCTTCAGCCTGGGTCTCTTCGAGGTCGATTCGTCCTGGGGGTTCATCGCGCTGCCGGTGGCGCAGCGGCTCTTCAATCGGGTTGACGTTGAATACATTCAGCTCCGTGTGGACAACCTGGACGATGCCCCGCAGATTGCCGCAACGATTCCTGAACGACTCGGCTCGCGGTACTTGCCTCAGGACTGGACCGACATCAATCAGTCGCTCTTTTCGGCACTGTGGATGGAACGCGTGGCCATGGCCATTGCGGTCTTTCTGATCGTGGTGGTCGCGGCGCTGCAGATTGTGTCGTCGCTCGTGCTGCTGGTGATGGAAAAAAGTCCCGACATCGGCATCCTCAAGACGATGGGAGTGTCGACTCGAAGCGTCATGGGGATCTTCATGCTGCAGGGCACGATCATCGGACTCGTCGGCACGACCATTGGCGCTGTCGGCGGCGTCGGCCTGGCGACCATCCTCGACCGCTACCGGCTGATTCGCGTGCCAATGGACGTGTACCAGATCGAACATGTCCCGTTCGTCGTCGAACCCTTTAGTCTGGTGATTGTGGTTCTGGCAACGATCGGCGCCTGTTTTCTGGCGACCATCTACCCGTCGCGCCAGGCGGCGCGTCTCGACCCGGTCGAAGCGTTGCGTTACGGATAATCGTCACTGGTGATTCACGATTAGTGACCGGTGAATCGTTGGGTGATCGATGAATCGTGAGTGCCGATTTATCGGGGATCGCAAATAAATCAGACCAATCAGAAATCGCCAATCACCATCGATTCACCATTCACTAATCGCAAGTCGTGAATGTCTTATGCCGTTCATTACCGTCTCTGCCCTCAACAAGACATATGTTGTCGGGACGAACCGGCTGCACGTCTTACGCGATCTCGAATTGGCTGTCGAGCGGGGCGAGATGATTGCGGTGGTCGGGGCGTCGGGTGTTGGCAAAAGTACGCTGCTGCACCTGCTGGGCGGGCTCGATCGGCCAGACGGCGGGTCCATTCGCGTCAGCGAGACCGATCTTCGCAGCCTCACGGACGCGCAGCTGGTCGCGTTTCGCAACCGGTCAATCGGGTTCGTGTTCCAGTTTCATCACCTGCTGCCACAGTTCGATGCGCTCGAGAATGCGGAGATGCCGCTGCGCATTGCACGGATAGCCCACCCCGAGGCCCGTGCCCGCGCATCGTCACTGCTGTCCCGGGTGGGGATTGGTGACCGGCTGACCCATCGTCCGGCGGCCCTGTCTGGCGGCGAGCAGCAGCGTGTTGCCGTGGCCCGAGCGTTGGTCGTGCGGCCCGACGTGTTGCTGGCAGATGAACCGACGGGCAACCTCGACGAACCTACGGCAGAAACGCTGCACGGGCTGCTGCGCGAGATGCACCGGGAGCATGGCCTGACGTCAATCATTGCGACGCACAATCCGCGGCTGGCGGGGGCGTGTGACCGTGTACTGGTCCTGGAAGGCGGGCGGCTTCGCCCGGCTTGAGCGATAAGCTCCTTACCTACACGAACTTAATCGAAAACAGCAGTGGTCCGTCTCGGCCCGATGCCGTATAATGCCGATAGGATCCCTGTGCGACTCAACGCCCTTCCTTTCTTATAGGTCGTCCGGATGTTCGAACGTTACACGGAACGAGCGCGTCGGGTTCTTTTCTTCGCGCGGTACGAAGCCAGTCAGTTAGGCAGCATCTCGATTGAAACCGAGCACCTGCTGCTCGGCCTCATTCGCGAAGGCAAGGGCCTGACAAGCCGGATTTTTGCACGCTCTCACCT
>DATBJG010000218.1:0-5209 GCA_036556585.1 Vicinamibacterales bacterium
CTGGCCCGCTTGAGCCGGGGCCGCGGGCGGTTGCTGTGCTGCAATACCAACGTCGTCCTGCGTCGCGGCTGAAAACAGGAACCCCGCCAGCAGAACGCCCGATGGTGCCACTCGTCTCACAAAAGGCCTGCGTGTCATGTGTGTTCTCTTGTTCTGAACGATCCGAACGACCCGAACAATCCGAACGACCCGAACGACCCGAACGATCCGAACGATCAGAACGATCCGAACGATCCGAACGAACTATTTCTTGGCACTGAGATCCCTAAACACCGCCTCAATAAACATCGCCGTCGTCCACAGCCCCGATTCGGCTCCGTACTGTCGATCGTAATCGAGAGACGGTTTGGCTGCTTTGACTTGCTCGAGCGTCATACCTTTTTTAATCATGTCGCGAATGCGATCGCGCACGATGACGACCATGTCGCGGTACTCGAGCACGTCTGCCTCGTCGCTCACTCGCCCGTGACCCGCAATCACGTACGTCCCACCCTCTTGTTGATGCTCGGGAACTGCCAAAGCGAGAATCCGGTTCAGCCCGTTGATCACTCCCTGGACACCGCCGCCATTCTTGAGGTCGATAACCGGGTAGGTCGTCGTTACATAGATGTCCCCCGCGACCAGAACGTCCGATCGGCGGAAGAACACGATGCTGTCGCCATCGGTATGAGCGGCTGGATCGTGATAGAGCACAATGGACTCACCGTTGAAGAAGAAGTCCTTTGTCTCGCCGTAGTACGTGTTCAGGGGCCTTCCTGCGGATGGAATATTGGCCTCCGTCATCCGTGTGAGAACGCCCTCGTGTGCCACGATGGCGGCAGGCTGACCCGAAACCGTACTGCCGGCTTTGGAAACGGCCTCGTTCGCACCCGTGTGATCGGGGTGCATGTGAGTGTTCACGATCCAGCGGATCGGCTTGTCGCTCAACTGTCGGATCGCAGCAAGCACTTTGTCGCTGGTGCTGGCCAGACCCGGATCCACGACGAGGACCCCTTCGTCGCCGATCTGCACAGCGACGTTTCCGCCTGCGCCGACCAGGATGTGCACGTTGCCTTGCACATGGAGAGTTCGGATGTCTGGGATCGGACCCTGGGCAGAAATTGCAGGAATGCAGAATTGCAGAATTGCAGAAAGGGCAAGGCAAAAGGTTCTGATCGATCCTTCCGGCAATCTCTCTCTTCCTTTCTGCAATCCTGCAATCCTGCAATCCTGCAATTTCAGGGACAGGCTCACTTGGCCGCCCCGTCACGAGTGGCCAATGTCCTCAGTCTTTTCATGTACTCGGGATACATCGTTTCCGCCCCGCCGCGTGTCGCCTCCACTGGAATGCCATGCCTGGCCGCAAACTCGAACACGAAGGAGTTCTGCCCAGGCAGGTAGTGGGGCACCTCGTCTTTGGAACGGTCCACTTCCTCAACATACTCACAGGGCCACAGCCAGTTTCCCTGCGGGCGGGGATTGATGACAAACTCCTGACTCTTGATGTACGGCTCGGTCAGATTCACGGGGTCGGTGGCAATCGTGACGTGCGACATGACGTCGCCGTGCCGGATGTAATGCTCAATCAGCGTCGTACGGTCGCTGTAGGGAATCCCGTTCCGCCGAAACCATTCGGACTTGATGTGGGTCGTGGTGACCGTCAGGATATCGCCGGACCATCGACCCGTTGAAAAGCCCTGCCAGGTATGCGGGGCAAACTCGGGCGGGTGCGGGCGACCATCCATCCAGATGGTGCGCGATTGTTCGTACGTGCTGATGTAGTGCTTGATGGCAACGACCTCCTGGGTCCGCAGGTTCTTTTCTTCCCAGATGCGTACCTGGAGTGGTCCTCGATAGATGTAGGGGGACCCGTGAACCTTGCATTGATGCTCAGGAATCGTCAGTCGTGACGCGTCCCAACTGTCACCGTACAGTCGAGCCCCATCCGTGATCGGCATTCCGGTGTAATCGCCCAGCTCTGGTCCCGGTCCCCGGTCCGGCTGATCTTCGTGCTGACGTGGACTCCAATCGCCGGACAGGTTCACTTGTGCTGAGACGCGGAGCGGGACCAGGAGAACGACTAAGAGGACCAACAGTCTAATCACGCCCCATCTGCTCATCGACATTCTCCTAATCGTCCCATCCCCTATCTGCCCTATCTGCCTTTGAGCGGAGCGTCCGTCCGGCATGGCGTAGGGTTCCACTTGGATCCGTTCGGTTCTTTCTTGAAGTTCGAGCTGGTCAGAAACGGCTCTGTCAGGTAGCGAGGATCGGTCACGGTCGTCGCCACCACCAACCACACCTCACCGTTTGGCAGTGGCGGCACCAGATCGAAGTACTCTACGACCGTGGCGTTCTCGCTGTAGGGGACGCCATTTTTCCGCAAATATCCCTCGCGGAAGTTGGTTGTCGTCACTCTCAGAGATCCCCCTCGAGGCTGCCAGCCGCGCGAGCGCCGTCCGAGATCCCCGCCGCCCGCAAAAAAGGCACGACCTCGCCCTGGCGTCTCCCACTCCGCAATGGAATTTCCCTGCCACGTTTTCTCACCACTCGCCTGCGCACTCTTATCGAACCGCAGCAGCCGCGTTTGCATTCCCGCATCAGTTTCAATCTTGAGCGTCTGATCGTCCTGCCAGCTGATACGCAGGCGCGTGGGCTGTCGCATGATGTTGCCGACGCCAAACGGCTTGCACTGGAGTCCGGCGGCTTCGTCTTTGGCAACGTCCCACGCATCTGCGACTTTCCGCGCTTCAACCGTGAGTGGAAGACTCTCGTAGTCGCCTCTCGGAGGCGTCACCATGCGGTTCTGCCAATCTTCGGTGATGACCGCAACCCAGTTTCCCGTGAGATCGACTGGTGCCGCAGCTCGCCCCGACCCGGCCGCTGGCTGGGCTGGCTGCGGCGCTTGAGCCTCGCCCGCCCGATTGGTCGTGGCCAGCGCAACCGCCAAAGCGGCGAGCAGAATGGCGAACGGCGCGACGCGTTCAAGGATCGAGACTGGTTTCATGATTCGGCATTCCGACGGCGGGCCAAGAAAGAGCCGCCGCGTTATTTCTTCGTCAGGCTCCGATACACCGCCTCGACAAACATATCGGTCGTCCAGGGTCCCTTGTCCGCCCCCCACCAGCGATCGTAGTCCAGCGTCGGCTTGGCCGCTTTCACCTGCGCAAGGGTCTGCCCCTTGGTTATCAAGGCTTGAATCCGATCACGGACGATGACGACCATGTCCCGGTACTCGAGGACGTCGGCCTCGTCCAGAACACGGCCGTGTCCAGGAATGACATACGTGCCACCTTCCTGCTGATGCTTCGGGACGGCAAGCGCCAGGATGCGATTCAGGCCTTCAATAAGCCCTTGCACCCCTCCGCCGTTGATGACGTCAATCACGGGGAATCTCGTCGTGTCGATGAGGTCACCGGCCACGACCACGTCAGAGCTGCGGAAAAACACAAGGCTGTCCCCGTCGGTATGCGCGTCGGGAACGTGGTACAGGATGACCGCTTCGTCGTTGAACGAGAAATCCTTGCTTTCACCGTAGAACGTGTTCGAGGGGCTGGCTTCGGTCGCGATTTTCGCCTGCGTCATGCGATCGAGCACGTTGACGTGCGCGGCAATCGTTGCGGGATTACCGCCAACCGTGCTGCCGGCTTCGGAGAGCGCCCGGTTTCCGCCCGTGTGATCGGGGTGAAGGTGTGTGTTGAGAATCCATCTGATTGGCTGGTCTGACAGCGTTCGAATCGCGGCCAGGACCTGGTCGCTCATCTCCGCAAGCCCGGCGTCAACGACCAGAACCCCTTCAGGACCAACCTGTACCGCAATGTTGCCGCCCGCTCCGGCAACCATGTAGACATTGCGCTGCACGTGCAGCACGTCCAGCTTTGAGCCTGGTGATAGTTTGGCGGCGGGGGCCCCTCCGCGGCTGCCACCAGGCGAAACCGGCTTTGAATCCTGTTCCGCACGGGCGCGTTCGGCGGTGCCCAAAACCACCGCCATCATCAGAATGCCGACAACTGCGGCCATCTGTTCGATTCGCGAAACCCTCCGCCCCGTCCCGTTCATTGTTTACTCCAGCGGTCCACACACGCACCACGAGCGCCGTACGGTCGTCCTCGGGTCACGTCAGATTCACCGGGGTTTCACGGGCGAGAAGTACGTGCGGCCGAGATCAGCGCTCGCAACTTCGTCATGTACTCCGGGTAAAGCGTTTCCGCCCCGCCGCGCGCCGCCTCGAGAGGAATTCCGCTTTTCAACGCAAACTCCTCGAGCGCCGGATTGCTCCCCGGCAACAGATGCGGCACATCGTTCTTGGGGCGATCCACTTCTTCCACGTATTCGCAGGGCCACAACCAGTTGCCCTGCGTGCGTTCCTGCAACAGGAAATCCCGTGTCCTGAAGTACGTTTCGCTCAAGAACACAGGATCGTTCACGGCCGTCACGTGGGTCAGTCGGTTTCCATGCCGAATGTAGTACTCGACCATCGTCGTACGGTCGCTGTTGGCAATGCCGTTGCGACGATACCATTCCGACTTGAGATGGGTTGTCGTGACAGCCAGCACGTCCCCTTCCCAGGCGCCGGTCGAGAATCCCATCCACGTGTGCGGCGCGTACTCCGAGGGGTGCGGACGACCATCCATCCAGATAGTGCGCTCCTGTTCGTACGTATTGATGTACTGCTTGATCGCGATGACCCGTTGCGTGACCGGATCTTTTTCTTCCCAGATGCGCCACGCCAGCGGCCCATGGAACATGTAAGAGGCCACGTGCACCTTGCATTGATGCTCGGGGAGCGTCAGGCGTGAGGCATCCCAGCTGTCGGCATAGACCCGCGCGTTCTCGTTGATGGGCAGGCCCGTATAGTCGCCAAGTGGTGGCCCCGGAATCCGATCCCGCTGGTCTTCGTGGTACCGGGGGCCCCAATCACCAACGAGCGAAATCTGTCCAAATGCCGGGGTGGTTGTCAGGATTGCCAGAACGAAAAGAAAAAGGCCCGCCGTCTTTTCACCATGAGCCTCGCGCACGTATCCTCCTACCTCTGCTGTGAGGTCAAACGTACATACGCCGCGACTGGCTGTCAAGTTACGCGAGCGCGCAACCGGTTGCAGAAACAATCCTTAACGTTCGGGTCGTCCGGCTAAAGCCGGACGCTACGATCGGTTCTACTAAAGCCGGACGTTACGATCGGTTCGGGTCGTCCGGCTAAAGCCGGACGCTACGATCGGTTTGCGAGCGT
>DATBJG010000219.1:0-24009 GCA_036556585.1 Vicinamibacterales bacterium
GGTCGGTGGCAAGGTTGACCGACGCCTGAAGGTAGGCTCGATTGACCAGGACGGTCATCTGCGCAACCCAGGCGACGAGTATCAGAATGGACGCAGGCCGAGTGATGGCTTTTGGTAGCGGCCGGATCAACTTCACGACAAGCCCTCACAGATCGTCCGCGTGTCCATCACCGCGGTTATCGGCTGTACCGTCGTTTACAAGTTCTCTGCGGCAAAAAGGGGTCGGGAGTCTTTTTCGTCTTGACGAACACGAAACAGACTCCCGACCCCTTTTATCTCGCGTGTTCCAAAGTGGATCACGATGTTTCACAACGGGTAGAGGGCTGCGCGCTCTGGCAACCCACAAGTCGTGAAAATGCACGGTTTTTCGAGCGGATGGCCCACGCGAGCGGGTGGCCCTGGCTTTGCTCCAATTGGGATGCTTGAACCCGGCGAAATGGCTGACTAAACGGAAGGGCCTTTTCATGATTGCGAGTGCAGGTCAGCAGGTGGTCGTGATTGCCAGTGTCCCGATGGTATCGACCCTGCGAGCGCAGTATCAGACCGAGCCGAATACCCGCGTATTTTCGGAAGCCGAGTTCCTGCTCGCGCTCGAAACCATCCTCTCGGACGCGCCGGAAGTCATTGCGCTGGACCCGGATTTTGCCGCGACTGCGCGAGGGGCGGCGCTGGTCGCGCGCGTGAAGGCCGACCCACGACTGCGCGATGCTGAGGTTCGAGCGCTGATCCAAAATGGGACATACGACGCTTCGCTGGCCGCACCAATTGAGAGTCGATCTCCAGCTCCGGCCTCCGTGCTGCAACCGCTCGACTATTGCGGGACCAGGCGCGCTGCCCGGTACGCCATGAAGCCCATCGTGGAGCTACGGATCAACGGCGCTCCTGGACAATTGATCAACCTGTCGGTCACCGGGGCTCAGGTGGTCGCCCAGATTCGGATGCGACCCACTGAAAAGATGCGCCTCGCGTTAACCGATGCCACGACCGAACTGCGACTCATTGGAGCCGTGGCGTGGGCCAACCTGGAAATTGGCGCACGGGGACAGCAGTATCGTGCCGGCCTCGAGTTGTGCTCCGCGGACGAGGAAGTCATGGAGCGCTATTGCCAGCGTAATCGCCGAGCCTGAGGAATGTGAGGGTGTCGCGTCCGGCTTCCGCCTTCGCTGAAGCTTCGGCCGTCTCAGATCGCGCGGGCGACGCTTACGGCGGCACGGACGCTGCTGGGCGGGGCGGGATGGAATTCCGGGATGAGTTCCACGAGTCCTGAGTAGATGCCGTCGGTGTTTCCTTCCAACGCAGCCTTTTCAAGGGACTGCACCCTCAGCGTCACGTCCTTCCATGACCGACGCGATGTCGACGAAACGCGGATGATCTTTTCGACCGACCACGGCGAGGACTCCTCGTCTGGACACACCAGTTCTTCGGAGAGCTTGTCTCCCGGACGGAGTCCAATGAACGTAATTGGAATCTCTCGCTCCGGGACGTAACCCGACAGCCGAATCAGATCGCGAGCCACGTCGAGCAGTCTCAACTGCTCCCCCATGTCCAGAATGTACGTGTCGCCGGTCTGACCCGCAGCCGCCGCGTGCAGGACGAGCTGGACGGCCTCGCGAATCGACATGAAGTACCGTTCGATTTCCGGATGCGTCACGGTCACCGGCCCGCCCGCTTCAATCTGTTCGAGGAACCTCAGCACGACACTGCCGTTACTCCCCAGAACGTTGCCGAACCGCACGGTGAAGAACGAGGTATCGCTCACCGGTGTCATGGCCTGCACCACCAGTTCGGCGGCGCGTTTGGTTGCACCCATGACGTTGACGGGATTCACCGCCTTGTCGGTCGAGATCAAAATAAAGCGGTCGACTCCCCACCGTTCCGCCGCCTGAGCCACCATTCGTGTGCCGCGCACGTTGTTCTTGACCGCCTCGCACGGGTTGCCTTCCATCAGCGGCACGTGCTTATGAGCGGCGGCGTGGAACACGATGTGCGGCCGATATTCGGAGAAGATCACGTCGAGACGGTTCTCGTCGGTGATGTCTCCAATGACGGGATGCACGTTCTCCGCACCCTCGATCCCATCTGCCGCCACGTCGTTCGCCACGGCATAGAGGCCGTTCTCGTACCGATCGAGCAGAACGAGCGACTCGGGTCTGAGCGCGCTGACCTGTCGTGACAGCTCTCCGCCAATGGATCCACCCGCGCCCGTGATGAGGACTCGGCGCCCTTCGATCAAGTACCGGAGCGGCGTGGTATCGAGTCCGACAGGGGCGCGAACCAGCAAGTCGTCGAACCGTAACCGCCGAATCTGTCGCACACCGACCGACCGCTCGAGCAGATCGCGCAGGTTCGGCAGCGTGGTGATGTGCATCTTGAACGGGGACAATGCCTGGACGATCTCGCGGATGACACGTGGATCGGCGCTGGGAATGGCGATCAGGATCTCATCGATGCCATGTGTGTTGAGGATCCAGGGAAGATCCTTCCGCGTTCCCAGGACAGCGACGCCATGGATGCGCCGACCGACCTTCGCCTGGTCGTCGTCCAGAAATCCGACGGGTTCGTAGTCGTAGGCCGCGTTATTCTTCATGTCGCGGACAATCATTTCCCCGGCATCGCCCGCACCAAAGATCAGCACGCGCCTCAGGTGACCCACGCGCTTGACCTGTCTGATTTCACGGAAAATCCGGCGTCCCAGCCTGGCTCCCCCGAGCAAACAGACGAGCACCAGCGCATCAATCAGGATCACGGAGCGAGGGTAGTGAATAACCCCGGTGGGCACCCACAACACGAGGACGAACAACACCGAGCTGACGGCGACGCCAAACACAATCTGGCAAAGGTCCCAGATACTGCTGTACTTCCAAAGCCCCTCGTACAACCGGAAAAAGACGAAGACCGAACCGCGGGCCAGCAGCAACCAGGGAAGCATGCGGAGATGAACGGCCATGTGGGCCGGCGGGATGCTGCCATCAAAACGCAGCAGGAATGCCACATGGTTGGCAACCACGACCAACGCCATGTGGAAGCCGACGACAAATGGCCGGCGGTGCTCGATGAACCAGCGTCGAGCCGAAGCGAGGTCAGGCCAGGACCGGGTTTTGTCCATCTCAGGCAACGGAAACATTCCTCGAGTGGAACAACCGCGATTGGTTGCGCACACCAAGGAGAAGCCGGGTGTGATTTGGGCGCTTACGATTGCACGCGCGAGAACGCAGCGCGTTGAGGAGAGCGTGTCGAATCGACTTATGGCAATCGCCCGAAAGTGTCCAAGTCGCTGTCAAGCTCAGCCGCCCTCACCTACGCTCGCGCCGCGCATCCGCCGATCACTCGGATGCGATCACGCATCCACGCCGCTTAAATCTGCCCAGGCAGAATCACGAACGAGTGCGGCACAGTGTGTAGCAAGAAGGGGGCCCAGGCGTCGAGCGAGGTCTCGACCGGATTTTGACCGATCCAACTGACAATTTTGTGAGGGTTTCTAAGTATTCATCCCAGAGGCAGAATTACTTCTCCGATTGTGACGTGCATTGATTCACGTGAGTGTGAATCATTAGCCGACACGTTACACAGCGAGACGACTCTGTGGGCGCTTATGTTGGGTCGACTTTCGCGGTTCTCACACGATATCTCGTGGTCGACGAAAAAAATCGACGGCAAATGCGCCCGTCGGTAATCAAGCGAACAAACGTTCGCGTGCAAACCTGCAAGTTCCGTGCAAGGGCGAATCTGGTGAGCAGTGAGTAAGCGACTCGGTGAACGCCGGATGAATTGCAGGAACTTATTGCACGGTGGGAACGGAAGATTTTTCCAGCAACTTTCGAATCAAGACCACGGTGCTCTTTTGCGCGCCTGCAGCATTGTCGTACATCTGCCGCGGTCCCGGCGCCAGGGCGACGTCGAGCGGCGTCTTGCCATCTTTATTCTTGGCATCGAGCTTTGCACCGTTCGCGGCGAGAAACTCGACAATTCTGTTGGCACCGGTCTGCGCTGCATAGTGCAGGGCGGTATTGCCGGTGACGTTGGCGCTGTTCACATCGGCGCCCGCCTGCAGGAAGAGCTTGATCGCATCGAGCGGATCGGCCCGTCCCTCGGCCTCGGTCACCTCTTCGTCCCCACCCCGGCGCGCGCCGAGTCCTGAGGCCACCATCAATGGCGTCGAACCATCCTTGGTTTTCACCGATGGATTGGCCCCCTTGTCCATGAGCAACCGCACCACGACGAGATCAGTCGACCTGATCGCCCTGAAAAGGGGGGTCGCCCCGGGCGTGACGTTGATGTTGCCTTGCGCCTGGCGCGGGGGAATGGCTTTTGTGTAAGGACGGTTGGGGTCCGCTCCGCGATTCAGCAAGTGCGTGATGACGTCGAGGCTCGTGAGGCGGCGGTCGCGTTCCGGCGGGTTGGGCCGGTTGCTGTAGGTGGCCAGATTCCGCATCTCGACCGCGATGTACAGCGAGCCGTCGTTGACGTCCGCACCTTGCTCCATCAGAACGGCCGCCAGGTCGTAATGCCCGTTGAAAATTGCCGTCTGCATGGCCGTGAAGCCATATTGCGGCTCAGCGGCATTCAAGTCGGCTCCGGCCCTGAGCAGAACCTGGACTGTCTCGATGGCGCCTTGACGGGCCGCAAACATGAGCGAGGTGAGACCCCCCTGTGGGCGGTCGTGGATGATGCCACCATTGCCACCTGTCAGGTTGGGAAACTCGTACGTGACGGTTCGTGCGTTCACGTCAGCGCCGGATTCCAGCAGGAGCTCGGCCACCGCCGCATGGTTTTCAACCGCGGCCCACATCAGCGCTGTCTGCCCCCGCCAATTTTCTCTGGCGCTCACCTGGGCGCCGTGGGCAATGAGCATCTTGACGGCCGAGACATTACCCGTCCGGGCTGCCGTCATGAGTGGAGTTTCGCCTTCACCAAGGGGCGCGTTCGGATCGGCTCCGGCAGCCAGAAGCGCTTCGATGATGGCCAGGTTACCGACCGTGCTGGCCTCGTGCAACGGCGTCACACCATAGCGATTGGCTGCCTTGGGGTTGGCACCCGCTTTGAGCAGGAGGTTGACAGTCTCGAGATCGTTCCAATGGGCCGCCCAGTGGAGCGCGGTCATTCCCTCGACATCGGCTGCGTTCACGTTCGCGCGCTGTCGAACGAGAACGCTGACGGCCGCCTTGTCTTTTTTCTTGGCCGCATCGACCACCCGGACGTCGGAGCTCGCGGCAGAAAGGCTCGCGCCAACCAACACCACCGCCAGCATTAACCCGAGTGCAGGTCTCACGCTCATCTCTGCAGCCCCATACCCATCTTGACCGTTGACCTTAAGCTACAGCTCAATCCTGCCCACGCTCTCCCCGAACTTGTCGGTCGGGATCCCGGCCTTGTCGAGCACAGTAATCATGAGATTTGACAGTGGCGTCGAACCCTTCAGCTTGATGTGACGGTCGCCCTTGACCTTGCCCGCGGCACCACCAACGACGAGCGTCGGCAGGTTGTCGTGATCGTGAACGTTGCCATTGCTCATGCCGCTGCCGTACACGATGAGGGAGTGATCGAGCAGGTTCCCGTCGCCGTCCGGGGTGGTCCGCAGCTTCTCGAGGTACTTGGCGAACAGATCGAGATGATAGGTGTCGATCTTGGCCTTCTTGGCGACCTGTTCCGGCACATTGTTGTTGTGCGAAACGGGATGATGGCCATCCGACACGCCAATCTGCGGATAGCTGAGTGTGCTCAGCTCGCGCGCCATCATGAACGACGTCACGCGGGTGAGATTGGCCTGGAATGCCAGGGCCTGCAGCTCGAACATCAGCGCGACGTGCTCCTCCCAGGCTTCGGGCACCCCAAAGGGTGTGGGCGGCACCTCGACCCCGGCTTCATCGCGCTGTTTTTCAGCCCGCAGGATTCTTCGTTCGATCTCCCGAACGTTGTCGAGATACTCGGCCAGCTTGACCCGGTCGCGCGATCCCAGCCCCCGCTCCAGATCCCGTACGCTTTCGGCCACACCATCGAGAATGCTGTTGTTCTGTTCGAGCCGGGCCAGACGATCTTTGGGGCTGGCTGCTTCGCCCCCGAACATCCGCTCGAACACGACGCGCGGGTTGATCTCCATGGGCAGCGGCTGCGTCGGTGTGCGCCAGGAAATGGTGCTCATGTACGAGCAGAGAAAATCACCCGCACAGCTTCCCAGATGGCTCGAATGATCCTCAGTGGCAAATTCCATCGACGGGAACGTCGTGTCCTGTCCGACCTTCTGCGCAATGATCTGATCGAGGGTCGTTCCCAGACGAAGCATGCTTCCCTTGGAAGGGAACGTCCCGCTCAGCCACATCGCGGTGCTGACGGAGTGGCCGTTCTCACCGGTGCTCGACAGCCCGGTGAGGACGTTCACCTGCTGACGGAATGGCTCGAGGGGTTTGAGGATTGGCGAGAACTCGAAGCCCGCTCCTTCCTGCGCCGGCGTCCACTGCCGCATGATGGAGCCATGCGGAACGTAGATGAAGCCGAACCGCTGGACCGGATTGGCAGCGGTCCTGGCCAGAGCCGAGAGCGCGGGCACCATGCCGTCAAGCAGCGGCAAGGCCAGCGTCGCACCGATGCCACGAAGCACCGTGCGCCGTGGGATGGCTCTCTTGGTGATGATCATGACTCCGACCTCCTCATCTGAAACGGCACGCTCTTCACGATGCCAAGAACGAGCGCAGAGAACCGGTACTCGTGACGCGCGGCCCCTTTGAGAATCGCGCGTACCACCGGCATGTCTTCGGGCCCCATGCCTCGACCCAGTGCGTACGTCAGCAGCCCCTCTGTCATGGTGCCAACGAACTGTTCAGGGCGCGCCACAAGAGCCTGACGCAACGCCGCCGGACCATCGACGTGCGTGCCATCCGAAAGCACCTCGGACGGGTTGATCCTGGTTCCATTATCCGCCGTACGCCATCGCCCGATGCCGTCAAAGTTTTCGAGCGCAAGACCAATGGGATCCATCAGCTTGTGGCAGCCCGAGCACGCAGGGTTGGCACGGTGCTGCTCCATCCGGTCGCGCATCGACACAGCTTTTCCGGGCTTTTCGTCGAGCGGCGGCACATCGGCCGGAGGTGGCGGGGGCGGCGTGCCGAGGATGTTGGTCAGTACGTACTTACCCCGGTTGACGGGCGACGTTCGATTCGCGTACGACGTGATCGTGAGAATGCTCCCCTGTCCGAGCAGGCCCTTGCGGTACTCGTCTCGCACGGGCACTCGCCGGAACTGATTCCCGTAGATGTTCGGGATCCCGTAGTGCCTCGCGAGCCGCTCGTTCACAAACGTATAGTCGGCTCTCAGCAAATCCACTGCGCTGCGATCCTCGAGTACCACGCTCTCGAAGAGCATCTCCGTTTCGCGCTGTAATCCCTGCCTCAGATTGTCGTCGAAATCGGGGAACACGTCGGGGTCTGGAACCTGACTCTTGAGGTTGCGCAGGTACAGCCACTGACTGGCAAAGTTGCTCCCGAGCGCACGTGCGCGAGGGTCGCTCAGCATGCGCCTGACTTGCTGTTCCAGAACGGCGGGATTCTTCAGGGTGCCCTTGACCGCCAGTTCGAGCAACTGGTCATCGGGAATGCTGCTCCAGATGAAGAACGACAGCCGCGAGGCCAGTTCGATGTCGCTGATGCGATAAACCGCACCCGGCGCGAGGTTCTCAGGCTCGCGCTCGAAGCGAAACAGGAACTGAGGAGAGACGAGCATGAAGGCCAGCGCCGTTTCGATGCCGGCATCGAAGCTGGCGCCTTTGTCGCGCTCGCCCGTGTAGAACGCCATCAGCCGCTCACGTTCCGTTTCGGTCACCGGACGTCGATAAGCCCGCCGGGCAGTCCGCAACAGGATCGTCCTGGCGCACTCGAGCTCGTCGTTCGCACTGACAGGCTTGCACGTCAAGACGCGACGACGACTCGGCGAATCTCCGGGACCAGTGACATTGAACGGACCCTCGATCGTGACCTTGTCGACCTCCGGGATCCCGACCGGCGTAATCGGGTCAATCCGCTCCCGCTGGAAAGGCTGCAGGAGCTCCAGTGTCGTGGCGGAGCTCTTCTTGAGAAACGCCACGCCGAGCGAGTGCGGACCGGCCTTGGCCGGGATGCGGATCTGAAAGCGTCTGTCGATTTCATCGCCGGCGGGCGTCGGGTTCAGATAGTTGGCGAGTTCATCCTCTGCCCCGCCGAACCTGGCCAGCAGCACACGTTCACCATCGAACGTGATTTCGAGATCGTGAGGGGTTTCGAGGCCGCGAATGATGTTGACGGTTTCGCGGTAGAGCTTCGGGCTGATGACGTACTCACCGTCCACCGGAAAGTGATGGCGCACGAGCAAGCCACCACGCGTGCCGATTGGCAATCCATCCACATGGTCGTGCTGTGAGAGATCGCCACGAACACGGTAGGTCTCCAGGCTGGGCGTAATCTTCACGCTGCCCACCACCTGGCTGCTGATCTTCCAGGCTGCTGACAGGTAGCGTTCCATCAGGGACGGCGAGACACCCAGGACGTCCGCAATGTTATCGAACCCGTACGCCTCTTCATCGGGAGGCAGCAACGACGTGACGTCGATGTCGAGCGCAAAAAGGTCGCGCACGGCATTGCCGTACTCCGATCGGTTCAACCGATGCAGCACCCGGCGTCCCGGTCTTGGCGCCTTCAGCGCCGCCGCATCGATGGTCGTCTCGAGATGAGCCGCCAGCTGGTCCAGGGTTGCCGGATCCGGCCGAGGCATGCCAAAGGGAGGCATCATGCCGCCGCGGACCTTCCGCACCACTTTCTCCCAGACCGCAGCGTCTTCGGGAATGGTCGCGAGGTTCAGCGTGTCGAGGCTCAGTCCGCCGGTCCGGGTCCGCTGGTTGTGGCAGGTGACACAGTACTTGTCGAGAACGGCTCTTTCCGTCGAGGCGGCCGGCGGCGACGGGGAATTCTGCGCGGCGCGAGGATAGTCAGACGCCCCGGAAAGGAGGAGTATCAAGCCCGCGAGGAACCCGCACAGACCCTTCCTCAATCTCTGGCTCCCTTACGTCGGCTCTGGGCTCTGGGCTTTCGGCGCTCGGGACCTCGCCGCGCAGCTCAGCTGGTAACGTGATTACTTGCGATCATAAGGCCAAACTTGGCCTTTTGGCCAGATCCGCAGGCACCGGACTCCCTGGACCCCCCAACAAACTAGTTAATTCCTGCTTTCTCTTCGGCACGGGCGGCCGACAGCATGTTCGCAAGGCCGTAGTTCCCTTCGTGGCAGGCGTACTCGTAGATCTGATAGTTGGGAGTGGTCGCCAGGTCCAGTGCGACCGTCCAGGCCTTTGAGTAGACGACCGGGTCGTCCACCGTGAACTCGTAGTGAAGCGTGTGATCGTTGACGCGCGTGAATCGCTCGACGAGTCGCAGCGCCTCGCTGTGAATGGCGCCTCCCCCATTGGGGCCAATTGCCGTCTTGTCGGTAAAGTTCGTCGTCTCCACGACGAGCGTGTCCTCCTCGAACCGGCCCCTCGAATCACCCATGTACAAGCGGACATCTGCTCCAACGTGCGGCCGGCCGTCGAGCGGGATGATACGAGCCTCGTGAATCATCTCGTTGCGTATCACGACGTATCCCGGAACTTGTCTAATGTCCGTACCGTTCCCGTAAATGACAGGAAGGATGGATCCGGTTACCCCTCGCGTGAGACAGCGGTCGTAGTTGCTGCGATCCTCGTAGGAATCGGCGGGCCCTCGCGATCGCCGGAGCGCCTGACGCGCGGCAACCTGCTGCTGCCCTTCCGGAGTCATTGCGGGAATCCGGCCATCGAGTGGATCGATGACGAGCGAGGTCTGACGGGACGGATTCTGACCACGCTCCAGCCAGTGGCGAGGAGCGTTGTTGGCCGCCGGATCCTTCGCAAAGGGCATGACCGGACGCTCGGCGTTGGCATCCGCAAGCCACTTGTCGTTCTCCCGGACTCTGGACGCGAATTCCTCGTCAGTGAGAAACCGTCGATCGCCGAACTGAGCCGGACGCTCGAACGGCACGTTGATCATGTTGTCGCTGGTCCAGGTGCCCTGAATATCTGGATCGCCCCATGCCGTGCGAGGAGTTGGCGATGACGGTGTCTTTGCGGGCGTTTGTCCACCAATATGTGCCGTCAGTCCCGTCGACACGACGATAACGGTTCCCACGATTCTCGAACGCCACCCTCGTGACATGAAAACTCCTCCGACCCGATTATCGGCTGCCGAATCGTCAGTTCTGTTCAGTATAGAAGTTCGGGATTGGAGCATCAATTCAGAGGCCGGCGCGAGCCGTCAGGAAGATGACGAGACGCTTCCTTGCCGTTTCTTCGTGTTCGTCGTGGTTCATAGCCATGTTAGAGTCACGCACGAGAACATCTGAACGGATTGCGGTTCTCTTTTTGGAGTCTTCCAATGCCCCAGTATCGAAACTTGCACCTTCTCACGTTGATTGCGGCTGTCGTCGCGGCGGCGTCCTCGATCTTTGCTCAGGGTCGCCCGGCGGCACCCAAAACACCACGGATCTATGTCTTTGACGTGGGCGCCATCAAAGGTCTCGACCCCAAGCTCTTCAACTTCACGAGAGACGAAATCAAGGAACCCGATTTCGTGAACATCGCGTACTTGATCGTGCACCCAAAGGGCACGCTGATGTTCGATGCCGGTGCCGTGCCCGACAGTGCGTTCAAGGGAGATGGCAGTCCGGTTGTCGAGGGCATCATGTCGGCAACGCAGCCTCTCAAACCGCAGATGGCCGCTGCCGGATACACCCCGGCCCAGGTCGACTACTTCGCGATGTCGCACTATCACTCCGACCATACGGCCAATGCCAACGACTTTGCGAGCGCGACCTGGATCGTGCAGAAAGCCGAGAGGGATGCCATGATGGTTGACCAGCCGCAAGGCATCATCCAGCCAAAGAGCTATGCCGCGCTCAGGACTGCCAAGACCAAGATCCTGAACGATGAAGATCTCGATGTCTTCGGTGACGGGGCTGTCGTGGTGATGTCGGCTCCAGGTCATACTCCCGGGCATCAGGTCGTGTTCGTCAGGCTTGCCAAGACAGGGCCGGTCGTGCTGGCCGGCGATCTCTATCACTATCCGGAGGAGCGGGCGACCGGGCGCCTTCCAACCTTCGAGTTCAACGCCGACCAGTCCCGGGCCGCGCGCGCCAAGGTCGAGGCGTTGGTCAAGAAAACCGGCGCACAGCTGTGGATTGAGCACGACATTGCCACGCACGCGAAGCTTCCGAAGTCGCCGAAGTACGTGGAGTAAAGGACCCCTGGGATCGTGTCGTGATTGACCATGCACGTAAGATTCTTCTCGTAACGGGCGGCAGTCGCGGGATAGGTGCTGCGACATGCCGCCTGGCGGCCGAACAAGGCTACGCCGTCGCGGTGAACTTCCTCACAAATCGCGAAGCCGCCAATCACGTCGTTCAGACAATCCAGCAGGGCGGGGGGACCGCACTCGCTATCCAGGCAGATGTCGCCGTAGAGCGGGACGTCTGCGCCCTCTTCGAGACAGTAGACCGCGATCTCGGGCGACTCACGGCGCTCGTCAACAATGCGGGCATTCTCGAGAAGCAAATGCGGCTCGAGGACTTCACGGCCGCGCGTCTCGACCACATCTTCTCGACGAACATCATCGGCGCGTTCCTTTGTGCACGTGAGGCCGTTCGGCGCATGTCTACACATCGCGGCGGTCACGGCGGAGCCATCGTCAACGTCTCGTCGGGTGCGGCGCGTCTAGGCTCGCCCAACGAGTACATCGACTATGCGGCCTCGAAGGGTGCGGTGGACACCATGACAATTGGCCTTGCCCGAGAAGTGGCTGAAGAAGGCATTCGCGTCAACGCGGTGCGCCCGGGATTCATCTATACCGACATGCATGCTTCTGGCGGCGACCCCCATCGCGTCGACCGCTTGAAGGAGATCGTCCCGCTCAAGCGCGGCGGGATGCCAGAGGAAGTCGCGCGCGCGATCCTGTGGCTGCTGTCGGACGATGCGTCGTACTCGACGGGAACGTTTATCGACGTCGCTGGCGGGAAGTAGGATTCGGCTCCGCTTTGGGCTTGGGCTCTCGGATCTCGACATGCACATTCGACGAGCGGTCAAAACCGATGCGCGGCAGCTCGCGCAGCTTCGCTGGGAATTTCGATCGGTCGCGCATGGAACACCGAACGAGACAGAACAGGCGTTCGTCGATCGCTGCGCCGCATGGATGGACGATCGGCTCTCCGGCAGCGGGACCTGGATGGCCTGGGTGGCCGAACAGAATAGTGAAATCGTGGGACAGATCTGGGTTCTCTTTTTTGAGAAGGTTCCCAATCCTACGGTGGAACTCGAGCGGCATGCGTACATTTCGAATCTGTACGTGAAACCGTCAGCACGCGGCGGGGTGGGCACACAACTTCTCGAGCGTTGCCTCGAATGGCTTGCCGACCAGTCGGTCCATCAAATCATGTTGTGGCCGTCGACCCTGAGCCGATCGTTGTACGCCCGACACGGTTTCGCGATCACCAATGACGTGCTCATGCGGAAGGGCTGACCCGGTACTTTCACTCCAGAGGTCACGGAGGTCACAGAGTAATCTGGGCTCGGCCTGGTTCTGTGTTCTCCGTGTCCTCTACGTTCCCCTGTGCCGTCTGTGATTAAGCCGCGGGTGGTCGTCATTGGCGCAGGTGCGGCCGGAACGATAGCGGCAATTTTTTCGGCATCTACCGGTGCCGACACCCTCTTGCTCGAGCGCACGAAGGACGGCGGGCGCAAGATTCTCATCAGCGGAGGGGGGCGCTGCAACATTTTGCCGACGGTCGCGGACGAGTCCAGGTTCGTCAGCGATTCACCGCCGCACCTGGTCCGCCGAATCCTTCGCTCGTGGCCTCTTCGCGATCAGATTGACTTCTTTCAGCGCGAAGCCGGCATCCCTCTCGTCGAAGAACCGGAAACGGCCAAGCTCTTTCCGGCATCTCAGAGCGGGCGGGATGTGCGCGACCGGCTGATCGCGCTTGCCGGCCAGAGAGGCGCCACAGTCTTGATGAATGCGTGGGTCACCGGGGTGACGCGCCCTACCACCGACCCGTCACAGGCTGGCTGGCACATCCGGCTAGCTGGCGGCGCCGAACAAATCCCTGCCGATGCGGTGGTTGTCGCAACGGGCGGCCTCTCGGTTCCTCAGACCGGCAGCGATGGCGGGGGGCTTCGCATGGTTGAAGGTCTTGGTCACGAAGTGCGGCCGACGTATGCGGCCCTCACGCCTCTGACGGCCGATCGGGCTCCGTTTGCGGAGCTGGCGGGCGTTTCAGTGCCAGTGACCATTACAGCGCGTGCAGATCGGATCTCGGCAACCGCCACCGGAGGATTTCTCTTTACCCACCGTGGTTACAGCGGACCAGCGGTACTCGACGTTTCACATGTGGCCGTCCGCTCGCGCACCGAAACCACCGTTCCGGCGCGCATCAAGGTCCAATGGACCACACGCGACGAGAAAGAGTGGGAGGCAGTCTTTCGAGCCGGCGGGAACCGCTCGATTGCTCGAGTACTCAGTCGCGAGATACCACAACGTCTGGCGGACGCACTCCTGGCTGCCGCCGATGTCGAATCGCGACGGACGTTGGCCAACCTGAGTCGTCAGGAGCGGCATCGCGTGATTGAGGTTCTCGTCCGCGGGGACCTTCCCTGGACGGGGGATGAGGGTTACAAGAAAGCAGAGGTCACCGGAGGCGGAGTGCGTCTCTCAGAGATCGATCCAAAGACCATGGAAAGCCGGAAGCACAAGGGACTCTTCCTCTGTGGGGAAATGCTCGACGCCTTCGGGCCAATCGGCGGGCACAACTTCCTGTGGGCCTGGGCGACCGGCCGCGCGGCTGGCCTGGCTGCCGGAGCCTCTATCGCTTGAAGAGGCCGCCCAGACTCTTGTTGATGGCCTTCCCGGCTTCTTCAGTGGCCTTGTTGGTAATCGCGCGAGTTGCCACCTTGGCCATGTCAATCCGCACTTGCGGGTTGTCGGCCGAGCCGGTGATTGTGGCCGGCAGCGTCACCCGTCCCTGCTCCTGCGTGTAGCGCACCAGATCGCGCCCGGCCTGTTGAGTCAATTCCTCCGACAGCTGAACTTGCCCGGCCAGGTTGATCGCGCTCCCGTCGAGCCGGAGGCCACCTGTTGCCGCAAGCAGGAGATCGGGCGATTCAAAGCGGAGATCTTGCGTGCTCGCCGAGCCGTTGGCCACGGCCAACGTCGCCCCCAGACGGTCGAACGATTCGCTGGCCGGACCGCTGGCGCTCTTGGCGGATGCCCCAGACCGTCCCGACGTGCTCGTGACGACGGTCCGGACGAGTCCGAGATTCTTGACCGTTCCCTTGGTGATGTCGACTCGCGCGGTCCCACGCGCGGAGTTCATCGCGCTCACGGCATCCATTCCGCGACCGGTCAGGTTGATTTTCCCGGACAACCGACCCGTGATGGTGTCGGGACTGCCGGCAAATTTCGTGGCGGCTGCCATGTCGACCCCTGCCAGTGCCGCATTCAACCGGAACGCCGGCATATCACCAAGGGAAAACGTGAGGTTACCGTCGTACTTTCCACCGAAGATTCCGAAATGCACCGGCTCGAGCACCAGCGCGTCCGATGTCACGCGCGCCTTTCCCGACAGCTTGTCGAGCACCAACGTCCCCATGGTCGCGCCATCGGCCTCCAGCGACACAGCGATGTTCATCGGCGGCGCCTTGGCACCAGCTGTGCCCCGCGGTGTTGGCGCCGACGCCGTACCCGTCGTGGCGAGACCGGCATTGCCGGCGAAGTCTGAAACGAAAGCAAGGAGTCGATCGAAGTTCAGTTGCCCGGCCTTGACGGAAAGCTCACCAACGGGCCCGGAGAGATCGGTAATCTGCCCGGTGATATCAATCGTCGAGTTTTCTGCGGTGAGGGTCACTTTTTTCAGCAGAACACCTTGACCTTGCGGGACCATCTCGATGTCGCCAAGCAGCATTCGGGACCCGCTCTTGATTTCCACATCGTTCAGCACGATCTCGTCAATCGACACGATCGCTACCGGCGAGTCACTCGACGAGTCGCCCGCCGCGGGATCGGTCGTTGACGTGATGGCAAAGTCCGGAAGTGGCAGTTCGACCTTGGCACCGGAGAGGCGAAGCGCGGCATGTTCGATGCGACGCGAGAGCAGCGCTCGGAAATCCGTTCCCACGTGCAGTGTCTTGACCTGAATCCGGGGGGGTTGCCCTATTGTCACGTCTGTCAGGTTGACCGTGACCCGCGGATAGATCGCGGCGCCTATGCCGCCAACCTCGACAGGCTGACCCAGTGACTCTGAGAGCTGCGCCGCCAGCGTCGTGCGGACGGTATCCTGGGTGAACACGCTCCGGGCCCAGAAGAACAGGGCAACCGAGGCGACCAGGACGAACACCAGAATGCCAATAGCAACTTTCTTGAGCATCTTGCATCTCCCGCGCTTGAAGGCGTCAGGAGACTTATCGGATCCAACGGTCAGGTCGCTGATCCGATCTTGCACGATTTGGTATGTTGGGATAGATAAATCTCAGGGGCCTGAATCCCCGTAGGACAGAGTAAGGAGGACCGCAATGACCATTCCGACTTGCGGCACAACTGGTCGAATCCTGCTGGCTTCTGCCTTGGCGGCATCCGCCATATTGGTGGCAACCGAAGCCCTGCACGGGCAGACCGTGGCAGTCAAAGAAACGACCATGAGAATCGAACGGGCACTGCAGCGGTTGCCGTATTACGGCGTCTTCGACTTCCTGGCCTTCGGTGTCGACCGTGGAACGGTGACGCTGATGGGTTATGCGTACCGCGACAACCTCAAGTCGGATGCCGTTGCTGCTGTCAAGCGCGCTCCCGGCGTCGACGAGGTGGCTAACAAGGTTGAAGTTCTGCCGGCTTCTCAGGATGACGACCGCATCAGGTGGGCCACGTTCTACAACATCTACACTGACGATTTTCTATCCCGTTACGCGCCGGGGGGCGCGATGCGAGCGCGCTACGAGGCGCGGCAGTTTGCTCGCTTCCCTGGCATGCAGCCTTTCGGCACCTATCCCATCCACATCATTGTCAAGAATAGGCGAACGACGCTCCTTGGCGTGGTGGACAACGAGTCTGACAAGATGCTCGCCACGGTGAGGGCGCGCGAAGTGAGCGGTGTGGCGGGCGTCGAAAACGAGCTGGTCGTTCAGAAATAGCTGATTGCGCCCACGTCAGCTCCGGTCGTCGGAATCAGTGTCGATCGATGGATTTTTGGTGCGATCGTACGCGCCACATTGCACCATCGGCAGTTGCGGGTACTTGGGAAATGAGGCATCGACGTCCGAGTACCCGCAAAGGTAGAACACTGCTCCGCGGACCGACTCCACACGACGGGCGTGCGCACAGGTGAAGCACAATCCCGCTCGAGAAAACTCCCTCCGATCGTCGTGGGCCACGGCCTTTGTCTGTACCTACTTCCGTTTGTAACGCAGCAACACAACGGCTTCCTGATCGACAACCAGCGGTTTGACGAACTGGTGCGATGCGCCGGCGCGCGGCACATCCACTGGAATGGGCATCACGCCAGAGGCGCGTTGCTGCAGGTTGATCACGTTTTGTGAGGGTTCTGATGATGGGGACGACGTTTCTCCACTCACGGTGACAGTTTCCTGAAGCTGACCGACGGCCAACACAAATTCCACATGGAGAGGCTTCTGATCGAACACGATCGCTCGGGTCTGGGGTGCAAAGCCGGCGAGCTGCGCGGTCAGCCGCAAGGAACCGGATGGGACACTAGTCAAGAGAAACGCTCCTTCGCTATCGGTGACCGCAGTCAGCCGTGCGGTCCCTCGCTCGAGGATAACCGTGACACCCGGAAGTACAGCGCCATTCACGTCGGTGGCGCGACCGACGATGCGACCAGGCTGCGTCCTCTCCGCCGGCATGATGACAATTCCGGGTGAAGAGGCACCCGCAATCCGGAACGCCGTCTGACGGGGGCCCTTGGTTTGGAGCCGGCGGCTTCTCTTGCTCTCGCGCTGGTAGAGAGTGCGCTCATCGAAGACATTGCCACCAATCGCCCGCACCGTGTACGTGTCGGGTACGAACACCTCCCACCGAACGAAGCCAATGGGAATGTCCATGGTCGCCAGCGTCATCTGCATTTCACCTTTGCGCGCAAACGGCGTCCCCGCGTGGAGATAGACATACGAAACCGAATAGGTCCCGTCGGGGCGGAAGCCGGGACGCATCAGAGGGACGCGCGTTCCGTCGCTGCCGAGCACAGGTTTTGCCGTTTCGCCCGCAACATCGAGGGAGACGATCGACGCGCCCGGCGGCAGCGTAACCTTCAGGAACGGCTGGGCCCTGTTCCGCAACAGGAGCGTCACTTCGGTGAGCGCCCGTCCCTCATTCGTGACCAGCGTCGTGACCTCGGCAAGGTCGGCAACGGCCGCAAGAACACCAACATCCGCAAATCGCGCGACCTTCAATGCCAGCCCGGGCGTCACCGCGCCGCGTTGGTAACGAAACGCCGCGAGAAGCGGAGACCGAGCTAATGATTGCAGCGCCGGCTTGAGTTCTCGCACATCGATTCGGTGCATACCCTCTCGTTCCGTCGCTGTCAGCTCCAGCGTGCCGAGACCTTCGATGGCAATTTCCCCTCGCTCCCGCTGCACTCCGGGCAGCGTCACGAAGCCGGTATCCAGGGCGAACGATCCGCCTCCGTGTTGCCGTTCGAGGCTGACGAGCAGCTGATGGCGCCGCACCGACGGATCGGCGATCGTCAATGTCAACCCTGCGTCGCGCCGTGCGCCAGCCTCGAGTGAGTTGCTGGTGACGCTGACGACTTCGTACCCTGCTGGCATCTGAACGTCGACCGACCGGGGTTCTCCCTGTACTACGGTCAAATCGATGAGCACCACCATCTTCACATCCAAATCACCGACCGTCACGAGGGTCATGACGTCGGCCAGCGTACGGACCTCGCGCACGGCGGCCACAGGTGCGCTGTCACGCATCGACCACCATACTTCCGTGGCAGACCCAGGATCGAGCGTGGCTTCAACGATGGTGCGTCCGCCGGCGGCGGATCGGCGGGTCACCAAGCCGGCCGAAAGATGAACATCAGCCAGCTCACCCGGCAGATCGATCGTGGCTCTCGCCGTCCCAGCCGGTGGAACCGGCAGGACGAACGACGCGCGTCCTGGTGAAAACTTCAAGGGACCGCCCCATTCGAGTGCGAGCGCAAATGGACCCGGTCCTGGAAGCAGCGCCAGATGGGTGTTGGCGTCGGCGAGGAGTGGAACGGGTCGGCCCGCCGAATTTGCATCGACGAGGGTTCCACCCGTCAGCACATGGACGCGGTTGATACCGTCGCGAAGCACATTGCCCGCCAGCGTGAACACGCCGCGGGCGGTGTCACGCTCGATGCGCACGCGCAGATCGGCGCTGCCAAGGACGGCCGCCACAGGAGCGCTTGTGGGCCTTGATGGCGGCCGGTTTGCCAGGTCGATCAGCCGGTTGTATTCCGTCAAGGTCATCGTGACGGTTCGCGGCGATTCACTTGCTCTCGACGATTGCTGAGCACCCACAGGTTGTGGCATCGTCACCATCAATGTCGCAAGCATCGCGACGGCAGGTAATCGGCAGGTCGGCAGTCCCGAATCCCGAATTCCCGATCCCGAATCCCCAATCCCGAACCCCGAGTTAAGAGCCATGTCACACCATCCATTTCTGAGCGGGCCTGAAGCCCCACCACAGCGAATCCCCCGGGGGATCTGAAGGTCCGCCCTAGTCCTTGATGCGCTTGAACTCCAGATCAATCGATGGTGCACGCGCTTCAGCAGTGAGCTCCGACGCGAGATAGATGGTGGGACCGAACGAAGGGAAGGTCACCTCCACGGGCAACGACCCGACAACCGTGCGGCCGCCTGCTTCATTCCTGTACCTATTGACCAGATCGCGAAATTCGCCTCCGACACGCGACTCCTTCTCGAGTGCCGGCTTGCCGGGTCGCGCGGCCGGCCGGCGCAGCACCTCAGCGGAGGGCCCTGGGTCCTCCTCGAGCCGGAATGAACCAGGCTGCGGCTCGATTCGAAACCGCGGAGAATAGTGAAGCTCGAACCCCGTTCGGGAAATCGGCAGATCGAGCGCAGGAAGATCGAGCCTGGTCCGTCCTCTCGCGGGCCACGCGTCGACTCGTTGCAAGTAGACGAGCTGCACGACAAAGGTCGGCGCGTCTTCGCTGGCGCGTCCCTTGTCGAGTGGAAGCAGCACAGCATCCTGCTCCGCCATACCGGGACGTACAGGACGTCCGGCAATTTCTGCGCTCCACACCGTGGCACCTTCAGGGAGCGTGACTTTGAGGAAGCTTCGCTGGTTATTCCGAACGGCATAGCGAGCTTCCACGAGTAACCGCCCGTCCTCGGATGCGAGCGCCCGATAACGCGCCTCTTCCACGTTGGCAATCAAGACCGCTTGCGGCGTGTAGCGGACAACGTCCACCGTGAGCGATCGCGGTTCGACGCCCTTCAGGGGCCGCAGGCGGAAGGCAACCATCGCCGGGGATTCACGAGCGGCTACCAGGTCGCCAAGCTCCGACGGGTCGGTTGGATCCAGGCCCCGAAACTGGTGTCCGGTAATTTGCGCTGCTCCCAATGCCTCGACAGCCACGCCACCCGCTTCGCGCTCGGCAGCGGGAATACGCACGAGTGGCATCGCAATCGTCCCGTCGCGTGGCAAGCGCATCTCACCCTGGAGGACGAACGAAATTTCGGCGTCCGTCAGCTCGAGAAGTTCTACACTGAGCTGATTGCGGCTTGCCGACCACTCGGCAACCGTCGACCCGTTTACCTGATTGATCACGAGCCCTTCGGGAAGACTCAGCACGATATCGCGCGCCAGTCCCTGGAGGACCTCAATCCGTACGGCCGCCGTCACCTGGCAGACCTCCTCGCCCAGACCGACGAGCTGCGTGAGCCGGCCCCGTACTCTCAGCGGCAGTTCCGCACGTCGATCATCGACCTTGCGCTTCCAAGAGAACGCCAACGGCTGATTGGGCCGTCCGAACGCTGTCCACCGGCTTTCGGTCGTGGTCTCTCCGCGATCGGTAATGACACCTCCCATCAGGGACAGATCGATGCCGCTTTTCGGCAACATGAACGCCGCACGAGCAATGGGAGCCGCCGACGGCGGCAGGGTGAACGACTCGGTGCCCGCGGCAGTGACAAGCGGCACGACGAAATCGAGTGTCAGGACAGAGCGGCCGAGACGCGAGAGCAGAACGTGAGGAGGGGGTCCCTCGACGAGCGAGACCGGCTGACCATCGAGCCTCGCATCATGCACCATTAACCCAGCCGGGATCTGGACCCGGGTCCAGCCTTCGCGCAGAAGGTCAATGGTGAGGAGTGCGCGACCCACCACGGCGCCCGCGTCAAGACGAAGATCGTAGTCAACGCGTGTGAGCGTGGCATCGACGGGTGGCGTTACGGGCGGTGACGCAGGAGGAAGCGCCTTTTCGCGTAGCGCACGGTACTCTTCGACGGGCAGCACGACCCAACCCTCGGGTGGTGGAGTCTGTGCACTGAGGCCCGATGTTTGCGGGAGCGCACACACCAGTAGCGCGGTCAGGACGAGGGGAGCTCGACCCATACCATCCTCCTTCACGACAAGCTGATTGCAATTTCGTCCGACACAGGCGTGCAGGGCCGCGCCCTTGCCATGTCTCTTAAGACGTGCGACAGCCACGCCTTGTCGGAGGGAGATCCCAGCCCAGTCGGGCCAGTCAGCCAGACGACGCTATTGCAAGGGGCTCACCGAATGTGATGCGCAGAGAACACGTGGAAAACCCTGTGGTGACAATTTCCGTCCATGCGAGAGATCCACGCCAATGGAGAGTCGTTCAAGATCGCGGATGGGAAGGGCGGTGTCGCTGCGTCCGCCGCGTCCGTTGCGACCTCAGCGTTGAAAGTCTACAGCTCCCGGAGCGCCGCGGAGATCGGCAACCTCGCTGCACGGATGGCCGGCAGCAGCCCACCGATGAGTCCCATGACCAGGGCATACACCAGTCCCTGCACCAGGAGTGCGGGCGTGACGGCAAACGCAAACGCCACCTGACTGAACGTCTGCCAGTTCATCGTAGATGTCTGATACCCGTTGAACGCCACATAGGCCACGATTCCACCGATCACCCCACCGATGGCGGCAAGGCCAAGCGCCTCGGCCAGAACCGACACGACAACCGAGAACGTATTGAAGCCCAGCGCGCGCAGCGTGGCAATCTCTCTCGTCCGTGTCGCCACGGCCGTATACATCGTCAGGACGGCCCCAAAGACGGCGCCAATGCCCATGAGCGTGGCTATGCCAAATCCGACCGTTCGAATCAGGTTCGTGAGGGTGATCGACTGCGCCGTGTAGTACTCGACTTCCGGACGGACAGACACATTGACCTGGGGATTGGCGGTGAGCCAGTCCTTGAACGCGTTGTACGATGCGGGCGATTCCAGACGAGCCAGGACGGATTGGTAACTGTTCCCTCGCCTGTACGCACCCTGCAGCACACGTGCGTCGCACCAAATCTCCGTTTCCGACACACTGCCACCCGTGTCAAACACGCCCACCACAGTCCACACGATCTGCCCGGACCTGACTTGCGAACCCACGGACAAACCTGCAAACTGCCGCTCCGCGGCGCGTCCCACAATGATTTCGTTCGTCCCAAATTGCAGCATACGACCCTCGACAATCCTGGCTTCGCGGCGGACCTGAAAAGTCGAGGGCTCGATTCCACGCATAGGCACGTTGGCCGGAGTCAGTGTCGTTCGTTTTGGCACATCGATAATCACAAAGAGCTCCGCCGACGCGAGCGCCCCTTGATCGGCGCGAACGATTCCCGGCGCCTGCTTGATGATGTCCGTTTCGGGTCCGCCGAGACCACTCGTCATTTCGTCGGACGCACCGCTGCGCATGACGAGGGCTCGGTCGGCGGATCCGGCTCCGCGCATGGCCGCGTAGAACCCTTCTGCCATCGACAGCACGGCCACGAACACAATCACCACACCGGCAATCCCGACTATGGCAACGGCCGACGACCCCAGCCGCTGCGGGATGGTCCGCAGGTTCAACCACGTCACCGCACCAATCTGCGTGAGCCAGGACATGTCAGGCCTTCCTCAGCGCGTCGGTGATCTTGATCCGCATGGCGCTCGTCGCGGGCAACAGTCCGGCCAAGATCCCGACCAGGCCCATCAGCACAATCCCCACCACGAGGTCTCGCCCAGGCAGCACGAAGATTGGAAGCAGGCCGTTGGTGGGATCACCGACGAAATGCACCACAGCCCAGGAGAGCAGGAGCCCCGCCCCCCCGCCAACCACGGCAATGAGCAAGGACTCGACAAGGACGAGGGTCAGGATCTTGCCATCGGAGAATCCCAGGGTTTTCAGCACCGCAAGCTCGCTCGTGCGTTCGCGGACGGCCTGGGCCATCGTGTTGCCAACAACCAGCAGGATCGTAAAGAGCACCGCGACGAGAATGGCAATCATGATGGAACCGATGTCGCCAATCTGCTTGGCGAAGCCATCGATGAAGCCTTTTTCGGTGGTCGTCCGGGTCTCGGCCGGTGAATTGGCAAACATCTCGTCGAAGCTCGCCGCCATTTGCAGCGATCGAGAAGCATCCGCAATCTTGACCACATACCAGCCCACCAGACCTTCGCCAATCTGCCGCCCTTCGTCGAGATAGTCATAGCGGAAGAAGAAATTGGTTTTGTCCACCCCAGGCTCCCCGTCGTAGGTGCCGACGAGGTTGAACTGCCAGGTATTGCCGGTGGTCTTGTGCGGATAGATCGTCGCCTGTATAGGTATCCTGTCGCCAATCTTCCAGCCGAATCGGTCTGCCAGATCGATTCCAACCACTGCACCTTGCCGGTCGGCGAGCCATGCCTTCATTTGCTCCGGCGGCAGATGGACCTCGGGATACATCCCGAAGTAAGGTTCGGGCTCGACCGCGATGGTGGCGAAAAAGTTCGACGGTTCACGAAAGAAACCACCGAACCAGGTGTTGTGCGTAACCGATTCGACCCCGGGCACCGTCTGAAGGCGTCCCTGATACGCGATGGGCAGCGGCATGATGATGTTGATCTTGTGAATCACCATGAGCCTGTCGAGACCCGCCAGATCGACACCAAACGAGAAGGCGGCCCGGATGGTCATCAGGAGGCCGAAGAGCAGGAATGCGACAAAGATTGAGAGCAGCGTGAAGATCGTCCGGATCTTGCGTCTCCACAAACTGCGCCACACGAGCGGCAGATATTTCATGCGGCTGCCCCCAGCGAACCTTTTTCAAGATGCAGCGTCCGTCGGGCGCGCTCGGCCGCATGCGGATCGTGCGTGACCATGACGATCGTCTTGCCATGCTCCCGGTTGAGCGCCTGAAGGAGATCGAGGATCTCATCCCCTGCTTTGCGATCGAGGTCCCCGGTCGGCTCGTCGCACAGAAGCAGGGTTGGATCGGTCACGATGGCGCGGGCGATTCCGACACGTTGCTCCTGACCTCCGGACAGCTGACGAGGATAGTGCTTGGCCCGGTCTGCCAGCCCGACTATCTTGAGCGCGATTGCAACATGCTTTCGACGATCGGCCTTCGACAGCTTCGTGAGGAGCAACGGCAACTCGACGTTGCGCTCCGCCGTCAACACCGGCAGCAGGTTGTACAACTGAAAGACGAAGCCGACGTGTTGGGCCCGCCAGCGTGACAGCCGGCCGCCGCCCAGCTCACTGATGCGCACGTCGCCGACTTCCACAAAACCGCCGGTCGGTGAATCGAGCCCACCCATGAGATTGAGCAGGGTGGTCTTTCCGGAACCTGACGGCCCCATGAGCGCGAGAAAATCGCCTTTGGGAATTTCGAGGTTGACACCCTTCAGCACGTCAATACGCTCGCTGCCACGGCTGAAGTGCTTGTGCACGTCCGAAATGCGGACGAGCATGTTGTTGTCGCTGGCATTCATATTTAGTTTGTCGCGGG
>DATBJG010000220.1:0-6087 GCA_036556585.1 Vicinamibacterales bacterium
CAAAGCCCATCGGCCCTGAATTCAAGCTGCTCCACGACCATCAGAACTTCGGGATGCCGCTTCCCGATGCGCTCAAGGAATTTGCTCGTCGAATCCCACTGCTCGACGCGCGGTTCTTCGTCACGGCAGTCCTGATTCACCGTGAGGCCGGCGGCAACCTGTCCGAGATTCTCGACAACCTGGGTTCGGTCATTCGAGACCGATTCAAGATCAAACGTCAGATACGCGTGATCTCGGCCCATGGCCGCCTGACGGGGTGGGTGCTCGTCGGCGTTCCGCCCGCTCTTGCATGCGCGTTGTTTGTCGTCAATCCCAAGCACCTCAAAACGCTCTTAAGCGACCCGCTGGGCGTGAAATTGATCATCATCGCGATCATTCTGCAGATCACCGGGACGCTCATCATCCGGAAGCTGGTCCGGATTCAGTACTGAGGATGCGACCGTGTCTGAACTGACTCTGGCACTCATCGCGCTGTTCACCTCGCTGGCCCTGCTGACCGGCGCCGTTACGTCAAGCCTGCTCGCGAGGCGGCTTCCTGGCCGTCGGCGCCTGCTGGGAATGGCACAGAGCCACGCGGCAGTCAACATCCTCGCGGGTGCGCCGCGACTGGTGGACACGCCCAGTCCCCGTTTCGAGAAGTGGGTCAAGTACGTTCCCAAGTCACCCAGCGAAATGGGCCGACTGCGGAAACGGCTCGCGAACGCCGGCTTCCACGGGTTCACGCCGATCCTCGTCTACGCCTTTGCCGAAATCGTGCTCATCACAATCGGATTCGGCATCGTCCTGCTGGCGACCGGCAAGATTCTGTTTGCCATTGCGGGCGCGATCTTCGGGTACATGATTCCCAGCCTGATCGTGGCGCGCCGCATCAACCGGCGAAAGTTGCAGATTCAGAACGGTCTGCCGGATGCGTTGGACCTCTTAATCGTCAGCCTCGAGGCAGGTCTTGGACTGGACCAGGCCATCTTGAAGTGCGCCGAAGAGCTGGAGATTGCCTATCCGGCGCTGTCGCATGAGCTGGGCCTGATCAACATCGAAACGCGCGCTGGTAAGCCCCGGCTCGAAGCGTTGAAGAACTTTTCCAAGCGCACGCAGGTCGATGACGTGCGGGCCCTGGTGGCCATGCTCGTCCAGACGGATCGGTTTGGCACGAGCGTCGCGCAAGCGCTTCGCACCCATGCCGAGGTCTCGCGCACCAAGCGTCGGCAGCGAGCCGAGGAAAAAGCCGCCAAGCTGGCGGTCAAACTGATCTTCCCGCTCGTGTTCTGTCTGCTACCCGCGTTCTTCGTTGTCGCCGTCGGTCCCGCAATCATCAAGTTCGTGCAGTTCTTCGGCAACCTTTCACAAAGTGGGAGCTTCCAATGACAGTCATTCTTAGCAGTCTGTCTGTTGTCCTGTTCGTCCTCTACATGTTGCGTCGGCGCGCACGCCTGCGAGCCGAAGATGGCGACATGTAATTGGACCCACTCTCGTCGGAGGCGAAATTGAGAGTACTCGTATGTGTCATGGCCGGCGTGATGGCCGCGGCATGCGCTGCCCGGGGACCGGTGCGCCAGCTGGAGCTGAGCCCGACGCCGCAAAACTCCGCCGAGGCTCGCAGTAGCCTTGGCGAAGGCGGCGCACCGGCACCCGAGACGGCTTTGCAGCCACCAGCCGAGCCCATCGCGAAGCCAGCCGTCAAACCCGTCCCCTTCTCGGTCCGCATACGGCCACCGAGTTCGACGGTTCAGATGGTTGAGGCTGCCGATCCGGATCTTGCGGCAGCCCTGCTGAAACTGTCGTTGAGCCCAACGGCCGAAAATCATCGGCGCGTTGCCGAGGAATACGTGCGCCTGGGCATTCTCGACAAAGCGCACGAGTTCCTGACCGACGCGCTTGCCATCGATCCCAACGACGCGGCGTCCTGGGACGGCCGGGCACGCATCTGGCGCGATTGGGGCTGGCCCAACCTCGCGCTGCCCGATGCGACCCGTGCGGTTCATTTTGCGCCGTCGTCGTCGGCGGCTCGAAACACGCTGGGCACGGTACTCCAGACGTTGGGTCGACATCGTGAAGCGCGTGAGCAATATGAAAAGGCGCTTCAACTGAACGCAAAGGCGCCCGAGGTCTTGAACAACCTGTGCTTCAGCCTGCAGGTGCAGGATCCGGGCTCGGACGGAGTCCAGGCCTGCTATCGCGCCTACGTGGCCGGCGGCGATCTGGACGGGATCGATCAGACATTCGCAGCCGTAGGTCAGCGGGGGCGCGCTCAGTACAACGTTGGCATTTTTCACCTCGCTCGCCGGCAGTACGCAAGCGCCGTGAAGGCTTTCGAGGTGGCCCACGAACTGCGGATCGGTAGGTAGAGCACGCACTGCGGCGACGAGCGAGTCCGCGAGCCGAGGGGCAGCGGCGAGCGGGGGTGGGCCTCGCGAGCGCTAATAAATGGAGATAGGGGTCACCAACTCATGATGACGCGTGTCCTGGCGGACGAAACCCGTGACGTGGCTGACCGCACCGCCGCGTTGTTTCCGCCTGCGCCCACGACCCTCGAAGCTGCCGGGTTGAACCTGGACCTGATGGTGCAGCTCGTGCTGAAGCTGGTGCATTTCGCCGGTGAAATGACCGGCGTCGAGATGGCACGTCGGCTTGGCGTCGAGTTTTCCGTGGTCGAGCCCGCGCTCGAATTTCTCAAACGTCTCCACCAATGCGAAATCGTGGGCGGGTCTGTTTTTGGCGGCCCGTCGTACAAGTACCGGATCACCGACGCCGGTCGTCAGCGGGCCCTGCTCTTTCTTGAAAACAATCACTACGTTGGCGTGGCGCCCGTCCCGCTGACGCAGTACGTGGCGTACCTCGAAAAGTACCGCAACGCGATCCCGAGAGCCATCACACGGGCTCGGGTTCGCGAAGCATTTTCGCATCTCGTGCTGAGCAATCGCGTGCTCGACCAGGTCGGGCCTGCAATTGCCGCGGCACACTCGATGTTCGTCTACGGGCCTCCCGGAAACGGCAAGACCGTCATCGCGCAGGCCATTCGGAACCTGCTTGACGGAGAGATTGCCGTTCCGCACGCGCTCGAAGTGGAAGGAAGCATCATCCGCCTGTTCGACCCCGTCAACCACGAAGCCATCGCCCCACCAGACGAGACTGGCGACCTCTCGCACGACGACAAGCGCGATGCGCGTTGGGTCCGCTGTCGACGTCCGATGGTCATGGTGGGCGGCGAACTGACGCTCGAAGCGCTCGAGCTCTCCTACTCGCCGACGATGCGTTTTTACGGTGCGCCCGTGCAGGCAGTGGCGAATGGTGGCGTGCTGGTGATTGACGACTTTGGACGTCAGCGCTGTTCGGCAAGAGACCTCCTGAATCGGTGGATCGTCCCCCTCGAGAGCCGCGTTGACTTTCTCACACTCAACACCGGCAGGAAATTCGAGCTGCCGTTCATGCTACTCGTGGTGTTTGCCACCAACATCCGGCCTGCCGAGCTGGTAGACGAGGCATTTCTCCGCCGCATTCACTACAAGGTGTTTGCCGAGAGCCCGACGATTGCCGACTTCAAACACATTTTCGAGAACTGTTGTCGCGAGCGCGAGATCCCTTATGACGAGGCCGTTGTCGAACATCTGCTCGGCAGCTACTACAGGACGCGAAATATGACGCCGCGGGGCTGTCATCCCCGCGACCTGATCGATCAGGCTCTGGCCCAGGCCGCGTACCTGGGGGAACCACGGCAACTCACCAACGATCTGCTGGAGGCTGCGTGCGCCAGTTATTTTGTGGACGACACAGACCAGGTGCCCGTCACCGTGTGACAAGACGCGGCGCTGCGCTCCTCGGCATGGCCGTGGCCCTCGCCCTGATCGGCACGGTTCGCACGACGGCCGACAATGCCGGCTCTCTGCGTATCACATCGCCTCTCGGACGGACGGGCCTTCCCGGTGCCATTCGGATTGTCGCGCGGATTGAAGGCGTCGAGCTCTCGGCTTCGCCGCGCGTGGACTTCTACGTCGACCATCAGCTTCTGGCGAGCGATTCCGACGGTCCGCCGTATGACGCGCAGTGGTCGGATGAAAATCCGTTCGAGAAGCGAGAGCTCACCGTACAAGCCGAATTCGGGTCGGGAAGAACCCTGACCGACACGATGATCCTCGAGCCGCTGGAATTGACCGAGGTCAGCGAAATTACCAGCGTCCTGGTTGAAGCCTCAGTGCTCGATGACAAGGGCCGCTTTATCAAAGACCTGGCAGCGTCGGACTTCGAGCTCAAGGAAAACTCCCAGGTGCAGAAGCTCGATCTTACGTCTGAGCGACGCGACCCGGCGCTGTTCACCCTGCTTGTCGACAGCAGTCAGAGTATGGCCATGCGAGCGGATGCCGTGCGCGCGACCGCCACAAAGTTGCTCGAACCGCTCGCGAAAGACGATGAGATCGTGGTCGCCCCCTTCTCGCGCTCGATTCTCTCCGTCACCGGACCAACGACGGATCGTGCAACGGTGCTCGATGCGATTGCTGCCATCCGTCCTGCCGGCGGAACCGCGATTCTGGATGCCGTGGGCGAGGCTGCCGACAAGCTTGCCGCGGCCGAGCGACGTCGTGCGATCGTGCTGATCACGGACGGGTACGACGAGCACAGCGAGTCGGCATTTGATGCCACGGTTGCCAAGCTCCGAAAGAGCGCGGTCACCTTGTATGTCGTCGGCCTGGGCGGCATTGCAGGCATCTCCCTCAAAGGCGAGAAGCTGCTCACGAGACTCTCCGAGGAAACGGGAGGACGAGCCTGGTTTCCACGCGACGAGAAACAGCTGGCCTTTGCCTACGGCACGATTGCCAACGAGGTTCAGCACAAGTACCTGCTGGCCTACACACCGCAGAATCAGGATCGCGACGGCAAGTGGCGTGCAATCGACGTTACGGTCCGAAATTCCAGCCTTCGCGTTCGTGCGCGGAAAGGCTATACCGCCCCGATGGCGCCTCCAGTGCGGCCGTCGCTCGAATTTACGGCGGTTGGAACTGGCCAGACACCCGTGGCGCTCAGCATTGAAGACCTGCTCGTGACCGAAGACGGCGTCCCGCAGCGGGTTGACACCTTCCACGAGGCCGTGTTGCCCGTGACATTCATGCTGGCGCTCGACAGCAGCGGGAGCATGAAGAAGAGCGCCGCCCAGGCTCAGCAGGCGGCGAGGGAGTTCATCACCGCGATGAGACCCGAAGACCAGCTGGGCATGATCCTGTTCGCTGACGCCGCCAATGCCATCAACACCCCGACCCGCAAACGTGACGCAGCGCTGCAGGCCATTGATGCCTATGTCGCTGACGGCGGTACTGCGCTCTATGATGCGTTGTTCGACTCGCTGGCTCAGATGGCAAAGGTTGAGGGACGACGTGTGGTCGTGGTCGTGACCGATGGTCACGACGAAAATCGCACGTCCAACGGGCCGGGTAGTCTGAGAACCTGGGAAGATGTGCTCTTCAAGCTGGCGCAGGTGGAAGCGACCGTGTACGCCGTAGGGCTGGGCGGGCGCGTGAATCACTCTCACCTTCAGCAACTGGCCGATCTGTCAGGTGGAGCCGCATACTTCCCGTCGGACGTGACGAAGCTGGCGGCCGACTACCACAAAATTCTCGACGAGCTGCGACGCCGATACGTGATCGGCTACGAATCCACCAATCGCGCCCGCAATGGCGAGTGGCGGAAGGTCGATATTCGCGCACGACAGGAATCGGTGAAGGTCAGAAGCCGCGGAGGATTTTTCGCACCGGCACAGTAGCGCAGGCCTAGCGGCCTGCCGTTGTCGTGCGTAAAACCTAAAATCATGAAGGTCGCTCGTCGACTGAAACGTCGCCGGCGCAACAAGCCGTTCTGGACCACACCGGTGGTCGCGGCGGTTGCGGTGATTGGCGTGGGCGTGTGGCTGGGATCGTCGCCAGCATCCGGTCGCACGATGCTTCCGACGTTCGTTCACCGCGCGAGAACCGGCATCCAGCAGTTGGGCACCGCCGTTCTGAGCCGTTTCCGAGCGACCGAGGCTTCGGATGCCGCAGGTCAGCAAGGCTCGTCGTCAACCTCCACCAGCCGTTCCCCGCAACGTCGCCCGCGAGTGGTTCC
>DATBJG010000221.1:0-12482 GCA_036556585.1 Vicinamibacterales bacterium
ATCTGGTGGCCCCGGGACGCCGCTTCACATAACCCGATCCTGACGACGGTCACGTTCGACCGGGAAATCGTGGCGCTGTTCGAGCGGAAGTGTCTGCAGTGTCACGTCGAGGACGGCATGGCCATGGCGCTCGGAACCTACGGAGAAGCGCGCCCATGGGCTGTGGCAATCAAGGAAGAGGTTCTCGCGCGCAAGATGCCACCCTGGCCGGCCGAGCGTGGATACGGTGAGTTTGCCAACGACGGCGGTCTCACCCAGCGTGAATTCGATTTTCTCATCTCATGGGTTGACGGCGGCGTTCCTAAGGGACAGCGCGAGCCTCGCGCGCTTGTCGATCATCGGGATCATTGGATGCTTGGTGAACCGGATCGCCGCGAGACGGCGAGGCAGGGCGCAAAGGTGGAAGCCGGCAGCCCGGTCGGATTTCAGCGGGTCGTCATCGATCCGTCGCTCGCCGAGACCTCGTGGATCCGAGCGATTGACTACAAACCAGGAGACCGCCGTGTCGCCCGTGCGGCGTTTTTCAGCGTCGCCGAGACGGGACAGTACCTGGGAGGTTGGACGCCGTGGCATCCGACCACCGAGCTGCCTGAAGAGAGCGCCTTTGAGGTGCCGGCGCGTTCGCGAATTGCCGTCGATGTGTTGTATCGAGGGATTGCAGAGACGGTCGTCGACAAGCCTACGCTGGGACTCTATTTCCGGAAATCGCCGTCTGCATCAGTTGGTCAGCTCGTCCTTCAGCCGACAGGTGGACCCGCATCTTCGACCACGGATATCCAGAAGGTTGGCGCCGAACTCAGAGTGCCTGTGGACAGCAGATTGCTCTCGATGCGCGTGGACATGGTGCCAGGGGCGAAATCGATCGAAATCAAGGCCCGGCGTCCGGACGGCGGCGTGCAGGTGCTGCTTCTGATCAAGGAGTACCCTCAACAGTGGCAGACGCCGTTTGTGTTCCGCCAGCCGATTGCATTACCCAGGGATTCCGTAATCCAGGCGACTGCCTATTTTGGGGGTAAAACGGTCGCGGATTCACGACCGCCGTTCACGGTAACGTTCCATCAAGTACCAGGGCTGAAAGCTAAAGGCTGAAGGCTGACGGCTCATTGAGCTTATGACACGCAGACTTGTGTTGGCTTCTGTCTTTCTGTTGATACTCGGCCTCGTGACCGGCGGTGCCGCCACCGTCCAGCGTGCCGGCAGTCCGGCGTCCCCGGCTACCGCAAACGGTGCGATTGCGCCCTTCACGATTCATGTGTCGGACGCCGTGCTGAGCGATCTGAAACAGCGGCTCGGGCGTACGCGATTTCCGGACGAAATTCCCGGCGGAGGATGGGACTACGGCACCGATCTGGCGTACCACAAAGCACTCATCACGTACTGGCGAGAGAAGTTCGACTGGCGAGAGCAGGAGCGCCGGCTGAATCAACTGCCTCAGTTCACGACGACGATCGACGGACTGGACATCCATTTCGTGCACCAGCGGTCGAAGAACCCAAACGCACTCCCGCTGGTAATCACGCATGGATGGCCGGGGTCATTCGTCGAGTTCACGAAGATCATCGGCCCGCTGACCGATCCGGCGGCGCATGGCGGGCGCGCTGAAGATGCGTTCCACGTTGTGGCCATCTCGCTGCCGGGATTTGGGTTTTCGGGCAAGCCACGAGAGCGCGGGTTTGCCCCCGTCAGAATGGCGGCCGTCATTGCCACGCTCATGGCCCGCCTGGGTTACAGCCGGTACGGCGCCCAGGGCGGAGACTGGGGTGGCAATATCAGTCGCCTGCTCGGTATCAATGACGCCAGTCACGTCGTTGGCGTGCATTCGAACTTCTGCAACGCGGGGCCACCGCCGGGCATCCAGGATCCAAACGCCGGTGTCCCGCCTGCCGAGCTCGAACGACTGCGCGCGCGACAAGCGTTCTTTGAAAACGAACGCGGGTATTTCCTGGTCCAATCGACCAAACCGCAGACGGTAGCCTATGGGCTCAACGACTCCCCCGCGGGACTGGCCGCGTGGATCGTCGAAAAGTTCCGCTCGTGGTGCGATTGCGAGGGAGATGTCGAGC
This sequence comes from Vicinamibacterales bacterium, assembly GCA_036556585.1. GTDB lineage: Bacteria > Acidobacteriota > Vicinamibacteria > Vicinamibacterales > JAMQPK01 > DATBJG01. The sequence goes on from DATBJG010000221.1 coordinate 2,064, forward strand.
GAAAGTTCACCAAAGACCAGCTGCTGACCAACATTACGATCTACTGGGCCACCGAAACGGTTGCGTCGGCGGCACGGATCTACTACGAAAACCAGCGTGCCGCTGCTGCGCAGGGAGGCCGCGTCGCGGTGCCGATGGGGTGCGCCGTGTTCCCCAAGGAGCTTGTCCTGCCACCGCGGCGGTGGGTCGAAGCGCGCGACAACATCACGCGGTGGACCGAAATGCCGCGCGGTGGGCATTTCGCAGCCATGGAGGAGCCGGAGCTGCTCGTGGATGACGTGCGCGCCTTCTTTCGGAGTCTTCGCTAATAAGAAGGCTCAAGGCTGAAGGCTCACATCTCAAGTAGCCTGGAGGCGCTTCACGATCGTGGTAAGAACGGCCGTCAATATGAAGCCTTGAGCCTGTGCCACCTGTTTGAGCCTTGAGACTTGAGCCTTGAGACTTTCTTCAGCCTCAGATATGCTCCCCGCCGCAGCAGCACATCACTCACTCTTCAACACAGGAGTTCTCACATGGCAGCGGACTTCTTTCTCGGCGAGTCGCTGGTCGGTGACGGCAACGAGGTCGCGCACATTGACCTGGTCATCGGCTCGAAAACAGGGCCTGCGGGCACCGCGTTCTGCAACGCGCTCTCGAACAACAAGGACGGGTTTACCACGCTCCTTGCGGTCGTTGCACCGAACCTGCCGGCGAAACCGGACACCATTCTCTTCAACAAGGTGACGATCAAGGGGGCGAAGCAGGCCGTGCAGATGTTTGGACCTGCGCAGGCGGCGGTCGCTCGCGCGGTGGTTGATTCGGTCGAGAGCGGCGTGATCCCGAAAGACAAGGCCGATGACCTCTGCATCATGGTTGGCGTGTTCATCCACTGGGAAGCCAGCGACGACAAGAAGATCTACGACTACAACTATCAGGCGACCAAGGAGTCGATCCAGCGGGCCCTCGCCAAGAAGCCGGCTGTGAATGATGTGATTGCTGGTTCGAAGACGGCCAAGCATCCGTTCAGCCCCAAATAAGGAAGTCTCGAGTCTCAAGGCTCAGGTCTCAAGGCTCAAGTCTCAAGTTCTCCAGGCTTTGAGCCTTCAGACTTGATACTTGAGCCTTGCACATGCGCAAACTTCTCCTTCAGCTCGACACGTCAACCCACGCCAGCGTGTTCGATCGTGTGGTGGCGTTCGACGCAGGCGCCGACGAGGTGCTGAGCTACGGCGGCGTGACGGAAGACGCCGTCCGAGACCTGGTGCATGGGGCGATCTTCACTCGCGGACCGAAGGATCTTCCGAACACAGCGATCTTCATCGGCGGCACGGATATGGCCGCGGGCGAACGTCTGCTGGGGGCTGTGCGGAACGCCTTCTTCGGTCCGCTGCGCGTTTCGGTCATGCTCGACTCCAACGGATCGAACACCACGGCAGTTGCCGCCGTTCGGAAGTTGCAACAGGTGGTTGGTTCGGAGGACGGCATCAGAAACCGTCGCGTCATCGTGACCGCAGGGACTGGGCCGGTGGGGATGCGAGCGTCCGGTCTTCTCGCACGAGCAGGCGCCAACGTCACGTTCACAACGCGGCGGACACCGGATCGTGCAATGGTCGAAGGAATCGAAAAGCGCTTTGGCGGCACCGTACAAGCGGTCACGATGTCCGGCAGCTCAGACGCTGCCGGCGTGCTCGAGGGTGCCGAACTGGTCGTGAGCGCAGGTCCACCCGCCGTGCGACTGGTTCCGCGGGCCGCATGGATGAGACCGGGGTTGCGGGCGATTGCCGATATCAACGCAGTGCCGCCGCTCGGCGTCGAAGGTGTCGAAGTCGGTGACGATGGCATCGAGAGGGAAGGCGTGGTCGTCTTCGGTGCGCTGGGTGTGGGCAAACTGAAAATGAAAATCCACAAAGCCTGTATCGCCCGCCTCTTTGCCCGGAACGACCTCATCCTGGATGCCGAGACTATTGCGGACGTTGCCGGCGAGATCGCGCGGCCGAACGGCTAGTGTCCAATGCCGCGCGTAATCGGGATAGATCCGGGCACTGTCAGCATCGATGTCTGCGGGCTTGAAAACGGGCGGGTCTTTCTCGATCGCGTGTTCCCGACCTCCGACGCGCTTGCCAACCCGTCGCTTCTGGTGGACGTGCTCGACCAGGCACACCGAACGGCGCCGCTGGATCTCGTCGCTGGACCCTCTGGCTACGGCTTGCCTCTGACGAGTGTCCAAGAGCTCTCGGAAGACGATCTCAAGCTGGCGTATCTGGCGGTCGAAGGGGAACCGGGCGGCATCGAGGGACTTCGGACGCTGATGCGGACGCTCGCGCGGGCTGTGCCCTCGATACCAATTGTTCTCACGCCGGGTGTCGTGCACCTGAGCTCGGTACCTGCCCACCGCAAGGTGAACCGCGTCGATATGGGCACGGCGGATAAAGTGTGTGCGACGGCACTTGCCGTGCACGAGCGCGTTGAGCGATCCGGTTGTCGCGAGCAAGACGCGTCGTTGATCCTGCTGGAGCTTGGCGGTGCTTTTACGGCGGCAGTCGCGGTCGATGGCGGTCGTATCGTCGATGGCCTTGGCGGCTCTTCCGGTCCGCTGGGCTTGCGAGCCGCGGGTGCGCTCGATGGCGAGGTGGCATTTCTTGCCGGGACGGTGTCGAAGCGATTTCTGTTTGCGGGGGGCGCCGCAACCATTGCCGGCCAGCCGGATGTGACGGCTGAGGAACTTGCCACCTCGCGTGCACCACGCAGCCGCCTTGCCTGGGAGGCCTTGATCGAGAGCGCTGTCAAGGCCGTCGCGACACTTGCGGTCTCCGTACCGCGAGGCTGCGACGTGATTTTGTCGGGACGCCTCGCGCGGGTGGCCGGCATTCGTGAAGAGCTGATGCGACGGCTTGCTCGTCTGTGGGTGATTGGGTCAGATCCGCCAGTTCATGTGTTGAATGGTTTTGCCACTGTTGCCAAGCAAGCGTCACAAGGTGCCGCGCTCATTGCGGATGGACTTGCAGGTGGCCGATCGGCGCGGCTCGTGACCGCTCTCGGTATTCGCGAAGCCCAGGGCACAGTGCTCGACCATCTTTATGTGATCTCGCAAGCGACCGCCCGTGCGCGCCTCGGCATTGGTTAAGCGGGTAGGCCTCGCCCCAAGAAGCGAAAAGAGGCTGAAGGCTGCTGAAGCTGAAGGCTGATGGCTGATGGCTAACAGGTACACACTATGACCGAACACTATCACGATGCTGCGGACATGCGACTTCTCAAGGAAATGCGCAAGCTCGCCCCGACCGATGGTGAGGCGTGGGCCAATCTCAATAAGGCCGTCGGACGAGACGATGGGGCCATCCCCCGGAAGTATCGCGAGCTGATTGCCGTGGCGGTGTCGTGCACCACCCAGTGTCCCTTCTGCATCGAGGCTCATGCCAAGGCTGCAAGAGCGGCGGGTGCGACCAGGGCGGAGTTGGTGGAAGCCGCATTTGTCGCGGCAGCACTGCGCGCCGGCGGCGCAGCCACTCACGGTGCCATGGCGCTCAAATTTTTCGATCAGGAATGATATGAGCCATCAGCCTTCAGCCGTCAGCCATCAGCCTTGAGCCTTGAAAAAGTGCTCATTGCGGGCGTGTCGGTCCGTGCGGCGGCCGCCTCTGCCGCCCGGGCCGGCTTTGCGGTGACGGCGGTCGACGCATTTGGTGATCTCGATCAGCATCCCGGGGTGCGCAGTCTGTCGCTCCAGAGGAATTTCGGCGTCCCCTACAGTGCGCAAGCGCTTGCGCACGTCACCCGAGACATCGCCTGTGACGCGGTTGTGTACCTTTCCAATTTCGAGAATCATCCGAGCTCGGTGGCGGCGCTGGGGCGCGGCCGCATGCTGTGGGGAAATCCACCAGAGGTGCTGCGACAGGTTCGTCATCCCCTGCTGGTGGCCCAGGCCCTCCGGAGGCGCGGGATCGCCGCTCCGGACGTTCACGTCGACGACAGTCAACGTCGATCCAAACAAGACCGCAGCTGGCTGATCAAGCCGTTGAGCTCAGGTGGCGGTCACCGTGTGAGCGTGTGGCAAGGTCAGAGGCTTCCGCGCGGCACCTATCGGCAAGAGCTCATCGAGGGCATTTCAGGATCCATTGTGTTTGTTGCCGCCAACCGACGAGTAGTGTTGTTGGGGATGTCCCGCCAGCTAATTGGCGAGGACGCATTTGGTGCAACGGGATACAAATATTGCGGCAGCATTCTCAGCGGTGCGGACGACCCCCAATTCCCTCGAGATGAAGGCTTGGCAGAGGCCGCGTCAGTGCTTGCGACCAGCGTAGCTGAAGAGTTCAACCTCACCGGGGTCAACGGGATCGATTTCGTGGCGTCTGACGGCTGGCCGTTTCTTGTAGAGGTCAACCCACGATGGTCTGCGTCGATGGAGCTCATCGAGCGGGCATACGGGCTGTCGGTTTTTCAGGCTCATCTGAACGCCTGCGTTCATGCGTCGTTGCCATCGTTTGATTTCAGGCACGCGCGGCAGGATGTCAATGCTGTGGGGAAGGCAGTCGTGTTCGCGCGTAGGGATGTGACGGTGGGGAATACGAGTCGATGGCTTTCAGAAGCCGCCGTTGAGGGATTCGGCGGCATTGCCGACGTGCCGCATCGCGACGAACGCATTCAGGCAGGCCGACCGGTGTGCACGGTGTTCGCGACTGGCCGCGATGCAGCGACCTGTCACGCAGAACTCGTCCGTCGTGCGGATCGCGTGTACGCCGATCTCACCCAATGGGAGAGCGTTGCGACGGGCACCATCGCCACGGCCCGTCAAAGTCGATAAACCGATGGAGCGTCACGCCTTGGTCGGTTCGAGGGCCTCGACGTCGCGCCGGGCACGTTCGAGAATGTCCCGAATCTGCGATTCGTGTTCGGGACGACGCGCCACACCTCGCATGGCGGCCTTGACCAGCGACGCCACGGGTCCTGCCAGAGCGGCCGTCTGCGGTCCCATCCAGCCGGACCATTCGCGCCAACGCTCCGCGCGATTCCAGATATCGTTAATCGCGCGCGATTCGCGAGCGAGCTCGTCGCGGCCCGCCTCTGTCACGCGGTATACCCGCTTACCCTCTTGCTGATCAGAGGTGACAAGGCCCTCGTCTTCAAGCTGCTGGAGGGTGGGATACACCGTGCCGGCGCTCGCGCGATAGAGGCCGCCGGACCGCGCTTCCAGCGCTTTGATCAGCTCATATCCATGCTTGGGACCGTCGCCGAGCAACGAGAGAATTGCCAGGCGCACCTCGCCGGCGTCAAAAAACTTAGACCGTCCCCAGGGGCCGAACCCCCACGCGGCCCACCCGCGACCGCTAGTCCACCATTCTTTGTGCATGACCGATCTCCAGTCGTACGATAGCTCGCCAGACGCTACTTAAGATATATCGCACGATATATCTCGGCAAGTCAAGGATTGATGAACGGCAGTCCGGCTGTCGCGAAATTGTCTAAGATGAACGCCACTTCAGGAGGTCGATCCATGCAAAGCCGCCATGCGTTGATTGCCGCGGCCTTGGCGTGCGCGGCGTTCAGTTTCGCGTTCGTCGGACTCGCAGCCGCTGAAGATGGACCAACGCTCTACAAACAGTTGTGCGCGTCCTGTCATGACGCCGGACTCGATCGCGCCCCGAGTCGCGACGCGCTGCAGACCATGGGTCCCGAGCGCGTGCTGGCTGCGCTCGAGAGCGGTCCGATGCTGTCGATGGCGAGCGGTCGCACCGGCGTGGAGCGCCGTGCCATTGCCGAGTACGTCACCGGTAAGCGGTTTGCCGAGGCGTTCAATGCCACACCGCCGCCGAAGGCCATGTGTCGGGCAATGCCTGGTGATTTTGCAAATCCACTGAATGGTCCCGCCTGGAACGGCTGGGGCGTGAACACTGCGAATACGCGCTACCAGGACGCCTCAATGGCAGGAATCACCGCCGCCGATGTGCCTCGACTGAAACTCAAATGGGCTTTTGGATTTCCCGGCGAGCTGAGCGTCGATGCGCAGCCTACGGTTGCCGGTGGCCGCGTGTTCGTGGGAACCCAGAGCGGAAACGTCTATGCGCTGAGTGCATCAACAGGCTGCGTCCACTGGGTGTTTCCGGCCGCTGCTGCCGTGCGCGCCGCCATCACCATCAACCGCATCGAGACGGGATCCGGTCCACGGTTTGCGGCCTTCATCGGTGACCGCGCCGCAAACGTGTATGCGGTCGATGCAACCACCGGCCAGCTGCTGTGGACAACGAAAGTCGACGACTTTCCTTTTGCTCGAGTCACTGGGTCGCCCGTTTTGCACAACGACCGCCTCTATGTCGGCGTCGCATCTGGTGAAGAGACAGCGGGTGCGGTACCTGACTACGAATGCTGCCGCTTTCGTGGCAGCCTGGTCGCGCTGAATGCGGCTACCGGCAAACAGATCTGGAAGACCTACACGATCGAAGAACCCCGTCCGACGACGAAGAACAAGATTGGGACTCAGTTATGGGGTCCGTCGGGTGCGCCAATCTGGAGCAGTCCTGCCATTGACGTCAAGCGCAATGCCGCGTACGTGACGACCGGGAACAACTACAGCGGTCCACCGACGAGCACCAGCGACGCGTTCGTGGCCTTCGATCTCGATACGGGCAAGATTCTCTGGTCGCGTCAGATGACGGCGGCCGACGATTGGAACACCTCCTGTCGACTACCAGACAAGATCAACTGCACCAACGTCGAGGCACCGGATTTCGATTTTGCGTCGCCACCCATTCTCATCACGTTCGCCAACGGCCAACGGGCGATTGTGGCCGGTCAGAAATCCGGCGTCGTGCATGCGCTGGATCCCGATCAGGACGGTCGCATTCTCTGGCAGGAACGCGTGGGGAAAGGGGGCATCAACGGCGGCGTACAGTGGGGGTCGGCGGCCGACGGGACCAACGTTTACGTGGCCCTTTCGGACATCGGTCGCATTGCGATTCCGAACAGTCAAGGCACGGTGCCTGATCCAGAGGCGGGCGGGGGGATGTTCGCGCTCAGGCTCGACAACGGTCAGCGCGTCTGGTACACACCGCCGCCGCCGTGTGGTCCGCGTGAACGCTGCAGCCCGGCTCAGTCGGCCGCGGTGAGTGCCATTCCCGGAGTGGCCTTTTCAGGATCGGTCGATGGACACATTCGGGCCTATTCCGCAACGAGCGGCGCCGTCGTGTGGGATTTCGACACGGTGCGCATGTACGACACCGTCAACGGCGTATCGGGCCGCGGGGGTTCGCTGAATGTTGCAGGTCCGGCTATCAGCGGCGGCACGGTCTTCGTTAATTCGGGCTACGTGCAGAACGGCATGCCGGGCAACGTGCTGCTCGCGTTCTCGGTGGATGGCAAATAAGACAATCGCAGAATTGCAGGAAGGATCCAACGAGTCTTTAATCCTTCCTTTCTGCAATCCTGCAATTCTGCAATCCTGCAATTCAGAAAGACGGGCCAGTCATGCTGAGACGCGTCCTCCGGCCGGTCGTTGAAGTCCGGGATACAGAAGCGGTCACGCTGCTTCTGATGTTCGCCTACTCGTTTCTCGCAATGACCGGCTACAACATCCTGAAGCCCATTACGCGCTCGAAGTTCATCACGTCACTCGGTGCGGACAATCTTCCCTACGTCTTGCTGGCGGCGGGCTTCCTCATCGGCGTGTTGATGACCGGATACACCTGGCTGATTGCCCGGCTGCCACGCCGCTGGGGTCTGCCCATCACACAGACCGGACTCGTGGCCCTGCTCGTGGTGTTCTGGTTTCTCTTTCAGACCGGTCAGGCCTGGGTGTCGGTGCTGTTCTACCTGTTCGGGCTGATTCTCGGTGTTCTGCTGATCAGCCAGTTCTGGACGCTGGCCAACGTCGTGTATGACCCTCGACAGGCCAAGCGAATGTTCGGCTTTATCGGCGGCGGAGCGCCGCTCGGCGGCATCGTGGGATCCGTCATCCTGACGACCTACACGGCCACCATCGGGACGACAAACCTTCTTCTAGTCAGTGCCGTACTTCTCACGATCTGCGTCGTTGTGACCGTCTCGGTGATCCGTCGGGAGCAGCCAGAGGATCTAGGGAGCGTGGCGGCGGGAGCGGAAGAAAAGGGTGTGGGTGCCTTCGAAGCGTTCCGATTGCTACGCGAATCACGACATCTCCAAATCATTGCCGTGGTGATTAGTTTTGCCGCAATCGGGGCAAGCCTCATCGAGCAGCAGCTCAACATGGCGGTCGAGGCGCAAGTGCAGGCTGCCGGCAGCGAAGCCGCTGCGGACGCGATCACCCAGCGCCTCGGCACCGTGCAGTTCTGGACGTCCACGATCGGGTTTGTGATTCAGGTCTGGCTGGTCAGCCGGATCCAGCGGTTCCTGGGCGTCGGCTTTGCTCTGATGCTGCTGCCGATCGGGTTAGGGGTGACGGCGTCGCTCATGCTGGTGACGGGCGCTTTCTGGGGGGCGAGTGTCGCCCGCGTGTTCGATCAGTCGGTCCGCTACACCGTCGACAAGACGACGCGCGAAATCCTGTTCTTACCGCTCCCCACCGAGCTGAAATACAAGGCCAAGCCGTTTGTCGACGTCACGATGGATCGATTTGCCAAGGCCATGGGAGCGCTCTTGCTGCTCGTGTTGATCAAGCCCTGGGGACTGAATCTCAGCTGGCCGCAGATCAGCTGGGCGAGCTTGAGCATCATGACCGTGTGGATCGTCATGGCGCTTCGGGCCAAGAGAGGCTATCTGGCTGGTTTCCGCCGGAGTATCGAACGGCGCGAGGTTGCGGCGGACCAAGTCCGCCTGAATGTCGCCGACCTCTCCACGGTGGAAACTTTGATAGAAGAGTTGGCGAACCCCGAGGAGCGCCGCGTCCTCTACGCGATTGAAATTCTCGAGTCGCTCGACAAGCGCAACCTCATTACGCCGCTGCTCCTCTACCACGAGTCCCCGCGCGTCCGGGCACGCGCGCTCGACGCGCTCGGCTCGGCCCGATCGGAGCTAGCCGAGCGCTGGTTGCCGGCGGTCCAGCGCATGATCGGGGATCAGAGCTCCGACGTTCGAGCAGCCGCCTTCAGGGCGCTCGTCCATATTCGGCAAGGGCAGGCGCCCGATCTCATCCGCCCTTACTTGAACGACAGCGACACTCGCGTCGCGACGACGGCTGCGGCCGTGCTTGCGCAAAGCCAGAACGAGGTCGACATTGCCGCGGCCGAAGCCGCCCTGGCTCGCGTGGTCGCAGACACGCGGGATGGCGCAGTGTCGAGTCGAAGGGACGCTGCGATTGCACTCGGCGAGATCTCAGATCCTCGCTTTCATCATCTGGTGGTTCCGCTCCTGTACGATTCGCACCTCGAGGTTGCGGAGGAAGCGCTGCGAACCGTCCAGCGGCTGGGGACATCCGACTTTCTGTTTGTCCCAACGCTCGTGGCGCTCCTGAGAAACCGGAAGTTGAAGAGCGGAGCCCGCGAAGTGCTGGTAGGGTACGGAGAAGGCGTGCTGGACGTGCTCGCCCATTTTCTCAAATCGCCGGACGAGGATATCTGGGTCAGGCGTCATCTTCCCGCCACCATTGCGGCCATCCCGTGCCAGAAGGCCATGGACGTTCTGGTCGGCACGCTCGACGACCCTGACGGCTTCCTTCGATACAAAGCCTTGTCAGCGGTCGGCCGACTGCACCTCGAGAGACCGGATCTCACGCTCGACTCCGAGATTACCGAAAAGCTGGTGGTCAGGGAGAGCCTCCGTCACTTCGAGTTCTTGAGCCTCTACTACAACCTGTTCGACAAGGGCGGGCTCAGTAAGGACACGCTCCTTGCACGGGCCCTTCGGGAGAAGAGCGAACGGGCCATCGCGCGGATCTATGCGCTGCTCGCGCTGTTGTATCCCGGGAAAGACGTGGCGGCAGTGCAATGGGCGATCGAAAACGGAAGCAATCGGCAGCGCGCCAGCGCCAGCGAGTACCTGGACAACATTCTGACCGCGCCGCTTCGCAAAGCGCTGATGCCCATCTTCGAAGACATGCCGCCCGAGGAGCGCGTCCGCCGCGCCAACGTCGTGCTTCGAACAAGGCCGCGTGACGTGGATGAGACATTGCTGCACCTCATTAACAATGAGGATCAGATCATTTCGGCGTCAGCCATTCATTTCGTCCAGCAGTTGAAGGTCAGGAATCTGGTCGACGACATCGAGTACGTCCTGGCCCACAGGGACGCCAAGGATTGGTACGTATTCGAGGGGGCATCCTGGGCAGTAGCGAGTTTCCGGATGCCCGAAGAGCGAAAACGCGCGCTATGGCTGGAACCGCTTCCGGCCGTGGAGCTCGCCGACCGTCTGCGCGCGGTGCCGCTGTTCGCGTTCGTCTCGGTGGACGAGTTGTTTCGGATGGCCGGGGCCGGCAAGCAGATCCGCCATGTGACCGGCCAGGTGCTCTACCAGGAAGGAGCTCCGGTTGAATCTCTTCTC
>DATBJG010000222.1:0-11835 GCA_036556585.1 Vicinamibacterales bacterium
CGACGGGACATCCCCCTAATAGTCTCGTTACCGTCTGATGCGGCAAGCGGTAGTTGGATCAGAAATGACGCACCGCGGCCAGGTTCGCTGCTAACCGCGATTGTCCCGCCATGTTCCTTGACGATACCGTAGGTAATGGACAAACCCAGACCAGTGCCTTTTCCAACATCTTTAGTAGTGAAGAAAGGGTCGAAGATTCGCGCTTGGAGTCCAGCCGGAATCCCTGGGCCAGTATCAAAGAACGTAATTTCGGCGACAGCGCCGACGGCCAACGCGGAGATGTGAATCGCCTTGGTGGGCGACCCGGCGAGCGCGTCGCGGGCGTTCGTAAAGAGGTTAATAAACACCTGCTCGAGCTGAATCGCGTTGCCAGTGACGATCAGACCCCGCGAACTGACATTGAGTATGACCGAAATCTGGTGCAGGCGCAGCTGCTCCTGCATCAGCGAGAGCGCCCTCTCGATCAGCTGACGCAGGGAGATCATTTCATATACTGCTGGCGCCACCCGTCCGAACGTGCGAAGGTGCGAGATGATTTCGGTAGCTCGCCGGATTTGTTGCATCATCTCGTCGAACTCCCGGAGGGATCGCGCGTGGTCCGTAATGCCAAGCCGAATGCGGTCGACCGCATTGCCGACAAGTAAAGACACATTATTCAAAGGATTGTTCAGCTCGTGAGCCACGCCGGTGGCGAGTTCGCCAATAGTGGCGAGCTTTCCCGCCTGCACCAGCTGCTGCTGCTTTTGGCGGAGTTCCCGTTCCCGGGCCTCAACCTTCGCAGTTGTCGCGCGCAAGTCCTCCATGATGTGGATCATGGCCTTGCGGCCGGACTCCAGCCGGAGCCTGTCCCGGTACGAGTCCTGCAGAATGTGAAGCAGCGCGCGTCGGGAATCGTCGAGGCGCTGCCGTTGCTGCGCCAAACGTCGGCGATCTTGCTCGTAGTCTCCGAGGATGTGGAGCATCGCCTTCCGTTGGTTCGCCAGACGCCTGTTCGACTGATTTAGGTCCGCCATGATGTGGAGCATTGCGCGGCGCTGCCCGTCGCGCTGCCGCAGCCGTTGTTGCAGCGTCTCCATGCGGACGCGAAGTCGGCTCGCAGCGGCTGATTTTGCGGCGCCATGCGGCATTGCTTTCAGCCCCGAACCGCACGTTGCTTTGCCAATTCCTTCCGAAGCGTCTCGAGCTCCTTCTCGAGTGCGATCATCTTCAACTCGCGGCCGACGACCACTTCCTCAAACTTCTCGAGATCCAAGATCTTGTCCTGCAACTCGCTTTTCGAGTTCTCCAGGTCACGCACTACTCGCTCGTACTCGCGCATGTCACGCAGGATACCAAGTGCCCCAATCACGTTGCCATCGCCGTCCCGCAAGGCGGACGCGTTAAGCGTCGTCGGAATGATTTCGCCGCTCGCGCTTCGCGGGTTGAGCTTGGCATTGCGCGTGACGCCACGCGCGACCACCTCCCGCAGCGCGGCGGTGAACTCCCGCGTTTCCTCGGGACTGATAAATCGCGAAAGTGATTGCTCGAGGACTTCGTCAGGCCGAAAACCGAGAAGTGCCGACACGGCATCGTTCGCCTGGAGAATTTTGCCCTCGAGATCGGAAACAAAAACCGGATCGGGAGCGTTCTTGATCAAGCTCTCCGCATATGCACGCGCTTTGTCCAATTCCCGCATGTCTCGCAGGATGCCGATGGCTCCAATCACGTTGCCCTCGCTGTCTCGCAGGGCGGACGCGTTCAAAGTCGTCGGAATCACTTCACCACTGGCGCTTCGCGGATTGAGCCGGGCGTCTCGGGTTACGCCCCGAACGACAACCTCGCGCAACGCCGCGAGAAACTCCCTAGTTTCATCCGGCGAAATGATCCGCGAGAGCGATTGTTCGATCAGCTCGTCAGGACGGAACCCCAGCAACGCAAAGACGGCGTCGTTAGCCTGCAGAATCTTCCCCTCGAGATCCGAAACGAACACCGGGTCGGGCGCGTTCTTGATCAGGCTCTCCGCATATGCACGCGCTTTGTCCAGCTCGCGCATGTCGCGCAGGATGCCGATGACCCCAATCGGCACGCCGTCCGGACCTCGCAGCACCGAGGCGTTCAAACTCGTCGGGATGACGGCGCCGGCGGCGGTGCGCGGGTTGAGCACGACGTTGCGCATTTCGCCGCGATCGACCACCTCCCGCAGGGCGGCCGTGAACTCCCGTGTCTGCTCTGCACTGATGAATTGCGAAAGTGACTGCTCGAGGAGTTCGTCGCGACGGAAGCCGAGCAGCGCCGATACCGCTTCGTTGGCCTGGAGGATCTTGCCGTCGAGATCGGACACGAACACAGGGTCCGGCGCATTGGCGACAACGATGTCCGCATCCAGCGAATCGTGCCAGGCGAGTTCAGCACCTCTGCCCGCAGGCGTTGAAACTGCCGAACGGAGCTTTGGCCGTGCCGTCATACCGCCTCCTTGCACGAACCGCGGTGCCACTGATGCTGCGGAAGTCGCTCACCGCGCAGCATGACACATAGTATGGATTCTTTTCGATTCGTTTGGCAAGGTAAGCCCGCCGGTTAATACGGCGCCGAATAGTTGCGATTCCTTCAATGTGAGAGCGGATGAGACACACTGTCCCGCACACTAAGGGACACGTGAGTGCCCCAGTATCGATAGTCGGTGTCCACGCTGCTCGTCGCGCCCACAGATCCGCGTCCGCGAATTACGCCAAGGACGACGCCAACCACCGCTTCCTGTCGAATCGGGCCGTATAATCGTGAGTCGATCCCAGCCGCCCGATTATCGGCCAGAAGGAAGTAAGAATTCGGTGGGACAACGGGAGGGGGTTCCGCCCCTCCAGCTCTGGGAAACCATTCAGTGCCGCGTTTGACCGTGCTGGGCTCTAACTGCGTCAATCCATTCACGAGGAGTTTCCCACCATGAATACTGACACGATCGCCAGATACGCCGCTGACCCGTTTCACGAGAACGCGACCGGTAACGAACGGATCCATGACGACGACCACCTGGCCGCGAGTGATCATTCTCCGGCGCAAGAATGGTACCTTCGAGAGGAGACCCGTCCGAAGGACCAACAGAAGATCGCCATGCTGCAGCGTGTCCTCCATGGAGCCGCCGGAGACAGTGATTACGCCCAGATGTGGCAGAAGAGCTGCCAGGGCGAGTAGCAGAATGACTGCTGCTACTCGCACGGCCCGCTTCAACGTGCACCTATTTCGAGTCATCCTATGTTCCACTCACGAGCGGTACCCCGAACTCCTTCAGGCTGCTAAGTCCTTCATTCAACACGCGAACAGCCCCAAAGCCCCGCTTCCTAATTGACTCTACAGACATATCGCACACGCTCGTTCCACCTCCGCCGTCGATGAGAACGGGGCACGACGGCATGTAATCGCACACGACTACGACCTCTCGGTCCGCCGGTACCTCGTGGACCAGGCGGGCCTCAAGTTCCTCGATTGGAATATTCAGTGCACCGAGAATGTGAGTCTCTCGAAATGTGTCCCGCGGTCGCGTGTCAACGACCACCCTCGCACGCCAGCGGGCACTAAACTCCTTCGCTGTGATCAAGCCTTCGTGAGCCGGCTCGCCCGCCAGCCGCGGACTGCGAACCAATCGCTTAATCTTGAGATGTTCGAAGACTGCATCCTCGCGCGCCGGCGAAAGCCGCCCGACCCATACGCGCTTTACGAGACCATTCTGGTCGACGAGTACCAGGGCCGGTGTCCCCGGGATCCGGAGTCGGTCGAAGTCAGCCTGCCGCACATCGCTAATGCCGAGACGCGTCGATCGAACTAGCTTCTCGCCAACTTCCTTCGAGTGAGGTACGACGACCAGGGGGTAAAACGTCTGTTGTCGATTGGAGGCGACCAAGTCGCGGTAGAAAGGCATGCTGGCTTCGCAATAGGTGCAGTCGCTTTGCAAAGCTATAACCAATGTGCGCTGGTTCTTCGCCCAGTCGACACCCTTCAGCGGCAGTTGCACTCCGGTGCGCGGGATATCCGCGCCTTGGACGGGCTTGAGAAAGTACCCGCCGATTGATGCCAGAAATAGGGTCGCAGCAACGACGGTCAAGGCGCTGACCGAGGCTTCGACGAATCTTCTAATCCGGCTCCGCTCGTCACTGTCAGTTGTCATCGATTCTCCTTGGGCCACATAGGCCGGCGTGCGTCAGCACGCTTCAGGTCTTACAAACACACACAGGATCCGGTCTCCAAAGCGGTTACCCAATTCGACGTGAGCAGCACCGGGGAGGCGCACATCGATGCGCCCCCCGTTGCGAATGCACTTACGAGCCGCACGCGTCGCCGTACTGCCTGCAATCGGAACCAGATTCGATTGTGCAGCCGGTGGTGCCGCCGCCCGGCGTCTTGTCACATTTGTCCGCGGTGATACACGTGGCGCACGCTTCCGCATGAACAGGCCATGGGCTTCGTCCCATGGCTACAGTCGCTGCGAGCAGCGCACACAACTGAACGATTTTCCGTCCGATAGTGTTCATTGACTACCTCTCTTTGCGCGACCGCGACATCGCCATCAGCTACGTCAGCGGCCGCGCGGTTGCCTCCGTCACGAACCGTTGCACACGATGCCGTTCTGTTTGCAAGTAGTTTCGACCACACACGCCGTGACTCCGCCGAACGTGTCTTGGCACGAACTGTCAGTTACGCACGAGACGCAAGCCTCAGCCCGCGTAGGCAGGCTCGACCGCTGCATCGCGAGCGTCGCGGCCGCAAGCGCGCACAACTGAACCAGCGCGCGAGTAATCTTCGTCATGTCCTCACCTCCTTTCCGCTTTGATGAATTGAGGCCCCATGTCTCAGTGCCGACGTGTTTTTGCACCTGTAGCCAAAGTCATCGGGCTCTCCCACACAATTTAGGTCCGCAGTGAATCGACTGGAAACACGTTCGCCATCCGGATGTCACGTTCGGTCAGCAGCCGGTCAGGGAGTTTTCTGCGGATCCGGGCCGGCGCCTATCAGAACGAAGCGGTGAATTGAGTATGCGGATGAGGAAAGCGCACGTGAACTGCCAACTACGGTCCACCTCGAAGGAGATGCATCGCGATGCGTTCCCCGTCGGCACGTTCACGTTCCTCCGCACCGTAATGCGTACAATTCCAATCAAGGCAAGCAGCTCCGCGTCCTGCTTCCCGACGTTCTGGAAGGTTGTCGGCCGGATACTCGTTGACGAGGTGCCCGACTCGGGCAAGCGATCGGTTCCTCCAATTGACCGCGGCCGCCAGCAACACGCATAAATGCACCATCGCGATCACTACACATCGTCCCTTTTCGTGTGCGAATGCGACGTGCCATCGGTGCGTTATCTCCTCAGTCTTTCGTCACGACCCGGTGCATTCGGTCGTATTCTGCTTGCAGGTCGTTTCGACCCAGCACTTCGTAACGCCACCAGACGTGTCCTGGCACGAACTGTCGGTGACACACGAGACGCAAGCTTCAGCCTGCGCAGGCAGGCTCGACCGTTGCATCGCGAGCGTTGCGGCCGCAAGGGCGCACAACTGAACCAGCGCGCGAGTAATCTTCGTCATGTCCTCACCTCCTTTCATTTTTGATGTATCGACTGCCCTACTGCGACGGTCGGCAACACCGACCACCGCCCGACATAACCGACCTCCGCTGGCTCCAAAACGTCGCACCGAAGGCGGTCATGCAAAAAATAAAACGTCAGATTCCCCGATAGCACCTGAGGGCGTTCCTTAACTTGTGGGAGAGTCTGAAAGCGTGAGCTCTCGGCCGCGAGCAACAGCGCGTCAGCGACCGGCCCGGATGACGGTTCCAGCGGTTGCGCGTGCAAAACGCGACCGCTCATTCCAACCGTGACCCGGACCACGCCCACGGTTGCAGTTCCCGGACGCACGGCGTCGCCCGCGCAAATTGGGCGAACGATTTCGATAGCTTTTTGTCGAAAGATGGCCTCCGAAGTACTCAGCGATCTGGCCGGCGCCAGGTACTCGCCGACGTCGAACCAGGAACGCGCCGTCGAGAACATCGGGACCAGAACGATAGCGATAAGAAATACAGCGGCTAGTACGCGGCGTCTCCGCGTGACTTGCGGCCGCATAACCATGGAATCCGTCACTGCGACCTCCTCTGCGCCCAATTTAGGACTGCTGCCGATCGACTCAAAACACGTTTGGTGTCCGGAACTGACGTACGTTCAAGAGCAGGACCGTATGGGAAGTTGAGGAGTCGCGGCTGCAGGCATCGGTGACGGAACCGTTGACCGTCTCAAGGGACGGGAGCCGTGGGTTATGCGTTACGTCCGAGCGCACCAAGTTACAGCGAACCTGTCAGGCCGAGTCGTTCGATCAAGCACGCGAGATCGTCTGCGCGCCAGCTGTGACGAAGCAGCAAGGCGCGTGCGATTGCCTGAGGGTATCGCCGCTTCGGTAGGTCGTGAAGACAATCACCGAGGAGTTCCTCGATGCCGTCGTCGACGTACATCTCCTCGATCAGGAGCTCCAGGAGGCGCGCCGACCCTGAACTGCAGAACTCAAGGCTCGAAGCCGGACATCGGGCCTCCGAGATCAACGTACGTAGGCGCACACGTATCCCACGATTCACAATCCATATAGATGGAAACACCAATGATTCTGAGGTGATACATGTGGACTTCGGAACCCCCTTGCAGCGATGCCTGAAGTGCACCGGGTTTATCGGAGAGCGGTTAGTGTGAGTTGATGTGATTGTGTCACCGGTCGAAGAAAGTGGTGCAGGCGCTTGGCGGCCTGCGCGAGGGACATGGATGCTGGGGTGAAGATGCCGCCGAGCGCCCCCGCCGCGAAGCTGGCCATGAGGTGAATTCAACACCCATCGCGGGAAGCTCGACCTCATAGGATGCCCTCAGCGCTACGATCGTCGGTCGGTGCAAGCTGGAGGACGCCTGCCGCGACGCCGTCGTCGATCGTCACAGGCCGCCGCAGTTGCGCAAAGTAGCTGGCCTCATATTCCGCAGGCGGTACATAACCAATCGGTTCGAGCAGGCGCCGGTTGTTGAAGAAATCGACCCAGCGGAGCGTCGCGAATTCGACGGCTTCGAGATGGCGCCACGGGCCTTTCAGTTGAATCACCTCCGTCTTGAAGAGACCAATGATCGATTCAGCGAGCGCATTGTCATAGGAGTCGCCGCGGCTTCCGACCGACGGCGCGATGCCGGCGTCGGCGAGGCGCTCGGTGTAGCGCATCGACAGATATTGCGTGCCGCGGTCGCTGTGGTGGACGAGATCGGTAACGCCGCCGTCGCGCCGATCGTAAATGGCTTGCTCGAGCGCATCGAGCACAAAGTCGGTGCGCAAGGACGCCGAAACCCGCCAGCCGACGATGCGACGGGCGAAGACGTCAATGACGAACGCCACATACACGAACCCGCGCCACGTCGCGACGTAGGTAAAATCCGCGACCCAGAGCTGATTCGGCCGGGTCGCCACAAACTGGCGGTCGACGAGATCCGCCGGTCGCGTATCGGCGGGATCGGACTGGGTGGTGATTTTCCACGCCCGACCGCGCACGGTACCTCGCAGCCCCATCTCGCGCATCAAGCGCTCGACCGTGCAGCGCGCGGCACGAATCCCTTCGCGCCGCAACTGCCGCCAGACCTTTCGAGGACCATAGACGTGCTCGTGTTCGTTCCACACGCGCTGAATCTCGGCGCGAAGCTCCTCGTCGCGTCGCGCTCGGACCGAACGCCGGGTCACGTCCCGCTGCTGTGCCTTCCGCAGCCCGTAGGTCGACGGAGCAATCGGCAGCACCGCGCAGATCGGCTCGACTCCGTACACCTCGCGGTGTTGATCGATAAACGTCACCATCACTTCGGTCGGCGGTCGAGCTCCGCCTGGGCGAAAAACGCCGCCGCCTTCTTGAGGATCTCGTTGGCGCGTTTCAGTTCGAAGTTTTCGCGTTCGAGTTGCTTCAGCCGCTGGCGTTCGTCGGTCGTCAGGCCCGGCCGCGCGCCGCGATCACGCTCGGCCTGGCGAACCCACCGTCGCAGGGCCTCGGTCGTGCATCCGAGTTTCTCAGCGATCGATCGCATCGCCGCCCACTGGGACGGATGCTCATGGGCGTGCTCGAATACCATCCGAACGGCGCGCTCACGCAGCTCGGGGGAGTACTTGCTGGGTCGGGGCATCGGAGCCATCCTGCCCAGAAATGTGCTCCCACGAGCCCGGACGGTCTAAGCGGCCTTCGTGATCGTCACTTCGAATCCGAGGGCTTCGAGCTGGCGGACATGGCGGCGCGCCACGCGGTCGGCGTGCCGGCGGTCGAGATAGTCGGCGCCGAGTTCGTGATAGGCGACACCGTCGCGCATCACGTAGTAGGCGATCTCGAGCATCTGGTGCCCGACGGCAACGACGGCCTTCTTGTGGCCTCCATGGCGCTTGACTCGCAGATAGCGGGCCTGTAAAGCGGAGTTCTTTTTCCGCGTCGCCGCCAGCGCCGCCTGGATCAGGGTCGCACGCAGATAGCGATTCCCTTTCCGGGTCTTGCCACTCCGTCGTTTGCCGGCGCTTTCGTTCTGCCCCGGACACATCGCGGCCCAGCTGCAGAGATGCGCGGCGGAGGGAAACCGCGTCATGGCGCCGCCGGTTTCAGCCACGATGATCGTTGCGGTTGCCCGATCCACTCCGGGGATCGTGTCCAACGCGGCGAGCATCGACTCGAAAGGGACCAGCCGCCGATCGAGTTCGGCGGTCAGGCGCTCAATCGTCTCGTCGACAAAATCGATCTTCGCCAGAATCTGTTCGAGCAGAAACGCATGATGGGGCTGAAACCGGCCTTGCAGGGCCCGACGCAGGTCAGGCAGCTTCTTGCGCAACTTGCCCTGGGAGAGTTCCGCCAGCACTGCGGGATCGGTGGTGCCCTGGACGAGCGCGGCGAGCATCGCTCGACCGCTGGCGCCCATCACATCGGTGATCACGGTTGTGAGCTTGAGACCAGCGTCTTCCAGGACCTTACACAATCGATTGACCTCCCGGGTCCGGTCCCGCGCCTGCTGCGCGCGATACCGGGTCAGGTCCCGGAGCTCCCGAATCTCGGGGGGCGGCACGAAACTGGCCCGCAACAAGCCGTATTCCAGTAATTGCGCCAGCCATTCACTGTCCTTGACGTCCGTCTTCCGTCCCGGGACGTGCTTCAGCTCCTGCATGTTGATCAGCAGCAAAGTGCAGGCATCCTCCAGCACGTAGTAGACCGGTTTCCAATAGACGCCCGTACTTTCCAAGGCCACGTGCGTCACCCCAAACGCCTGCAGCCAGTCGCGCAGCGCCAGCAGGTCGGGCGTCATCGTCCCGAATGTCTCGGTGACCACGCGGCGACCACGCTTCTCCGCAGGGACCCGAACCGTGGCCACGACGGTGGCTTGATGCACATCCAGCCCGGCACAACGCGCATTGACGACGTCCATCGGTCCTCCTTGCGCAGCTCGGAGGAGCGTGTACGGACAAATTCTGCCCGGCGTGCTCGTAGCGACAGTACGGGGTTCTTCAACGCTCCAGCGTCAAACTCTCTGCGGGTTCGAAAACACCAGGATGGAGACGACGTCTCTGAGCTGCGGCAATAGCTTACCCATTTCATGCGACGGGGTGACCGCAGGTCATGATCACTCTCTCGGAATGGGCCCTCCGATAAACCCGGTACGATTCAGCCCGCGTCGCGTGAGATGACTTGTCATAAGGACTCGACAGTCAAAGACAAAGACAAAGCGTCGATACTTCGCCTTGCACTCCTCCGAACAGAATCCGCGCTTCAGCGATGCCGCCTTTGCAGCACGGGGAGCGCAAGAGCTTCAGCTCCAATCTCGGCGAGATTCCGATGTCGACCGATCTTCAGCGGAGGCCTCCGGAGGCTCGTTGAGCCGCCGAGAGATTTGCCATCTGATTTTTCGCAATCGTTGTCGAAATGAATCGCACAGTCGTTAAGATGACGAAGGCGCAGCGTGGCCTTTTGGGCTCAACATGTCGAAAGCCATATCGTGCTGCCGTATTGCGTGAACAATGAGGCGTCGTTGACATCATCCAGATCGGGTAACGGTACGGTGAGTTAAGTGGGTGAAGTCGGACCTACCGCTCAAGATCCGGTCAGCGTCTGTCGGCTCTGTAGTGGAATTTGTCGCCTCTGAAAGCACCAAGGCACAACTCACATCTACAGAATTCAACAAACGACCGAGAAATGAAACGTTACATTGAGGTTGGAAAAGACCATCTGATCGACAGATTCTGAAAACTGCTGGAAATGCCTTCTAAGCCGAGGGTCGCAGGTTCAAGTCCTGCCGGGCGCGCCACATTCTGAAGGTCCATGGACAATCCATGGACAATCGGGTGGGGGCTCATGTTCACTTAGGGGCCCTCCCTACAGGCTGTCCTAGGCCTTTGGAAGCACAACGAGCGGCCTTGCAGAGGCTGACGCAAGCTGTCGTCAGTTCCAAGCCAAACTTGAAACCAACCAGTGCACACCGAACTGATGCAAGGGTGATCGAGGGGTACAGCTGGGCCTCGGACGGAGAACTATTCATGTTGCGGGCGGACGCCATCAGGACGGATGACGCCTGGATGGGCAACTTCCAGTTGGGGCGTTGCCGGTCTGAGGACATTACTGATAGCTGGCGGGTTGATGGAGAGAACACCGTTCGCGTCATCCGGGCAGACGTGGAAGGCACCGGCAATGAGAGAGTGCTGTGGTTCGAGTATGTAACAGCCTGCCTGCTCGAGGATCGCTCGTGTCACGCCGGCGAGCTGGATCAACTGTGGCCTACCCTGCGATCTCGTGCGGACCAACAGCAGGTCACGGGGATCCAGCTCTCTGCAGAGAACTGCGTAGGAGGAAGCATCAGCTTCCGTCTTGACCGCGGAGCTGATGGCCAGTGGAAAGGTGGCGTCTGGAGCCCCAAGGGCAACTGACCTGAATTGCACGTGGTTCCGTCGCTCCGGTAATTGCCATCACCAGGGAGCGCGCCGGGCGTGTCAAGGGCGCGAAGCGGCGAAGCGAACCCTTGACGCGTCCAAGCGCTCACGCAAAATCGGCTCGCCGGAGCGACGACTGGATTCAGCCCCGAATCAGCCTCTTTACCAATCGTCCTACGTCCGGGACGTTCAGAAATTCGCTGGGCCTCGCCACGTTTACCGATTGGTACTGCTTGCGATCGAAGTGTCCGGGTGCCGTGTTGACGGTCACGATGAATTCCGCGTCCGCGGCAAGGGCGCACTCGAGAAAACGGTTGTCGGGTTCGTGCCGGATGACACTGAGCTCGGTGAGCGGATAGCACACCGGGAAGCTCTCGACAATTTCAGCGACGAACTCTGGATGATCGCCGAGAACGTCCGCGTACTCTTCCAGGATGGCCGGACTGACCCACGCCTCGATCAGACCGGCGCGCGCGAGTTCGTAGATCAGTGCCGAGGCGTTGTTCTCGGCCGGGAAGGTCGCGAGCTTCAGAATGCAGGTGTCAAGGACGACTCGCAAGGTAGGGCCTGGCGCGTCGCAGCGCCCGAGCGCGTCGCTTCGTTTCGACGAACGCAACCGCCTCGGCCTCGGTCATGCTTTTCCCGCGGTTCTGGCGGTGCGCACGGGCCAGTGCCGGGGACAGCTTGAACCGGACAACCTTGCCGCCAACGACGGCCGTCGCATACATGACACCAGCGTACGCGAACGCAGCCACTGACACAAGCGATCCGACGCTTGCAGTCCCGCACGGTTGCGGCTCATTCGTCCGGACGAAACGACACAGCTTCGCATGCGGCTTCTGGCCGCGCGACGGTCACCGAACGACGACGCTGCCGCCCCACATCGACACCGGACATCGATACGCGGAACCGGGGCGTG
>DATBJG010000223.1:0-4431 GCA_036556585.1 Vicinamibacterales bacterium
ACCTTTACGCTGACTTCAGAACTTCGTCGAGGCCCCGAAGCGGAAGAATTCTTCCTTGTCGAAGTCAGCCTTGGTGATGACGTAAGCGAAGTCGGCGCGAAGCGGACCAACCGGCGAGTTCCAGAGCAGGCTGGCGCCGACGGAGGAGCGGAGCGTGTCGTCGTCCAGGACACCCGCCAATGTCTCGTCGTCACGGACATCCGTATCATACAATGAACCGGCATCGGCAAAGATGGCGCCGCTGAAACCGAAATCCTCGGGCACGAACGGGATCGGGAAGCGGACCTCGATCGTACCGGCGTAGAAGATCTTGCCGCCGAGGGCGTCGCCAGTCGCCTTGTCGCGCGGACCGATACCGGCGGTGTCGAAGCCGCGAATGGTCTCGCCGCCCTTGAAGAAGGCATCGACCGCCTCGACGTCCTGTCCGCCATAGCCTTCGATAACACCGCCGATAATGCGTCCGACCAGGGTGATGCCCTCGTAGATCGGGTAATATCCACGAGCTTCGGCCACCGTCTGGATATAGTTCACGTCGCCGCCGACACCCGCCACTTCGGGCGTGATGGCGACGAAAATACCTTTCGTGGGATTGAGCCGGTTGTTGCGCGTGTCATAGGACAGCGAGAAACCGACCGACGAGATGATACGCGGACCGACCTCCTCGATGAGCTGGAAAGGCGTCGCTGCATCGTCATCGACGTCGAACACCTCGTCCCGCAGCAGCGTGTAGTTCGGCTGCAGCCAGACGCTGTCGCTCAGGGCAAAGCCGACCCGCAATGTGCCGCCGGTTTTGCGCTGGCTGAAACCGGACTCGTCGGAGAAATCGTTTTCCTTGTGGAACAGGTCGAACCCGGCCGAGATGTTCTGATCGAGGAAGCGCGGCTCGGTGAAGCTCAGATCGACCTGCGCATTCTCCAGGCTGCCCGACAGTTTCAGCCGCAGGAACTGGCCCTTGCCGAGCAGGTTGCGCTCCGTATAGGCGACTTCGGCGATCGGGCCGACGCTCGACGAGAAGCCGCCGGCCAGTGAGAGTTCGCCAGTGGGCTGCTCTTCGACCAGGAAGTTGAGGATCACGCGGTCCTGGGCCGAGCCGGGCTCGGTGGTCACCTTGACGCTCTTGAAGAAGCTCAGCTTCTGCAGCCGCGTGCGGGCCTGCTCGACCAGCAGCCGGTTATAGGCGTCGCCCTCGGCCAGACGAACCTCGCGGCGCACCACATAGTCGCGGGTCCGGACGTTGCCGATGATGTTGATGCGCTCGATATAGATCCGCGGCCCCTGCTCGACGACATAGACGAGATTGATCTTGCGGCCGATCGGATCGCGGTCGATGCGCGGGCGGATCTGGCCGAAAGCATAGCCTTGCTCCGCGACGGCGACGGTCAGCTTCTCGGTCGTGTTGTCGACGCGCTCGGCATTGTAGGTGTCGTTCGGAAGCGTGGTCAGGTCCTGGCGCAGCGTGGCCGGGTCGACTGACGGCAGGGTCGACTCGATGTCGACATTGCCGAAGTGGTAGAGCTCGCCCTCTTCCACGGTGAAGGTGATGAAGAAGCCCTTGCCTTCGCGGTCGAGGTCGGCCACGGCGGACACGACGCGGGCGTCGGCATAGCCGTTCTTCAGATAGTAGCGGCGGAGAAGCTCCCGGTCGAGGTTGAGACGGTCCGGATCATAGACGTCCGTCGACTTCAGGAAGCTCAGAATATTGGATTCGGTGGTCGTGACGACGCTGCGCAACTGCGAGTCGGAGAAGGCGCGGTTGCCGACGAAATTGATGTTGAGGACCTTGGTCTCGCTGCCTTCCTGGATCACGAAGACGAGATTGACGCGGTCATTGTCGAGCTGAATGATCTGGGCGTCGACCGTCACCGCGTAATAGCCGGAGCGGTGATAGACGTCGAGGATGCGCTGCACGTCGGCCTGGACCTTGGAGCGCGTGAACACCGAGCGCGCCTTGAGCTGCACCTCGGGCGCCAGCGTCTCGTCCTTGACCTCCTTGTTGCCCTCGAAAGCGACCTGATTGATGACCGCGTTCTCGTTGACGATCCGCACCGTCACCACACCGCCGCTCTGGTCGATGGTGACGTTCTCGAACAGCCCGGTCGCGATCAGCGCCTTGACGCTCTCATTCGCCTTATAGGGATCGTAGCGGTCGCCCTGGTTGAAGGTCAGGTAGCTCCTGACCGTCTCGGCTGCAATTCGCTTGTTGCCGACAACGCGAATTTCCCGGATCACCGAACCGGACTGGGCATAGGCCCCATCGGATGTGATAAACCCGATCCCCCCGGACCATGCGCACGCCGCCACCAACAGACATGCTAGGATTTTCAGTCTAGTCATCGCCGTCCGCAGCATTGGTAATTTTTGCCCCCGTATCCCCGTTCCCGAGCCGCCACCGACCGGATAGTAATAGCCACGCTTTTATGTCTGCAACGTGGCCCGTGGTCTAAGCACTCAAGATCACAAACGAATGTGGCCCCCCGGCCACGTTCGCTATTTTCCTACTCCGTCTTGTCTCTCCGGACTGCCTCAGCCTGTCACCATGTCGGTTCGGCCGTCCGGGCTTTAACCCATTTGGCGGAGCAGATGAATCACATCGTTCCGCGTCGCAAAGAGCATTAACATGATCACGAGAGCGAAGCCAATTCTAAAACCGATTTCCATAGTCCGCTCGCTCAATGGGCGGCCACGTATGGCTTCTATGCCATAGAACAGAAGGTGACCGCCATCGAGCATCGGAATCGGAAACAGATTGAGCAGGCCGATATTGATGGAAATGATCGCAATCCAGCGGAAAAGCTCGAGAAATCCTATGGATGCGACCTCCCGCGAAAGTTGTGCAATTCCGACGAAACCGCGCACCTGATCGCCTGAAGCCTGTCCGATCGATAGTTTCTGGATGAACACGAAAGGCTGCTTCATCCAGAACCAGGTCTCCGTCAGGCTCTGGGAGAAACCGCCCACGGGTCCGAATTTCCGAATGGTGACATCCTCGTTCTTGCGGCCGATGCCGAGCAGGCCGATCTGCATCACATTTCCGAAGCGGTCCTTGGTTTCCTTCAGATGCGGCGTCGCCTCCAGATGGAGCGGCTGGCCATTGCGGATGATCCCGATCGAAAGCGGCGTTTCGGCATTCAGCATGACGATGCGCTGGATCTCGTCGAAGCTGACGATCTTGGCGCCGTCGATCTCGGTGATGAGGTCGCCGGGCTGGAAACCGGCCTCGGCTGCGGCGCTGCCGGCCTCGACGGTGGCGACGCGCGGCTCCAGGATCGGCTTGCCGACGAACATGAACCAGAGCGTCAGGATGACGATCGCCAGGATGAAATTGAACACCGGGCCGGCGGCGACGATGGCCGCGCGCTGCCAGATCGGCTTGGCGTGGAAATTGCCGCGCCGCTCCTCCTCCGACAGGCGGTCGATATCGGTCGTGGTCGGCGCGCTGACGGCGTTCTCGTCGCCCTTGAATTTCACATAACCGCCGAGCGGAAACCAGGCGACGCGCCAGCGCGTGCCGTAACGGTCGTAGAAGCCGCCGATTTCCGGTCCGAAGCCGATCGAGAACGTCTCGACCTCCACGCCGCAGAGCCGCGCCACGATGAAGTGGCCCGCCTCATGGACGAAGACCACCACGCCCAGCACGAACAAAAACGGCACCACCCAGGAGAGATAATACCAGGCGCCTGTCCAAAGACCGGTATCGGCAAGCATTGTCATTCAGTCACTCCGATTGTTCAGACGGGAGCCGCTTTGCCCTCCGGCGAGGGTTCTGATACCCGCATCGCCGGCTTGGCTCCTATGTGTGGCCGGCGCCATATTCTGCAAGCGCAAATCCGGGACAGCGCGGGACCGCAGCTAGATCCGGTAAATGTTGCAAAACCGGCAGGCGAGCCCGCGGGCCGCCTCATCGGCTTCGATAATCTCGTCAAGGCTCTCGGCGCGAGCCCTGCCTATTTCGGAAATAGACGCCTCGATCACGGCTTCCACCACCTTAGGTATAGTCATAAATCCGATTTGCCCAGCAAGAAAGCGTTCAACTGCAATTTCGTTAGCGGCATTGAGCACGGTCGGCGCGGTGCCGCCGGCTTTCATGGCCTCGCGGGCGATGCGCAGAGCGGGAAAGCGCGTCTCGTCGGGCGCCTCGAAAGTGAGCTGCTGCAGGCGGATCAGGTCGAGGCGCTCGGTCGGCGCCCGCATCCGCTCCGGCCAGGCGAGGCTGTAGGCGATGGGCGTGCGCATGTCGGGTGCGCTCATTTGCGCCAGCACCGAGCCGTCGCAATATTGGACGAGACAGTGAACGATCGATTGCGGGTGCACGAGCACTTTGAGCTGATCGGCCTTCACCGGGAACAGATGATAGGCCTCGATCAGCTCCAGCCCCTTGTTCATCAGCGTCGCCGAGTCGACGGTTATCTTGCGGCCCATCGACCAGTTGGG
>DATBJG010000224.1:0-2612 GCA_036556585.1 Vicinamibacterales bacterium
CAACTCCGGCGTTCAGCCCCCCAACCCAAATGCGCCGGCGGGCCCGTTTCCGACGACTGACGCGCTCGCAAAGCTGCATGGCCCCGTGCTGTTGATCAACGGGCACGATCGCGACTTCATGAAGGCCGCCTCGTACGCCAATTTCGAGGCCATCAACAACCAGCCTGTGTTTTACGGCGCGCGTCATAATGCGGGCCATACGGCAACGGTCGATCACCCGGGCGGCGGCGAGTACGCCAATGTTGTTTCGAACTGGCTTATGTGGCAACTCAAGGGAAACAAGGCCGCAGGAAGGATGTTCGTCGGCAAGGACTGCTCCCTCTGTAAGGACCCGAACTGGGATACCGAGTCCAAGCGGATGAAGTGAGTCAGCTCGAATCGTGGACCGAGCTCGAAGTAACCGACTGTCTGACCTGTGCCGGTCGCGCTCGCCGTCGCGTTGATGATGTCTGCGCGGCACAGCCAGAAGTCCGCGTAATATCCGTCCGGTCGGAATAACTTCAAGAATCCCCCTAACCTCCTGATCTCGCATCTTCTTTGTGAGGCGGTTCGGTCGCGCCACCTACACACGACTCCCAGGGAGTGCACGGTATTGCCCTCCGCCCGATTTGGGCGCGCTGGGGGGCTTCGGGGAAGCACGGCCTTTGCTCTGATCCCGCTCTGCAGAGCCGTTGAGCCCGTTTTCGGCGGGAATACGGCCGTCGGCGATTACAGAAGCGTGATTTGGCAGCCACGTTCGTTTCTCGCCGGTGGAAGTTGGCAAGGGCAACTCGGTCGACGACAGCCTCGAACACTGCGTGACCGCTCGTTGCAGGAGGTATCCAGAATGATTCGTCAAGTACTGGCCATCGTCGTTGTTCTGTTGTTGAGTCCTGCATGGCTTCAGGCGCAGAACTCGGAGCTGACGGTGAATATCGCCTCGGCTGATGTCCATATGAGTCCAAGCAATGGAAGTCCTGTCGTTGGCAGGGCGCCACGCGGAACCGTGCTTGTCGTCACACGGGAACTCGGAAGCTGGGTCAAGGTTTCGTGGCCCGACGCGCAGGATGGTGCAGGGTACGTGCACGTGAGTTCCGGCTCGATTGCGGGGCGGTCGGCGGCTGACGCGAAGCGGACGTCTATCTACAACACGCGGCCTGCACCCGAGCCGGCACCGACGAGAACGAGTGTTCCGGTCGACAACGCGGCGCCGGCGGCATCGCAGCAGCCGGCACTGCCTCAGCGGCAGGCATATGTGGCGACACCGGCCCACACGCTCGGGATTGGTGGACGGCTTGGCGGCACGACGCTTGGCTTTGGAGCCAGCGCGCGCGCCTGGTCGCAGGGTCCGTTAGGTGTTCAGCTCGAGATCGCGCGCTATGGGCACACTGATGCGGGCCTTCCCGATCGCGTGACGTCGATTCAGTTCGCGCCGAGCGCGATCTATGCGTTGCCCGACCTCGTGGGCGGCGCCGTGTGGCTGCGACCCTACGCCGGTGCCGGATTCGATCTCTATCGCCTCAAGGTGAGCAGTTCCATCCCGACGGCTGACTCCATTAGCGGGAACCGATGGGGCGTTCTGGCGTTTGGTGGAGGCGAGCTGACATTTGCTAATGCGCCGCAATTCGCGCTGAGCGCAGACCTCGGCTATCACTGGGCGAAAACCCCGTTCCTCGGAATTGAGCTTGGCGGGCTGGGTCTGTCGGTGTCAGGACACTGGTACGTCAAGTAAGAGGCATTTTGGAGAGAAGGACAATGACCCGACAAGTTCTGTTGCTAACGTTCTTGCTGTTGATGCTTGCGCCTCAGCAGCCGAGCGCTGCTCGAGATCGCGCGGTGTACGGCATCGCCACGCTGACCACGTGTAGCGTGTGGACGGACTACTTTGACGCTGAATCCGGGCCGGGTGCCGACGACCTGTACATGAAGTTTGCACTCCGGTCCTGGGTGCACGGGTTTGTAACCGGCGCAAGCGCCACCCGTGGCGTTGACGGCGAGTTCGGCCAGGTGGCTGAGTCCGAAATCGTCCCGTGGATCACGAACTACTGTCGGCAGAATCCTGCTTACGATCTAGATGATGCCGCGGGCGAGTTCTTGACCTCGGTTCTCTCCGTGAAGAAATAAGCGAAGCACTCCAGCGCCACCAGATGGTCGTTGATCATCTGGTGGCGCGTTCCTTCCATAAGTCAATCGACCTAGAAACGTCCCGGGTTTGCTCCCGAAGGATTACTCCCGAAGGAGTAGATGATTTGGTTGACTCGTACGGCGTAGTCCTTTAAGCTCAGCGCTTCTACCGCCCGTCATCATCGGGGTCTCGAGACACCTGATGACTTCAAGCAGCAAAACAACCCGAGCTAAGGAAGTTCGCCTGCTCATCGCACGTCTGGTCAATAAGGGCGGGCTGCTGGTGCTTTCTACGTGTGTGCTGTTGGTTCCCAGCTCTGTAGGGGCGCACGGCGCGATCCACGAACAAATCGCTGCGGTGACCGACGAGATCAACCGGAATCCCACGAGCGCGGGTTTGTATGCGAAACGCGGCGAGCTTCACAGCGACCATGGTGATTGGGACGCCGCGCTCAGGGACTTTGACCATGCCGGTCGGCTTGATTCCAGTCTCTCCATCGTCGATCTGG
>DATBJG010000225.1:0-11699 GCA_036556585.1 Vicinamibacterales bacterium
CAAATTATACCGCACGGCTCTGGACCACGATGTCCGCAAAGGCTTTCACGGTGAGACTGGCGCCGCCCACGAGCGCCCCATCCACGTCTTCGGCCGCCATGAGCGCCTTGATGTTGTCGGGCTTGACGCTGCCGCCGTAGATGACGTGACATTGTTCGGCGGCGCCGCCACCAAACCACTGCCGCAGCCTGAGCCGGATGTGCGCGTGCGCCTCGGCCGCCTGCTCGGGCGTCGCATTCCGTCCTGTACCAATCGCCCAGACAGGCTCGTAGGCCACGACGAGCGATGCCACCTGATCGGCGGTCAAGCCGTCGAGACTGCCTTTGATCTGACGGTCCAGGACCGCCATGGTTTCGTTGCCGTCGCGCTGCTCGAGGGTTTCACCGATACAGACGATAGGCGTGAGCGATAACGCGAGGGCTGCCGTTGTCTTTCGATTGACAGACTGATCGGTTTCTCCAAAGAGCGTTCGTCGTTCGGAGTGACCGATGATGACGTACTCGGCGCCGGCTTCCTTGATCATCGTCGGACTGATTTCACCGGTGTAGGCACCCTCCCGTTCCCAATACGTGTCCTGGGCGGCAACCGCCACGTTCGTGTTCCGCGTGGCCTCTGCGACGGCATGCAGCGCGGTGAATGGCGGGGCAAGCACGATTTCGACGCCCTGGACGTCTTTGACGACGGCCCGAAACTCCTTTGCGTACAAGACCGCGTCGTGCACCGTCTTGAACATCTTCCAGTTGCCGGCTACGAAGGGTAGTCGCATGAGGCTATTTGTCGGTCAATGCTTCCACACCCGGCAATTTCTGACCGCCGAGAAACTCGAGTGACGCACCACCCCCCGTCGAAATGTGTGTGATGCGGTCGGCGATACCGGCTTGCGTGACCGCCGCGATCGAATCACCCCCGCCCACGATTGTCGTGCCGTTGACGGCAGCCACGGCGCGAGCGACGCCAGTGGTGCCCTTTGCAAACTGAGGGATTTCAAACACACCCATCGGACCATTCCACACGACGGTCTTCGCATCTTTGATGAGTGAGGTGTAATGCTCGACCGTGGCGGGGCCGATGTCGAGTCCCACGCGGTTGCCTATCGCACTGTCGCCAATCGTCAACAATTCTCCTGCGGCACTCGCGTCGACTTTTTCAGCCACGATATGGTCGGTCGGCAGTGCGAGAACGACGCCACGGTCGGCTGCCTGCTTCGAAATGTCTCGAGCTGCCGTCAGCTTGTCGTCCTCGACGAGCGAGTTCCCGACGGCGACGCCTCGAGACTTGAGGAACGTGTAGGCCATGGCACCGCCGATGAGCAGTCGATCCACACGACTGAGGAGATTCTCAATCACCTCGAGTTTATCAGACACTTTGGCGCCGCCCAGAATCGCCACGAACGGATGGTCCGGCGACTGCAGCGCGCGGCCGAGATACGAGATCTCCTTTTCCATCAACAACCCGGCAGCGGCCTGCTTGACGTGCCGCGTGATGGCTTCGACCGACGCATGCGCGCGATGCGCGGCGCCAAATGCGTCGTTGACGTAGACATCGGCAAGCGAGGCCAGCGCCTTGGCAAACGCCGGGTCGTTCTTTTCTTCTTCGGCGTGAAATCGTAGATTTTCGAGCAGGGCGACGCCGCCGGAGGCCTCTGCCGCGGCGCGTTCCGCGGACGGCCCCACCGAGTCTTCCCCGAACGCCACCGGTCGCTTCAAAAGCTCCGACAAACGTTCGGCAACCGGTTTCAAACTGAATTCCGGTGTCGGTTTCCCCTTCGGTCGCCCGAAATGGGAGGCGAGAATGACGGTTGCGCCGTGCTTGAGCGCGTACTCGATGGTTGGGAGCGCCGCTCGAATCCGGGTGTCGTCTGTGATCGTGCCGCGCTCGAGTGGAACGTTGAAGTCGACGCGGATAAAGACGCGGCGCCCTTTCAGGTCGAGATCGGTAATCGACAGTTTGTGCACAGCCCGTTAGATTCCCTTCTTGACCATGAATTTGAGCAGATCGATGCAACGGCTCGAATAGCCCCACTCGTTGTCGTACCAGGACAACACCTTGACGAAATCGCCGTCCATGACCTTCGTGTAGGGCGCATCCACGATCGACGAATTGGCGTTGCCCCTGAAATCGATGGAGACCAGCGGTTCAGTCGAGTACTGGAGGATCCCCTTGAGCGGCCCTTCGGCCGCCGCCTTGAACGCCGCATTCACTTCCTCGCCCGTAGTCTTCTTTTCGACCAATGCCGCGAGGTCGACAACCGACACGTTGGGCGTTGGCACGCGCATGGCGAAGCCATCGAGGCGTCCTTTCAGGGCCGGCAGCACTTCACCCACCGCCGAGGCAGCGCCGGTCGTGGTGGGAATCATCGAGATCGCCGCGGCACGCGCCCGCCGCAGATCCTTGTGTGGCAGGTCGAGCAGCTGCTGATCGTTCGTATACGAGTGAATCGTGGTCATCCAGCCTTTCTTGATTCCGAACTGCTCGTGTACGACCTTTGCGAGGGGCGCCAGGCAATTGGTGGTGCACGATGCGTTGGAGATAATCTTGTGCTTGGCCGGATCGTACATGTCAGCGTTGACGCCGAGAACCACGGTCACATCCGGGCCCTTGGCCGGAGCCGTGATGATGACCCGTTTGGCGCCGGCAGTCAGGTGCTTGGTGGCACCGTCCCGATCGGTAAAGATGCCGGTGGATTCGAACACGACGTCGACACCCAGGTCTTTCCACGGCAACTGGGCCGGGTCCTTGACGGAGAGCACCTTGAACTGGTCGCCATCAACCGAAATCGAGCCGTCACCAGCTTCGACTTTCGACTGGAGATTTCCGAGGACGGAGTCATACTTCAAGAGGTGCGCCAGCGTCCCGGCGTTGGTCAGATCGTTCACGGCGACAAAGTCGATCGAGCGATCGCCCAGCGCGGCACGCATGATGTTCCTGCCAATCCGTCCGAACCCGTTGATGCCGACCTTGACGGCCATCGATATCCTCCTGAAGGAAAAAAGGCCCCCCTACTTTAATGAACGGCTTGCCGGAGCGTCAAACGCCCGCTAATATTTTACTTTCATGTACTTTATTTACAGTTTGGCGACGCTGCTGTTCCTGCTGCTGGCGTCACCATATCTTCTCTACCAGGCGATTCGCTATCAGAAATACATCGGCAGTCTGTCTCAGCGTCTCGGCTATCTTCCCGTCTCGTTCAATCTCGATGCAGAGCCTTCGATCTGGATTCACGCGGTATCAGTTGGCGAAGTGTTGACGGCTCGCGCACTGATTCCGGATCTGCGTGACGCCTATCCGCGGCTCCGGCTCTTTTTGTCGACGACGACGATGGCTGGACAGGAGATTGCGAAACGCAACGTGCAGGGCGTGGATGCGGTGTTCTACTTTCCGTTCGACTGGGCATTCATCGTCCGGCGAACGTTGCGGCTCGTGCGACCCAAGTTGTTCGTCATGATGGAAACGGAGATTTGGCCGAACCTGTTGCGGGAATGTCGTCGCGCGAACGTGAAAACCATTTTGGTCAACGGCCGAATTTCGTCACGCTCGTATCCCAGGTATCGCCTGATCAGGCCATTGTTCAAACGGGTGCTGGCCCAGGTGGATCGGTTTTGCGTCCAGGGCGAGGAGTCCAAGCGCCGTCTCATTGATCTCGGCGCCGATCCTTCGCGTGTCATCGTCACCGGGAGCCTCAAGTTCGATTCGCTCGAGGTGCCGGCAGCGTCGCCGCATACACGTCCTCGCGATCGCGTGCTGCGATTCTTCCGGATTGCGTCATCTCGTGTAGTGCTGGTTGCCGGAAGCACGATGCGGGATGAGGAACGGGCGCTACTCAAGGCCTTCCGGCACATCAAGAAGACTACGGCGAACCCTCTTCTGATTCTTGCTCCAAGACACCCGGAGCGTTTTGGGGAAGCGGTTGACCTTTCCCAGCAGGCGGCATTCGTCACCGTGCGGCGCACCGAGCTGCCGATCGACGATGAGCCTCGCGCCGAGGTCGTGGTTCTCGACACGATCGGAGAGCTGGCCCAGGTGTATCAGGTGGCGACGGTCGTGTTTGTTGGCGGGAGCCTGGTGGATATGGGGGGCCACAATATTCTGGAGCCGGCGGTTTTTGGCAAACCGATCGTGTTTGGCCCACACATGCAGAACTTCTCCGAAATTACCAACGCATTTCTAACCAACGATGCCGCCGTGCAGGTCCAGTCCGAGCGCGCACTCGAAGATGCCCTCGTTGCGCTGTTGACCGATCCGGTTCGCCGCGCTCGGCTCGGTGCAGCGGCCCGTGCGCTCGTGGAATCCAATCGCGGGGCGAGGGATCGCACGCTGGCCGTGATTGCCGGTCTCCAGCCCTCGGGTCGCAGCGATCGAGGCGTCCTGCGACCATTTCGTCCCACGCATTGAGAGCGGAGTGCCACAACCGTTCTTGCGGCTGCTCAGCGACGTCTATGGCTCGGTCGCACTCGCCAGAAGGCGCTGGTACATTTCGCATCCGGCGTCACGACGTCGCCTCGATCGTCCGGTGATCAGCATCGGAAATCTCAGCGTTGGTGGCACCGGCAAGACGCCGCTGGTGGCGGCCATCGCGAAGCTTCTCGTCGAAATGGGAGAGCGTCCGTCAATTCTCAGTCGCGGCTACAAACGTCGATCTGGTTCGGACGAGGTCACGATCGTTTCGGACGGTCATTCCGTGCTGGCGGATGTGGAGCATGCAGGGGATGAACCTTATATGCTGGCCCGTGCCGTTCCGGAATCTGCAGTCGTGGTGTCCACGGCCCGCCATGCTGCAGGGCGTGTGGCGGAAACCAGACTGGGTTGCACCGTGCACCTTTTGGACGACGGGTTTCAGCATTTCAGGCTGGAGCGGGATATCGATCTGTTGATCGTGACGAGCGCGGACCGTGCCAATCCGTATCCGCTCCCGCTCGGGCGGTTGCGCGAGCCGTTTTCGGTTGCCAGCTCTGCCGATGCGGTGTTTGTCAGTGCAGGCGAGGTGGCCGGAGACGTCGACGGCCGACCGGTGTTTCAAATGAATCGAACGATCGACGCGCCGCGTCCAATTCCATCTGAGATTCAACCGAGCCCCGGGGAGCCGGTTTCAGTGAATCTTCCAGGCCCTGTATTTGCGATGGCGGGTATTGCCAACCCTCAGAGGTTCTTCGACGACCTCCAGGGGGCAGGGTGGCAGCTTGTGGGGACGCGCACGTTCGCCGATCATCATCAGTTTTCAGCCACCGAGATTGTCGACGTCCTGCGTGCCGCCACGTCAGCCGGTGCCAAGGCGGTACTGACCACCGAGAAGGACGTGGTGCGGCTGTCCCGAATCCCGAACCTCGACCCCCGAACCCCGAATCCCGAACCCCGAATCCCGATCCTCTGGACCCCCCTGCGTGTCATGCTCGACCCGGCATTTGCCCCGTGGCTGCGTAAGCATCTCGTCCGGGCATCATGAGACATCGCCTCGAACATTGGCTGGTGCAGTTGATTGCGGGCGTGATGCGTCCGCTCTCCCCGGCAATGGTGCGGGCGATTGGGACCGTTATCGGCCTGACCTTCTACTACGGTGATCGGCAGCATCGCCGCGTGGCGCAACGAAACCTGGTGGCCGCGTTTCCGCGAAAATCAGAAGCCGAGAGGCGCAAGATTGCGCGGGAGATGTTTGCGCATTTCGGCCATGTCCTTGTCGAGCTGCTGAAGTTCAGCTCGCTTTCTCATGCACGGATGCTCGAGCTCGTCGATTGGGAAGGTGAGGATCGCGTTCAGCACGCGTTTGCCCGCGGACGGGGAGTCCTCTTTTGTACCGGGCACTTCGGGTTCTGGGAGCAGCACGCGCTGGCGCACGGGCTGCGGTTCGGTCCCATGGCGGTCCTTGCGCGAGCCCTCGACAACCCGTTTCTCAACACACTCCTCGAGCAGACGAGATGCATCACCGGAAATTCCGTCATATATCGGCAAGGCGCCATGCGTCGGGCCATGCGGTTGCTTGCTTCCGGTCAGGGCGTCGGCATGCTCATTGATCAGCATATGCACAGTCCCGATGCGATCGACGTCGAGTTTTTCGAGCGGCCGGCATCGACGACCTCTGCCCTCGCACGGCTGGCGCTTCGCACAGGTGCGCCCGTGGTCCCGCTCTTTGCATTGCCGTTGCCCGGTGGACGCTATCGTATGATCTACGAGCATCCCGTGGAACCGCCGTCAGACGACTCACCAGACGCGGTCCGCGAATTCACGCAGCGTTGCACAGACGTCCTCGAAATGTATGTGAGGCGTCATCCGGAATTGTGGCTGTGGATGCATCGTCGCTGGCGCGATACCGGCACCGCCGCGGAGCATTCGCCCGGCATGTTCCCGACCGCCAGTCAGGATGTAGAAGTCTGAAGTCTCACAACAGCCTTCAGCCGTCAGCCTTCAGCTTGAGCTTTGAGCCTTGAGCCTTGAGACCTTCTCCCGTGTGGTAGTCCTGGCCCCCAACTGGCTGGGAGACGCCGCGATGGCTCTGCCGGCAATTGCCGACGTTCGGCGACATTTTGCCGAGGCCACCTTGACCATTGCCGCTCGCGCAGGGCTTGCGCCGCTTTTCGAGTCGGTGCCCGGCGTCGACAGGGTGGTGGCGCTCCAATCGAAAGGCAAAGCCCGAGGACGATCGCGCGCAGATGCAGAGACGCTGCATGCTGGAGAGTTCGATCTGGCGATTCTGCTTCCGAATTCGTTCTACACCGCGTGGGTGACACGGAAAGCGGGTATCCGCGAGCGTTGGGGCTATCGTGGTGACTTCAGGCACCCGTTACTGACGCGATCCGCGCGTCGCCCACGAGCGAAGATTCATCAAGGGGCCTACTATCAACACCTCGTGCATGAGTTCGGGCTGTCGAACGGACCATTGACGCCTCACATTCTCGTACGGGACCGCGACCGTCAGTTGGCAGCGACTCTCCTCAATCAGGAAGGTTGGGATCCCTCGTCGCCGTTGGTCGGCCTCGCGCCTGGAGCCGCGTATGGCTTCGCGAAGCAATGGCCTCCCGAACGGTTCGCTGAGGTGGCGCGAGCCCTCGCGGAGAAGAGCGTCTCGTGTGTGCTGGTCGGGAGAGTCGAGGATCGCGAAGCCGGACAGCAGGTGATGGCCGCATTCGAGCAGTCAGACCATGCCATCACAAACAGCGGCCGCGTGTTCAATCTTATTGGGCGAACCGACATCCGTCAGTTGATGGGGTTGATGTCGTACTGTGCGACATTGGTGGCCAACGATTCGGGCGCGACACATCTTGCAGCCGCGCTTGGACGGCCGGTGGTGGCGATTTTTGGACCGACAGATGAGCAGATCAGCGCGCCGCTTGCCGGTCAGAGCCTGACCGGATCGCATACAGTTGTGTCCCAGAACGTTTTCTGTCGTCCATGCATGCTGCGTGAATGCCCCATCGATCACCGGTGCATGCGGCGCATCGAGCCAACGCGGGTCCTGGAGGCGGTGCTGCAACGGCTCCCATCGGGAGCCCGAGCAGTGACCGCCGATGCCCCCGCGACCGTGTGGGGTTGAAACGACGATGACGCCGGCCGTGTTTCTCGACCGCGACGGAACCATCCTGGAGGATGTCGGGTACCTCGACCGGCTCGAGCGCCTCGCCCTGTTTCCGTGGAGTGTCGATGCAGTCCGGCTGCTCAACCAGGCCGGATTTCTCGTCGTTATTGTCACCAATCAGGCGGGCGTCGCGCGCGGCATCATCGACGAGTCGTTCGTGAAAGAGGCGCATCAATTTATTGGCCAGACGATGACCGCTGGGGCTGCACGGGTGGATGCGTACTACTATTGTCCCCACCTGACCGACGCGCCACTCGAGGCATATCGCAAGGCATGCGATTGCCGGAAGCCTGGGCCGGGAATGCTGCAGCAGGCGGCGAGGGATCTGAACATTGACCTCAGGCGTTCGTTTGCGGTTGGGGATCGATGGCACGATGTTCAGGCGGCATATGCGGCAGGTGCCCGAGGGATCCTCGTTCGAACGGGCTACGGGCGCACAGAAGAAGGACGGCCGAGAAAAGACGTCAAGCCAGCCGCCGTGGCGGACGATCTCATCGAAGCCGTGTCGTGGATACTTGAAAACAAATGAGTAATCAATCCAGCTCGCTTGCGGCTCAGAACGGGGAAGCGTGTTGATCATCCGATCGATTCATCCACTGCCCGGCGAAGCGGAACGGCGCGAGCGGCTCGTGCATCTGGTGGATCGACTAGCCGGACGCCGCGTACTGGTCGTCGGTGATGTCATTGCCGATGAGTTCATCTACGGCCAGGTAGCGCGCGTGTCTCGCGAAGCCCCCGTGCTCATTCTCCAATACAGCTCGACGGAAATTCTTCCTGGTGGGGCCGGGAATGCAGCGAGCAACGTGGCCGCGCTTGGTGGACGCGCTCAACTGGTCGGCCTCGCCGGGCGCGATGAACCTGGCCGACGACTGGTAGACACGCTTCGCCGCCAGATGAAGGACTTGAGTTTGATTGGAGGAAACGGCTACGTGACTCCCGTCAAGACCCGCATCCTGGCCGGTGGGGTCCACACTGCCAAGCAGCAGATCGTCCGAATCGATCGCGTTGCGCCGGCTCGTGTGTCGCCTCGCGCCCGCGCGGAGTTCGGCCGAAAAGTGCTCAGCGCCTCCGATCGATGTGATGCGATTTTAGTGTCCGATTACGGATCTGGACTGGTCACGCCCGATCTCGTGACGCAACTGCGGGCCAAAGTGGCACGCCGATCCCGTCGGCGTCCGATCCCCATCCTGGTCGATTCGCGCTTCAACCTGTTGTCGTACCGGTCCCTGACCGCCTGCACGCCCAACGAATCGGAAGTCGAGCACATGCTCGACATTCGTATTGACGATCAGCTCGACGTGCTCGAACGTGCCGGTCGCCAGATCCTCAAGCGTGCCCAGATGCGCGCGGTGCTCATCACGCGTGGCAGTCGAGGGATGGCATTGTTTGAAGCCCGCCGACCCACGGTCCACATCCCGATTTTCGGTTCGGATCAGGTCACAGACGTCACAGGCGCCGGCGACACGGTGATAGCGACGCTGACGTTGGCTCTGGCTGCCGGGGCATCATTCTACGAGGCCGCGAGGCTCGCCAATTATGCAGGCGGCCTGGTGGTGATGAAGCGTGGAACGGCGACAGTCTCAGCAGATGAGTTGCGCGCAGCCATCGAAAGCGATCACTCTGTACCTGACGTCGAGCGTGCTACGCCGCGAGACGTCGGTCTTTAGCGCGTGGGGGTGGGGCCCCACGCGCCTTAATTAATGCCGACATGGGACAAGTTGTCAGCCGAGAAGAACTAGAGGCGCTCTTGCAGACAGACCGGGCCGCCGGTCGCTCTATCGCCTTCGCCAACGGCTGCTTCGACGTGCTTCACGTCGGTCACATCCGCTATCTGGAAGGGTCGAAGGCAGAGGCCGACCGGCTGGTCGTGGCAATCAATGACGACGACTCCGTGCGTCAGTTGAAGGGGGCGAACCGGCCCATTCTTTCGGCCGCCGATCGTGCTGCAATGGTGAGCGCGCTCCGATCAGTGGACTACGTCGTTGTCTTTCCGGATTTGGACGTCAACGAGCTTTTGCGTGTCCTCAAGCCAGACGTCCACTGCAAAGGTACTGACTATACCGTTGACACGGTCCCTGAGCGGGACACGGTCCGCGCGTATGGCGGTCGGACTGCCATCGTCGGTGACCCAAAGGACCACTCGACCCGCGACCTGATCGCTCGAATTCGTGCGACCCGACAATGACCGTACCCCAGCGGCGAATCCTGCTGGTGCGGCTCGGGTCTCTCGGCGACATCATTCACAGCTTGCCTGTTGCCGCATCGCTGCGCGAATCGATACCTCACGTGCACATCGACTGGCTCGTAGACACGCGCCACCGGGCCATCCTCGATCTGGTGCCCGTCATCAATCGGCGAATCGTGGTTCAGCCGTCGGCGCGCGGTTTCCTGAGCACGATGCGCAGTCTGCGAACCGAGCGGTATGACGAGGCCCTCGACCTTCAAGGCTTGTGGAAGTCGGCACTGCTGGCCCGCGGTTCGGGGGCCCGACGTGTCATTGGTTTTTCGCGTGAGCATCTGCGCGAACCGGGAGCCCGCCTGTTTTACTCCGAGGCCTGCAGTGCGGTTGACGGCCCACACGTGATCCGGAAAAACCTCTCACTGCTGCGAACGCTGGGTCTCGATACGGACGATCTCGCGATCAAGTTTCCACTCGACATTCCTCGGTCGACGGTGCTCGAAGATGTACGCCGCGAGCTGAACATTCGTGGTGGCGATCGGTTCGCAATCATCAACCCTGGCGCAGCCTGGCCGAACAAGCGGTGGCGGACGGACGCTTTCGGTCACCTGGCGGTCGAGATGCTCGCCCGTCACGGTCTGCGTTCGGCTGTTCTATGGGGGCCCGGCGAACGATTGCTCGCGCAAGAGGTGGCCACATCCGCGAAGGGGAGCGCGATCGTCACGCCGCAAACGACATTGGGGGATCTGCTGGCGCTTGCACGCGCCGCGAGCATCATGATTTCCGGCGACACCGGACCGTTGCATCTGGCCGCCGCGGTAGGAACCCCGGTCGTGGCGCTTTTTGGCCCGACCGACCCGCAGCGCAATGGTCCGTGGTCTTCACGTGACATCAGTTTGTCCGGTTATACGCGTTGTATCTGTCACTACCAGCGCCGCTGCACGCGCGCCACTCCGTGCCTTTCCGACATTGGTGTGGACGAGGTCCTCGACGCGATCGAAGTGCGCCTGACCCGTGCTCGCGCCCATGGCTGATCCGCTGGCATGGCTCGCGCGGCGGCGTGTCACGCTTGGCTTCGTGTGCGGGGCGGCTGCTCTGTGGCTGGCACAGCCGACCTGGGCGACGTGGACCGTGGGGTGTGGCATTGCGCTCGTGGGCGAGCTCGTACGTATCTGGGCAGCGGGACATCTGGAGAAGGATCGCGAGGTAACCTCGTCGGGACCGTATCGCTTCGTCGGGCATCCACTGTACCTAGGCTCGACGATCATGGGGATTGGCTTTGCGATTGCGGCGTCGAATATTCTGGTGGCCGCTCTTGTCGCGCTCTATCTCGCCGCCACCTTGTCGGCAGCCATGCGGCGCGAGCAATCGTTTCTCGATGGCAGTTTCGGGGATCGGTACCGAGCGTATCGCTCCGGCCGTGAACTTGATCAGACCAGGCGGTTCAGCCTGGAGCGGGCACGCCGTAATCGCGAGTACCGGGCAGTCGGTGGGTTCGTTGCGGTGGCGCTCATCCTTGCGGTCAAGGTGGCGCTCGGCTGAGACGGCAAAGGGCAACGGCCAAAGGTCGTTCAGAGGTACTGTTATAATGTGTCGTTTGGCTGGCCGCGAACCGCGGCGGAGAAGGCCGGGCGGTTAGCTCAGTTGGTAGAGCACCGGCTTTACACGCCGGGTGTCACAGGTTCGAGCCCTGTACCGCCCACCAGCTAAGAAATTGCAGGATTGCAGAATTGCAGGATTGCAGAAAGGATTTGTTATAGATTGCACACGATGATTTGCGATTGCTGAATGTGACGTCCTCTTCACTTTCTGCACTCCTGCAATCCTGCAATTCTGCAATTTCAGGGGGGTCGTAGTTCAGTTGGTTAGAACGCCGGCCTGTCACGCCGGAGGCCGCGGGTTCGAGTCCCGTCGACCCCGCCAACCTTCGCTCACGCTTGTCAACGCTGCGTGAGC
>DATBJG010000226.1:0-12189 GCA_036556585.1 Vicinamibacterales bacterium
CCCGCTCTGGAACTATCGTGGCAGCTTCCCACGTGGGAGACACTACTGAGGGTGGGAGTTCCAGTGCGGCGTGCCTGGCGGTGCTCCAACGGGCCAGCGGCCACCCAGGCCGACTCGAGGAGCGCCGCCACGAGCGCGGGCTGACCTTGCCGTCGAGCGCGGCGAGTTACCTCGCGCGCGCAACTCCCGCGACCAGGTCGTAATGAAAGCGGACGAACCGCTGCAGTTCTTCTTCGCGGATTCGTTCCTGGTCACTGTGCGAGCCGAACCCCAGCGGCCCGTCTTCGACATCGGTCGCAGGCCCTACGCCATAACACTGCATCCCTTTGGCTCTCAGGTAGGCCATGTCTGTCGCACCAGTGCTCATTGTCGGGATGTTGGTCGCCCGGTAGTGTTTTGTCACAGCCGCCTCGATCACGGCGAAC
The DNA here is from genome assembly GCA_036556585.1 of Vicinamibacterales bacterium. Taxonomy (GTDB): domain Bacteria; phylum Acidobacteriota; class Vicinamibacteria; order Vicinamibacterales; family JAMQPK01; genus DATBJG01. The sequence continues at coordinate 426 of DATBJG010000226.1, forward strand.
GCATCGTTATCGAGACTGGCGGCAGGATTACCGGGGCGCACGTCGCGTGGCGCCCAGCTGACGTCGACGGCCGGATCGTTGACGACCTTTCGTATCTCTTCGAGAAATTTTGCGGGGTCACTTTCGTGGGGTAGCAACCGCACGTCGAGCGTGGCCTTCGCTTCGGATGGAATCACGTTGACTCGATATCCCGCCTGAATGATGTTTGGTGAGATTGAATGGCGCAGCAATGCTGCCAGTCGCGGCTCGCGCTCCAGAAGATATTCAGCCGCCGGACCTGAAACCTTCGGGTCCGGGTCGAGCACATTCCGATATCGTTCCCCGGCTTGCGGACTGGAAATCGTCGCCAACCGCTTGAAGTACCCAGCCGACGTCTCGTTCAGGCTAATCGGTGGTTCCCACGCCGCAACCTTTGCAACCGCCGCTGCGAGATGCGCGACCGCGTTCGTCCTGAGCGGAATAGAACCGTGTCCGGCGGGTCCCCTTGCCGTCAACTCGATGGCGCGAGGAATCTTCTCGAGTGTCTGGACGGTCGCATACTTGACCTGGCCCCCTTCCCGGACCATGCCGCCGCCCTCGGCAAAGCAGAACTCCGCATCGATCTCGGCAAAGTGCTGATTCACCATGAATTGAATGCCGACGCGCGTCGACCCTTCCTCGCCAGATTCCGCAAGAAAGATGACGTCGCGATCGAGCGGCACGTTGAGCCGCTTCAACGTCAGCATCGACATCAGCGCAGCGACGACGTTGTCTTTGTCGTCGACGGTGCCGCGTCCGTAGATATGGCCATCGCTTCGTGTGGCGCTGAAGGGCGGGAATTTCCATTTTGCCGGATCGACGTTGACCGTGTCGGTGTGTCCCATGATCAGCAGCGGGCGTTTCTTCCCGTTGCCTTTCAGGCGGGCCACCAGATTGGGCCGATGAGCCTCGAGGGCGAACATCTGTGACGGAATGCCTGCGCGGTCCAGGACCTGTTTCAGATACTCCGCAGCGGGACGCTCACCCCCGGGCGGATCGGTCGTGTCCATCCTGACCAGGGTTTGAAAATGTCGGAGCGTCTCTTCCTCGAGGGTTGCCCAGTCGGGCTCCCGCGAACCTTGCGCCGAAACCGCGATGGCCGTCACCGACATCAGGACTACCATGAGGCGTCGCATCGAGGTCTCCCTTCTAGAGTTATCAGTTATCAGTTATCAGGTATCAGTTTTCGGTCGTTTACGGCCCAGTCCGAACTGAAAACCGATGACTGACAACTGAAAACTACTTAGTACTTTCCAACCCTTGCCGCGAGGTCTGCGTACAGTTCGCGCGTGCGCGCGGCGTCGTCGAAATTGACGATCACGTAGTCGGTTTTCGTCCGCACAATGACGTACGGCGGGCTGCCGAGCTCCACAAACAACTGTCCGTCCCCGATTTCAGCCAGCCTGAAATGCCCGCGCAGGTGCCTGCGGAATGCGAGGCCGTTGGTTCGCAGCAGGACTCGCGGCAGAGTTTGTTCCAGCGTCACCCCTGTCACCCGCTCCAGCGGAATCTCTTCGCCGTACAGCCCGCTTCGGACGGAGAAACCCGCCTGCGAGACACTCACGGTTGGCGGTTTCGCGAACAGATAAATGGCCGTCAGCGCGATCGCAAGAGGAGCAAGAATCGCCCCCACAAATACGAGTACCGAAATTCTTGCCCGTCGGCGCTCCGCCTGGATTTCGGCTGTCGTCAATGGTGGCCGGTTGCCGACGACTCGCTGAAGTTGAGCGATCAGAACCTCGGGTTCACTCGTTCCAACTCGCACGCGCGCACCGGTATGCAGGAGGAGTTCAACTGCCAGGAATCCCCACACGTTATAGAGCCACCCGCCGGGAAACCAGCGGATGCCCCACCCGTAGTACCAGGGATTGCGGACCGGACGGTACGCGCGGACCTCTTTGAATGCAATGCGCTTTCGAAAGGCCCCTATCCCGAACCACAGCGTGAGATGTGTCTCATCCAGCGTGACGGTCATCGTTCCAAACAACGCAAAGACGACCAGTGCGACGAGCGCCAGAGTGACGCCACCCATCAGGTCTGCGCGGATGGCCACGATTGCCGCAACGAGCAATCCCAGGAAAAGAAGGACAACGATTCCCCAGCCAATCTGGGTGTGTCTGTACTCGAGCATGTGGGGATAGTAAAACAGTTGTCAGTTTTCAGTAATCAGTTGTCAGTTTTGAGGAATCAGTTGTTGATAGAATCGAGCCTGACAGCCCGTCCGGATGGCGCCTTCGCGTTTGTTCCGGCTGGGACCGCCGGCCGGCAGCCGACCCCTTCCTATCGGACTGATTTGAACCGTCGCGCGGACCTGAACGTGGTTCCCGGTCATCGTCGGACCGCGGTCGCAGTAGCAGTGGTGTGCCTGATTCACGCGTACGCTGGAATCGGAGCGACGCAGACGACTGAGCCACCGGCCGCTCCGCCGACGGCGCGGGCATTGAAGATTAGCGAGGGTCCCACCATGGATGGCCGCGTTGCCGAGGATGCAGCCTGGCTCAACGTGCCACCCCTCGTCGATTTCTGGCAGACCGCGCCCGACGCCGGCGAGCCCTCCTCCGAGCGTACTGAGGTCAGGATTGTCTACACCAATGACACGCTCTACGTCGGCGTGATCCTGTGGGATCGCGACCCTTCAGGACTGACAGTCTCCGACTCGCGGCGTGATTCGCCGCTCGACGATACCGACAGTTTCCGCATTGTTCTCGATACGTACCGCGATCGTCAGAACGGGTTCGTGTTTGCGACCAACCCTGCTGGTCTGGAGTACGACGGGCAGCTCACCGGGGAAGGGAGCAACAGTCCTTTTGGGGGCGGGGGAGGCGGTGGACGGCAGCTCGCAGGGTCGGGCGGAGGATTCAACCTGAACTGGGATGGCTCATGGGTGGTGCGGACGGCAATCCTTGATTCGGGTTGGTCGGCCGAGTTTGCAATCCCGTTCCGCACGTTGCGTTACGAGCCAGGTGAGGGCCGCGAGTGGGGTCTGAATTTTCAACGGACGATCAGGCGCCGCAAGGAAACGTCGTATTGGGCGCCGCTGCCGATTCAGTTCGACCTGTTCCGTGTGTCGCTCGCGGGAGCCCTTACCGGTCTCAGTCTACCCGCGCCCCGGAATCTGAAGTTCGTGCCCTATGTGCTGGGCGAGACGCTCAAGCAGGGTGCAATAGACCCGGATACCAACTATTTGGGCGACGTCGGCCTCGACATCAAATACAGCGTCACGCCAAGCCTGACCCTGGATGGCACGATCAACACCGATTTTGCGCAGGTCGAGGTGGATGAACAGCAAATCAACCTCGATCGCTTCAACCTGTTCTATCCGGAGAAGCGTCCGTTCTTCCTCGAGAACGCCGGGTTGTTTGCCGTTGGGAGTCCCAGCGAGGCGGAAGTGTTCTTCAGCCGGCGCATCGGGATTGCCGACGATGGCAAGGAGATACCGATTTACGCTGGTGCCCGCCTCTCGGGCCGCGCGGGCCCGGTAAACGTCGGCTTTCTCAACATGCAAACGGGAGACGGAGACGGGTTGGATCCAGCAAACAACTTCACGGTCGCGCGCGTGCGTCGCGATTTGGTGAACCGCTCGAGCCTTGGCGCCATCTTCGTCGGCCGGCAGGCGACGGGCGACAAGGCCGGGGTGGACGACCACAACCTTGCGTTGGCTTTCGACGGTCGCTGGGGAATCGGCCGGACAGGGCTGGTGTCGGGCTGGGCGGCGCGGACGGAAACTCCAGGTGCGTCGAGCAACCAGCACGCCTACCAGATCCAGGCGCGGAACGATACTCAACCGTTGACCCTGAGCTTGACCTATCTGGAGACAGGGCAGAACTTCAATCCCGAAGTGGGTTTCCTCAGTCGTACTGGAGGGTTCCGGAAAGTGGAAGGCCTCGTGTTCACGCGGATCCGCCCGAAAGGCATGTCGAAGTTCCAGGAGATCAGACCTCACACCAACTACCGTGCCTACTGGAACCACTCAGGGTTCCAGGAAACAGGCTACTGGCACATCGACAGCTCGTGGGAGCTGAAGAACGCTTGGGAGTTCAGCACCGGCGTCAACCTGACCCGCGAAGGTGTCATCCAACCCTTCTCAATTTACCCGGGTGTGGTGGTCGCTCCCGGTACCTACGATCACGCAGAGACTCAGCTCCAGATTCAAAGCAACGAAGGGGCTCCGGTGTCGGCGGGCTTTCAGGTCAACGCTGGTGGGTTCTTCGGCGGCAGTCGTCTGCGGTTGACGCCGGAATTTCGCGTTCGGTTTGGCGAGAGATTCAGCACCGAAGTCAGCTGGGACCGCAACGATGTCGATTTGCCCGGCGGTCACTTCGTGACCAACCTGGGACGGGCCCGGATTTCTTACTCGTTCTCGCCGCGCGTGTTCGTGCAGAGCCTCATTCAATACAACGACCGCGCAAATATCTGGTCGAGCAATTTCCGTTTCGGATGGTTGCAGCAAGCCAACACCGGCCTCTTCATCGTCTATACCGATACGCAGCTCATCGACGATCCCGTGCTCGTGCCCCGCTATTCCGATCGAAGCCTCATCATCAAAATCAGCCGGATGTTTGACCTGCTGGACTGACGCTACCGCAAATCCTTGGCCTGCAGCGCGGCGACTGACTTCTTCTCGACTCGAGTCCCAATTCGCACAACAAGCTGGTTGGCTGTGTCGCCCCAACCGAGCAGATTGGTGACATCAGGGATGTCGACACTCGGCCTTCTTATCGGTACTTGGGGACCGCTCCTGCTGAGTATTTGCTGCCCAATGCCTCCGCCGACCGTCGACCGTGGACTGACGACTGAGCACTGACGACTGACGACTGACGACTGTCGACTGACGACTGTCAACTGTCGACTGTTATTTCAGATCCTTCACGATTTCCCGGGCGGCATTGAGCCCAGACAGTCCCGACACGCCATATCCCGGATGCGTTCCGGCGCCGCACAAATACAAGCGCTCGATTGGCGTCCGGTAGCGGGCCCAGCCGACGAGTGGCCGCATCATGAAGAGCTGGTCCAGCGCGAGCTCTCCGTGAAAGATGTGACCGCCCGAAAGGCCGTAAACCGATTCCAGATCCTGCGGCGTGACAATCTGCTTGGACAGAATCAGGCTCCTGAGGTTGGGAGCGTATTCCGCGAGCGTGTCGATGACGGTGTCGCCAAACGCCGGTCCGGCTGCGCTCCAGTCCGTTCCGCGCAGTGCATATGGGGCAAACTGCGCGCAGACGGACATGACGTGGCATCCTGATGGCGCCAGACCGGGATCGGTGACCGACGGGATCGTCACGTCGAGATAGGGCTGGGCCGAACACGTGCCGTACTTCGACGCATCGAACGCGTGTTCGAGATAGTCGAGATCCGGACCGATGTGGATGCGACCACCCAGCTTTTCTACCGCCGGGGCGCCACCGTTTGCGGCAAAGGCGGGCAGGCCGCTGAGAGCGAGATTGATCTTGGCGACAGTCCCGGCCGATCGGTAACTCCGGACCCTGTTGGCGAAACCGGGTTCGAGGTGGACCGGATCGACGAAATTGAGAAACGTCCGGCGGGGGTCGGCATTCGAGACGACGGCCTTAGCGCGAAGCTCGTCGCCGTTTTCGAGAATCACACCAGTCGCCCGGCCGTCCTTGACGCTAACCTGCGCGACGCTTGCGTTTGTCCGGATTGTTGCACCCGCTGCCCGGGCAGCTGACGCCAGTGCGGATGTGAATGATCCAAGGCCACCTTGCGCAAGCCAGAGTTTCCCGCCGCTGAGCGCCCGCTGCAGCAAAAGGACGGCCGTGCTGCCTGCCGACCGGGGCCCGAGTGTCGTCCCGAAGATTCCGGACCCGGCAAGGGCCGCCCGGAGCGGCTCGGATTCGAACCATTCCGAAAGGAAATCGGCCGCCGACATCGGCGTCCACCGCAGCAACCGGTAACCATCTTTCTTGCCCAGGCCGCGAAACTGGCGTCCCATCTTTGCCAACGACCAGAGGTCTGTATAGGACGTGTGCTCGATGTCGGGCGGCGGGCTCGCCAGAACGCCGGCCATGAACTGCGTGAGACGGGATAGCGTGGCGAGGAACTCCGGATAGGCGCGGGCGTCTGCGGCGGAGAACTGACCAATGCTTGCCGCCGACGCGGACGGATCGTGACTGAGCGTCAGGCTTCGCCCATCCGCGCATGGGGCCAACAGCCAGGGATCGGGTTGGATGAGCTTGAGACCGTGTTCACTAAGACGCAACTCGTTGAGAACGGCCGCCGAAGGCTGAGCAGTGTGCGCGAGGACCGGACACCGGAAGCCGGGATGGATCTCTGTGGTGATGCAGGCACCGCCAACGATCTCACGCCGCTCGAGCACGAGGGTTTTGTGTCCGGCTTGGGCCAGTAACGCCGCCGCAACGAGCCCGTTGTGCCCGCCACCGACGACGATGATGTCGTGCACGGCCGTGGTGGACGCTGATTCACGCGGATCGCGCGAATGTGTCAATGCGCTTCTCCCAGGATCTCCAGCGCGGCATTCCGGCCTGGAGCGCCCATGATCCCGCCCCCGGGATGCGCTGCCGAGCCGCACATGAAAAGGTTCCGGATGGGCGTTCGATATTGAGCCCACCCCGGCACGGGCCGAAGGAATAGAAGCTGCTCCAGCGCGAGTTCGCCCTGAAAGATATTCCCCTCGCTGAGGCCCCATTCGCGCTCGAGGTCGAGCGGTGTGACGACCTGCCGATGGAGAATCAAATCCTTGAGATTAGGTGCGTACTCACTCACCGTGTCGACGACCGTATCGCCGAAACTCTCTCGCTGCTGGTCCCAGGTGCCCTCGGCAAGGTGGTACGGCGCGTATTGTACGAAGCAGGACAACACGTGCTTTCCTGGTGGTGCAACCGAGGGATCCGTCAGACTGGGAATCACCATATCGATGTATGGCCGGCGCGAATGGCGACCGTATTTCGCATCGTCATAGGCACGTTCCATGTAGTCGAGGCTCGGCGAAACGGAGATTGCCCCTCGGAGGTGGGCGCCCGGCCCAGGCATACTGGTGAAGTTGGGAAGCCCGTCCAATGCGAGGTTGACCTTTCCTGACGAGCCGCGGAACTTGTACCGTCTGACTTCTTCCACAAATTCGCCAGGCAGTTCGCGCGGCTCCAGAAACTTGAGGAAGGTCAGCCGAGGATCCACAGACGACGAGACCCACGAGGCGTTGATTTCGTCGCCGTTGTCGAGGACGACGCCGGTCGCACGACCGTTACGGGTGAGAATCCTGCTGACCGTCACGTTCGTTCGAATTTCAACTCCGGCTTCTCGCGCCGCCCCTGCGATGGCATTCGAGATGGCACCGGTGCCGCCTCTGGCAAATCCCCACGACCGGAATGCTCCGTCGATCTCGCCCATGTAATGGTGGAGCAGCACGTAGGCAGTGCCAGGCGAGCGCGGACCGAGAAACGTGCCAATGATGCCGGATGCCGACATCGTCGCCTTCAGCACGTCGGTCTCAAACCATTGGTCCAGAAAATCGGCAGCGCTCATCGTCATCAGTTGGATCAGGCGGTAACGCGCCTCTGACGACAGTCCTTGAAAGCGCCGGCCAAAACCAACGAGCTCGCGAAGATCCCGCCAGTTGAGGGAGAAGGGATCGGGCGCGCGCACGTCGAGCGTCGGCTTGATGAACCGGGCCATGTCCACCATGGCCTTGCCGTATTCGTCGTACGCCTCCGCATCGAGCCGTGAGTGCCGCAGCAGCTCGCGCCTGGTACGGCCATGATCGTTGACCCGCCACAAGTAGTTGCCGTTGGGCATCGGTGTGAAGGTACCGTCCAGAGGCAGCACTTCGAGACCGTGTCTGGGCAAATCGAGCTCGCGAATGATCTGAGGGCGGAGCAACGATACGACGTAGGAGCACACGGAGAATTTGAAGCCAGGGACTACTTCTTCTGTCACGGCGGCGCCGCCAAGCACGTGCCGCCGTTCGAGCACGAGGACACGGCGGCCGGCCCGGGCCAGATACGCTGCGTGCGCCAGCCCGTTGTGTCCGCCGCCAATCACGATTGCGTCGTACTTCATCGAATCGGTCATTCTATAATTACTACAAATCGTTCGGGTCGTTCGGAACGTTCGGGTTGTTCGGAACGTTCGGCCCGTTCGGGTCGTTCGGCCCGACACCGTGAACGATCGAACGATCCCGAACGATCCGAACGATCCCGAACGATCCGAACGTTCTGATGATTATGCCAATAGGATCCGCGTTTCACGAGCGTACGCTGCCACTGTGCGAAAGTTTGAATTACCGTGAATGGGCTGGTTATTACACCGTCAGCGTGTTCGAGGTCCATCACGAGCACGAATACAACGCCATCCGCAACGCGGCGGCGCTGATCGATGTCTCACCCCTGTTCAAGTACATGGTGACAGGCCGGGACGCCAGCAAACTGGTGGACCGGCTTGTGACGCGAGACGCGACAAGGTTGGGTGTGGGTCAGGTGATGTACACACCCTGGTGCGACGAGCAGGGGAAAGTGATCGACGATGGAACCGTTTCGCGGCTGGCGGAGAATGTCTACCGGTGGACCGCAGCCGATCCAAGCCTGCGGTGGTTCGTGCAGAACGCATCCGGACTCGACGTCCAGGTCGAGGACGTCTCCGAGCGCGTGGCGGGCCTGGCGGTTCAGGGGCCCACGTCGGGCGCCCTATTGCAACGCGTGGCCGAGGCCGACGTTGCCTCCCTCAAGTATTACGGGGTTACGAGCGGGCGCATCGACGGCGTGCCGGTCGATATTTCGCGTACGGGATATACCGGCGATCTCGGGTACGAGATCTGGATGGCTTGGGAAGATGCTACCCGCGTATGGGACGCGCTGGCCGCTGTAGGAGGTGCGTTCGACCTGCGTCCAGCCGGCATGATTGCGCTCGACATTGCTCGCATCGAAGCCGGTCTGCTGCTCATAGACGTGGACTATTTCGGGAGCCACAAGGCGCTCATTCCGAATCAGAAGTACTCGCCCTTTGAACTTGGACTGGGACGGCTCGTCAAGCTCGACAAAGGGCCGTTTGTGGGACGGGCAGCCTTGCGGCGCGAGCATTCGAAGGGAGCGCCGCGTCAGATCGTCGGGCTCGAGATCGACTGGCTCGAAATCGAGGCACTCTTCGAAAAAGTGGGGCTGCCGCCTCAGGTACCCGCAACGGCGTCGCGCGTTGCGGTGCCCGTCTATCGTCACGAGACCCAGGTTGGCAAAGCAACGTCCACCACGTGGTCGCCCGTTCTCAAGAAACTGATTGCGCTGGCGACGGTGGAGTCGAGCGTGGCGGACATCGGGGAGAAGCTCAAGATCGAGATGACGGTTGAAGCCGTCCGCCACCAGGTCAAGGCCACGATCGTCAAAACGCCGTTTTACAATCCGCCACGAAAGACCGCAATGTCGGCCGGCTAACGTCGGCCACTACGCGTGGTACACGCGATTCCTGTGTACGCAGACGTAGCGTCCGGCTTTAGCCGGACGTCAATTGCTTTGCGGTCTCGGATGGTGCACCGGGTCGTCATCTCTCCACGGCGTGCGGCATGGCTGACGCCGTTCGTACAGTTTCAGGTTCTCTGCCATGCCGGCTGACATATCAGATCGTCCTGCCTGTTTTGCCGCTGCCATTGCCTCACGTTGCCACGTGACGGCCTCTTGAAAGCGGCCGAGCTCGGCCAGCGTCATGGCCATGGTTTCGCCCAGGGCCGGCGTCTTCTGCACCTTGAGCAACTGCTCGACAATCGACAGGGCAGCTTTTCCATCGCGAACGCGATCGTCGGGCGCGGCAGCCAGAAGGCGCGCCATCGCGTGCGCGAATCCTGGCTGGTCGGGATACACTTTGATCGCCTCGGCCAGACGATCCCGGGCTTCCTGATATCGCTTGAGCCGCACGAGCGCCATCACGGTTCCAAATCGCGCCTGAGAGACGCCAGGGTCGATCTTCATGGCTTGGTCGTACTGCACGATCGACTCTTCCAAACGCCCGTTGCGACGAAGCGCATCGCCAAGACTCAGCCTGGCAGCCACATCGGCCGGCTCATACTGCGCTGCAGCCGAGAACCGCTTGATGGCTTCGTCATCTCGTCCCTCGGCTTCCATGAGCACGCCAATGCCGTAGTGAGCTTTCGCAAACTGCGGCGAGAGCTTCACGGACGCTTCGAATTGTTCGAGCGCGCCGCGTGAATCGCCGGTGAGGAAGAGTGCCGTGCCAAGATTGAGCCGCGAGAAAGCGTTGTTGGGCGCCAGCTCGACGGCCTTCCTCAATTGCTTGACCGCCTCGGGCCAGTCTCGCTTGGCAAGAGCATCCGATCCGCGAACTTCGTAGGCCGCGGCATTCTGGAGGAGAGCGGCGACGGCTTCCATGAGTGGGTCTGGCGAGGTCAGCTCGGCATCGCCACGGCGTTTGAGATGAGCTTCGGCCTGTTCGCGGTTGCCGAGCCCGCGGTACGCCATCGCCAGCGGATAGTGAATGCGCGAGGCCTGCGGACTGAGCGCGAGCGCTCCTTCGAGATGCTTGACCGCCTGCGGGTATTCACGTCGCGACAGCGCAACCCGTCCCAAACCGTACAGCGCTCCTGCTGATCGTGGGTCGAGCTTCAAGGCCCTCTCGAGCGGCGGAGCCGCTGCCTCCGCCTGATTCTGCGCGAGCTGCATGTCGCCAAGCCAGACGAGCGCGGCCACGTCCTCGGGCTTCAGTTTGAGCGCTTCTTCGAAATACTCGGCAGCCTTTGCGGGTTGATGACGGAACCTGTAGACGTGGCCGAGATAGTACGGCCATCGCATTTCACCTGGTGCCAGCTGGCGGGCGTTGAGAAAACACACCTCCGCGGTGTCCAGGTACTCGGTGGCCATGAGCAACTTGCCCATGTCACCGTAGGCTTCGGCCAGTTCGGGAACCGGAGTCGACGAGTCCTTGATCCTCAGCTCCAGCGCCGCGTAGCGCTCGCGGAGCTGCGTCTGTACGCTGTCGGCTGCAGTCGAGATGTCGGGGAGTGAAACCGCCTTCAGCTCTGGACGCGTAAATGTGGTCGGGGTCGTCGTTGTGGACGGCGCAGGCTCGTTGGTTGTGCAACCGACAGACAGTAGCCCTAGCAAGCAGGGAACGCAGATCGTTGTTCGGATCAAGATCCGGAGCGTAAGCGACGGCAGCGCGTGGGGGTGGGGCCCCACGCGAACCAAAAAATGGCCGGCAATCTTCACGGACTGGTTCCATCCGTGATGGTAGTCCATCGATCTATCTGAACTTGCGGCCATTCTTGAGTGCGGCCGTCGGGCCACCGGACGCGGACGCGTGGGGCATCGGTCACATCGCCGAGTCCGATAAGGACCCTGGGATCGTTGGCCGACCCGTAGCTTCCGTCGGATCGCACTCGGCGCCACCTCGTCGATCCGTCCTTGAGGATGATGCCAACCCGGGCGCCCAGCATGTCCCGATTCTGTTGGCCCGGGCCGCCAACCAGTCGCAGTCCGACCCAATGCTTTCGGTTGCCAATCGTGTTGATGAGCAAGCGGGTCGGGCCATTGTTGTTGCCCACGAGGATGTCGAGATCCCCGTCGTTGTCGATGTCCCCAAACGCGGCTCCGCGTCCGACCTCCGACAGCTTGAAGACCGCTCCCGCACGCTCGCTGACGTCGTCGAATCGTCCGTTGCCCAGATTCCTGAAGAGCTGCTTACGCTGGTGCAAAGGAAACGGATCCTTTGCCTGAGCCAGCGCCTGTATGGTCTGCACGTCGCCGTTGACGGTGAGCAGGTCCAGCCATCC
>DATBJG010000227.1:0-11884 GCA_036556585.1 Vicinamibacterales bacterium
CTGATGGATTACTGGTACCACTTCGCGATCATGTTCGAAGCGCTCTTTATCCTGACAACCGTCGATGCCGGGACGAGGGTCGGTCGGTTCCTGGTTGCCGAGTTCCTGGGGCGCGTGTACAAACCGTTCGAGCGTCACGACTGGATGCCGGGCGCGGTGATTTCGACGGCGTTGATCGTGTTTGGCTGGGCGTATTTCATCTGGACCGGCAGCATCGACACGCTCTGGCCACTCTTTGGAGTTGCGAACCAGTTGCTGGCGGGAGTGGCGCTTGCGGTGGGGACCACGATTATCATCAACATGGGCAAGGCGCGCTACGCGTGGGTTACCGCCGTGCCGATGGCTTTTGTGGCAGTGACCACGCTGAGCGCCGGCTTCCTGAGCGTGCGCGACAACTACTGGCCCATGGCCGTGGGCACCAACGACGCACTCCGCGTGCAAGGCTACGTCAACAGCTTCTGCATGGTGACCATGATGTTCATGGTCGTGATCATCCTCGTTGCCGCCGCCCGACGATGTCTGAAGGTGGTGACGGGACGTCTGCCGGTGTTGGTGACCGAACCCTGAACGCGGATCTTCTGAGTTAGACGGGACGCGGATGACGCGGATCTCCTGAATTGGACGGGACGCGGATCGGCGCGAAATCACACGAATTAACAGAGCGCACATCAACCACGCGGATTTCCTGCGGATCGGTTTCTGGCTATCGATATGTGTGACCGAGTCAATCGTTCTTCACCGCTCGTCAATTCTGCGATTACCCGACGCGAATTCCTTCTGCGCGCCGCAGCCACGACCGGCGCCATCGAGGTGGCAGGAACCATCATTGCTGCTCAGGCACCGCAGGACCCGCTCGAGTCTATTGCTCTGGCTTATCGCAGCACTGACGAAAAGATGACGATGGGGTATCTGTCGCGGCCGAGAGCCGAAGCGCCAGTACCGGGAATTGTCATCGTGCACGACAGCAGCGGTCTGAACGATCACATCAGAGAAATCGCCAGGAGGGCCGCAGCGTCGGACTACATGGTGGTGGCGCCGGATTTCCTTTCGCGACAAGGGGGAACGCCGCATTTCCGCGGAAACGAAGCGGACGTGGCGAAAGCCAGTCAGGCGGTGACCACGGAACAGCTCGTTTCTGACAGTGGCGGGGCGATCGCGTACATGAAATCCACGAAACGTTTGAGAGACAACCGTGTCGGTACCATCGGGTTCGGCTGGGGCGCAACAGGCGCGCTGGCTGCCGCAGCGAGTCCGGACGTCCGGGCATCGGTGCTTTTCTACGGCATTCCGCGAATCGACGCCAAACTCTTCGCGAAACTTCGTGCGCCCGTGCTCGCCATCTTTGCCGGAGAAGATGCTCAGACCAGCCAGGGGATTCCAGCATTCGAAGAAGCCCTGAAGAAGGCTGGTCGGCAGTACCAGATTCAGGTGTATCCGGGCGTTCGGCCAGGGTTCGATGACGCCAGCGCGAAAGATCGATACAACGCCGAAGCTGCCAAGGATGCCTGGGCGAAGACGCTCGCGCACCTCGACAAGTGGCTGAAGACCGGTGCGACAAAATAGCTGATCCTCCCCAGCGGGCGGTGGTGTGTGCGATAATCCCCGCGCCTTCGTTCGAGATTGCCGTCCCTCCAACTCCGCAGGGGTCGAACATGAAATCTCTCACAGGTGTCGCTTCCGTGATGGAGGACCCTTCGCGGCGCGAAGCTCTGTGGTCACTGCTTTCCCTCCTGACACTTGGAATCGTGAGCTGCTCCCGGCAGGAACCTTCAGGTGCAGCTACGACTGAACCGACGACTTCCGACGCACCTGCGGCCACGCGCAGCACACCCCTCCTGAAGCTGACGGCCTCGAAAAGCGCGGCGCTCTGCCGCATTGCCTGGGTCGTCGCCCAGCAGAAGGGATTCTTTGCCGCTGAAGGATTGGACGTCGACCTCCTTCCGACCGATGTCGATCCCCACGCTGCTCTCGAACATGACATTCCGGCAGGGCGCTGGGTGAACGGTCCAAATGGTCGGATGAGGGCGGACCTGACAATCGTTGAATACCCGCACCTGCCGGCCATGGCTTCGGGCTCGCTGGACTACTACGTTGTTGCGGGTGAGCATTCCGGCTGTCGGCAGCTGGTCGTGCCGATTGATTCTCCGATTCGGGCTCTCACCGACTTGAAAGGCAAGCGGGTTGGCGTGTCGATCCTCGAGCAGACGTCAATGTTCGATTATCTCTTCCGCCAGGCTGGCCTGGCGCCCCGAGACGTTACCTGGGTGCGCTTTCAGGAGGACCTCGGTAGCAACCAACAGCTGATATCCGTCAAAACCGAGTTCGCGGCGGGTCGGCTGGACGGCTACCTTGCGGCGGATCCGGTTGGCGAGATCCTCAAGGCCGACGGTCTGGTGCGGCACCTGGCCAGCAATACCTGGACCGCGCCGCTCAGCGGGTGGTACTGCTGCATGATTGGGGTCCGTCGCGAAGTGCTCGATGCGCATCCCGAGGTTGGAGGGGCCGTCACGCGTGCGATCCGCCGTGCGGCGTCGTTCATAGAAGAAAGTCCTGCTGCGGCCATCGATCTCTCGATTCAGGCCGGGCAGCTCCCGAAGGACACCCGACGCGATCTCAGCGCGCGCCTGCTGAAGGAATATGTCTGGACAGCGACCGGGCGAATCCAGGAGGACCTCGAGCGGTACTTTCAGCTGCTGATTGAGGACGGCAAGGTGGCCGCAACCGCATCGGCCCGGGAATTCGTCAGTCGTGTGTATCGCAGCGGGGAATAGAAAGTCAAAGGTCAAAGGTCAAAGGTCAAAGGTCAAAGGTCAAAGGTCAAAGGTACGAACGAGGTCCTGACGTGATCACGCGACGATGGTTCCTTTCGACGGGGCTTCCGGCAATTGCAGTCGCGGGTTGCGTGCGATCGGAACCGCCTCCAACCGAACAGGCGCCGGGCACTGCCGAGCGTCAACCGGCCCCAGCGTCTTCGACTGCCGCGCGAGTCCACCTGAACTTGGCCCATTACCCTGAGGTCCTGTGCCAGGTCTCGTGGTTCCTTGCGGCCGAACGGGGATTCTTTGCACAGCAGGGCCTCGACGTCGAGTTTCACAAACCGGATGTGTCCAAACCACGAGGCCACTCATTCCAACCCCCTTGGGTACTCGGACCCGACGGTCCGGTGCGCACCGACGCCATGCCGATCGAGTACCCAGCGTTGGAGGAGATGGCTTCTGGCATGCTGGACTATTACGTTGTCGCCGGCGAGCACTCAGGCTGCCGCCAACTGGTGATTCCGACCTCGTCGTTGATCAGATCGGTTGCCGATCTGCAGGGCAAGCGGGTGGGCCTCCGACCGCAGGAGGATACCCTCGTGTGGCAATTTCTGATCGGCCCGTTGAAGCCTGGAACCGGGCCGACCGAGTGGGTCCGACCTCCGTTCGAGGGCGGCATCGATCTGCCGAGAGAACTCGAGTGGGTCAAGCAGGAGTTCGCCGCCGGACGGATTGAGGCCTACATCGGCGCCGACCCGGTTCCGGAAATCCTGGTTGCCGACGGCCTGGCGCGGCGTCTGGCCAGTAATACGTGGACGCCGCCGCTGAATGGTTGGTATTGCTGCATGTTATCGGTGCGTCGGGAACTGGTCGACCAACATCCGGACCTGCCTGGAAGATTTACACGTGCGATCCGCGCGGCTGCGGCGCGTGTGGAGAAGAATCCTGCTGAAGAAGTGGCCTTCCTCGTCGAGAAGGGGTACTTTTCACCCTCCACAAGGCAAGATCTGAGCGCGAGGTTGCTCGGAGAGTACGTATGGGCGACCACCGGACGCATCGAGCAGGATTTGGAGCGCTATTTTCAACTGCTCAAAGATGCCGGGCGAATTCCGGCGGCGGCGTCCCCGCGCGAGCTGGTGAAACGCGTGTACCGGCCCGCGGAAGCATGAAGTGGTTACGGTCACGTCAACGCGCACGAAACGAGGAAGGCCAAGTGATCAGCCGACGACATTTCTTGTCCACCGTCCTTCCCGTAGTCGCCGCTGCAAGCTGCGCCCGCTCCGAGCCCGTCTCGCCTGACAGCGGCCCGGAACCCGGCGCGGGCAACGGCGCCGTAGCGACTTCGAACACAGGCCCTCGCCTGAAGCTAACCGCGGCGAGGTTGCCTGGTGTGCTGTGCATGATCAGCTGGCGCGTTGCTGCGGAACGCGGATTCTTCGCGGCGGAGGGACTGGACGTCGAGTTTTTCCCTCAAGACTTTTCCAACCATCAGGGTCACCACCTCAACTCGGCCTGGTTAAACGGACCGATAGGGCCCGTTCGTAACGACCTCATTGTCGTGGAGTACCCGAGCCTGCAGGATATGGCCTCGGGCCAGTGGGACTATTACGTGGTCGCGGGGGAACATTCCGGCTGCAGACAGGTCGTCTGTCCCGTCGGGTCGCCGATTCGTGAGGTCGCCGACTTGAAGGGAAAGCGAATTGGCCTGCGACCGAACGATGATTCGCTCATCTGGGAGGACTTGATCGGACCCGCTCGAGCGGGCACCGAGCCTACGCGATGGATTCGGGCCCCGTTCGCGGGTGGTGATCCGCGCGAGTCTGAATGGGTGAAGACGGAGTTTGCCGCCGGGCGGCTTGATGCCTACGTTTCAGTCGATCCGGTGGGCGAAATCCTGAAAGCGGACGGCATCGTGCGGCTCGTGGCCAGCAATACCTGGACGGCGCCGCTCAACGGCTGGTACTGCTGCATGCTGGCGGTCCGTCAAGAACTCGTCGACATGCATCCGGATCTGCCGGGAAGATTCACCCGGGCCATGCGAGCAGCCGCCGCGCGAGTCGAGAAGAATCCGGCGGAAGAGGTGGCCTTCCTCGTCGAGAAGGGGTACTTTCCTCCTACCACCCGTCAGGATCTGAGCGCGCGGCTCATCGGCGAGTATGTGTGGGCCACGACGGGCCGTATCGAGCAGGATCTCGAGCGCTATTTCCGGCTCCTCATTGAAGCCGGGCGCATACCGGCCACAGCGTCACCGCGCGAGCTCGTCCAGCGCGTGTACCGTGGCGCTTAACCCACACCCGCCGCGGACAGCTGAAGGCTGATGGCTGAAGGCTCTGCTGGGCGCGAAGTGACGAGACAGCTCTCATTTCTTTCACCCTCGTCGGTTGCCGTCATCGCCGGTGTTCTTGCCTCTGTCATCGTAGGCGTCATCTCTGCGGCGCGTGCTGATGGTGCGGTCGCCACAGAAATCAGCGACGGGATTCGAAGACAGATCTACACGCCGATTGCCGAAGCAGAAGGTCAGGCTCGCCTGCTTGCGGCGCACGCCGACGTGCGCGAGGGCCTGACCGAGCGCAACCAGCTGCGCCTGCGTCGCGCCATCAGGCAGGCGCTCCCGCAGATGAAACTGAGCTACACGGGCGTCCTGCTCCCTGACGGAATGCCGTATTACTGGCTACCCGACCAGGAGCGTTCGGTTCCCATCATCGCGCGACGTCTGACGATCGAGCATGAGCTTCGTTCCGTGGGCACTCTCGAGTACGGCGCCATGCTCACGGACGAATTTCTGCATCAACTGTCGGCCACCCTTTCAACCGACGTGCGACTGGCCAGCCCGCAGCCAGCCGTGCCAGCCCCAGGCTCAACGGGCGGCAATCGAGTAACCGAGGTGTTTTCCAGCCGCGCCGGCGGCTCTCAATCACGGCAGGTGTACCTGCGCGCACCGGGCGACACCACAGGCCCCATCGTCGCGGCCCTCGAGCTCGACATTCCGGCGGGGAGCCCGGCGATGACCCGCATCGCACGTATGCGTAATCTGGCGTGGGGAGTGACGGCCGCCCTCGTCCTCGTGGTGATCGGCTACGACGTGAAGCAGCGCCGACGCCGTGCTGAAAGACCGCCGGCCTTTGCCCCAATCGCGAACCCCTACATCGTCGGCAACCCCATTCGAAGTTCCGAGATGTTTTTCGGCCGCGAGGACGACTTTCAATTTGCCAAGCAGAAGCTGACGAGCGAGCGCGCGGGTGTGGTCCTCGTGTTCTGCGGTGAGCGGCGCAGCGGAAAGACGTCGATGCTCTTCCAGATTCTTGACGGTCGTCTTGGTCCGGAGTTTCTGCCGGTACTGATCGACATGCAGTACTTTGCGGCAATCTCTGGAGATCAGGATTTCTACGGGACTGTCGTTCGCGAATTCGTCCTTGCCGTCTATCCCGAGTCAGAACAGGCCGAGCGTCTCAAGACGTTCGCCAGCGCCAGCGATAATCCGGCCCAGTCGCTCGAGCTGGTGCTCGACGAAGCGATGTCGGCGCACCCTGGCAAGACGCTTCTTTTTCTCTTCGACGAGTACGAAATCCTCGAGTCGAAAATCGATCGGGGGGAGCTGACTCGCATGGTGATCCCCTATCTTGCCGGCCTGCTCGAGCGAAAACGCCGGATTTCGTTCGTGTTCACGGGCTCGAGAAACCTGGAAGAGCGGGCCGCGCACCACTGGCGGCTGATGATGGGGAAGTCGCTCTACCGGAAGATCAGCTACCTGACGCCAAACGACACCGAGCAATTGATCCGACGTCCGGTGCGCGGTGTCGTTGAGTACGACGCGCCGTCAGTGGCCAGAATCTACCGGCTCACGAGTGGGCAACCTTTCTATACGCAGGTGATCTGTCAAAACCTGCTCGATCATCTCAACGAGGTGAAGCGGCGAACCATTGATGTTCGCGATGTCTCGGCAATCGTGGACGGCATCGTGGACAACCCCCTGCCGCAGATGATCTATTTCTGGGACAGCCTGCCGTTCGAGGAGAAACTTGCGCTGTCGCTGATGGCCGAGACGATTGGCGACGAATCATCCTGGGAGTCTGCGGAGCGACTGATTGCCGACGCGACCTCCAAGGGCGTATCGGTGCCTTCGGACGTGGCTGGCGTGCAGACCGCGCTGGAGCAATTGTTCGAAAAAGAGCTGCTGGCCAAGTCAGCGGACCGCAGGTTCCAGTACCGCATCGATCTGCTGCGCCACTGGATTCGCCGTACCCATTCGATCTGGCAGGTCGTCAAGGAAGCCGGAAGCGTACCGAATGCCAGCGCCTGACCGGCCCGTCGTCCCGCGCAATCCGTACCTGAACCGGGTCATGATCCGGGAAGTGGCGGAGTTTTTCGGCCGTCGCCGTGAGGTCGCCAAGATCTTCGCGCGGATCGGAGCCTCTCGTCCCCAGTCGGTGGCCATCGTTGGCGAGCGCCGCATCGGCAAGTCCTCGTTACTGAACCACCTCTACCACCCCGAGATCAGGCGGCAACATCTTGAGAACGCCGACGCGTACACCTTCGTGCTCGTCGATCTGCAGGAACAGCGCGAAATCGGTATTCAGGCGTTCTTCGAAACGGTGTTTCATGGTATCGAACGGGCGCTTGCGCGCCCCGGTCCGGCGGATGTGCCGGCAACCTACGAAGGGGCGCGCCAGGCGTTTCTGCAGCTTCAAGATGAGGGCCGCAAGCTCATACTCCTTTTCGACGAATTCGACGCCATAACAAAAAACCCGAATTTTCCCGAAGAGTTTTTTTCATTTCTCCGTGCGGTGGCCAACAAGTACGACATCGCGTACGTCACCACCTCGGGGCGTGATCTTCAGCAGCTCTGCCACACCGAGCGGATCGCGGATTCGCCATTCTTCAACATTTTCTCGAACCTGTTCCTGACGCGCTTCGAGCGAGATGAGGCGCTCGCGCTCATTCAGGAGCCGTCGAGCAGGGCGGGCATCGGGCTCACGCCCTACGTCCCCGACATCCTCGATCTTGCAGGTTTGTTTCCGTTCTTTCTCCAGATGGCGTGTTCGGCGTTCTTCGAGCAGCTTGCGGAGGGGAGCGCCCTCGATCTCGGTCGCGCGCGCGCGAGCTTCCAGGAAGAAGCGGAGCCACACTTCAAATACATCTTCGAGCACTTCGACGACGATCAGCGGGGTGTACTTCGGGATCTTGCAGACGGCCAAAGCGTCCCGCCGAACCGGTCGTATCTGTTGAGCCGGCTGAAGCGCGACGGCTACCTGATAGAGGAGGGGGATCGCCTGAGAGTTTTTTCGTCTGCCTTTGCAGAAGTTCTGGAGCGCGGTCAGGCCTCGTCGGCCCAGGTTCGGACTCCAACGTCTGGAGCGGCAGACGGGCGGTCGGCGACTACCCGGCCGGATTCGCTCGTAGGCCAGCAGCTTGGACCGTACGAAGTGCTGTCGCTGCTCGGCGCGGGTGGCATGGGCGAGGTCTATCGCGCGCTCGACCGGAAGCTGAATCGCGAGATTGCGCTCAAAGTGCTGCCGGCGTCATTCGTGCACGATGCCGATCGACTGGCTCGATTCGAGCGCGAGGCGCGCCTGCTTGCCGCGCTTAGTCACCCGCACATTGCGGCCATCTACGGCCTCGAGGAGTCGCAGGAGATTCGTGGTCTCGTGCTGGAGCTGGTCGAGGGACCAACGCTGGCCGATTGGATTGCGAGGGGGCCTGGAACCCGCCGCATGTCGATCAACAGCAGCCTGACAATAGGGCGCCAGATTGCCAGCGCCCTCGAAGCCGCCCATTCGAAAGGCATCATTCATCGCGATCTCAAACCCGCAAATATCAAGCTTCAGCAGTCACCGGGTTCGCGATCGTCAGCCGCGCCGCACCGGAGTCCGCAGGAGATCTTCGTCAAGGTCCTGGACTTCGGGCTGGCAAAAGCCTTCGTTGGTGACCAATCGAAAGACGACCAGAACCTGACCGAGACGGTGGCCATAACCGTCCCGGGGTTGATCGTCGGCACACCCGCCTACATGAGTCCGGAGCAGTTGCGTGGCGGCACGCTCGACAACCGAGCCGACATCTGGGCGTTCGGCTGTGTCCTTTACGAGCTTCTGACGGTCCGCCGGGCGTTTGCGGCAGCATCGACGTCGGACATCATCGCAGAAGTCCTGAACGGTGAGCCGGACTGGCAGCAGTTGCCACCCGACACGCCCAGCGAAATTCAGCGACTGCTGAGCCGATGCCTGCAGAAGGATTCCAGGCGCAGGTTGCACGACATCGCGGATGCACGCCTCGAGTTGGACGAGGCGCTGGACGCGGATCAACGCCGCTCGGGCGGGTCACGCGGATCAGGCGAATCGCAGGTGTCCGCTGGCTCGTTCGTGAGCCGTCTCTGGCGACGGATTACCAGGAGGGATGATGACGCGCCTCGGTCGAACTGATCTCGACGTCTTTCCACTTTGTCTTGGCGGGAACGTGTTTGGCTGGACCGCGGACGAACAGCAGTCGTTTGCCATTCTCGACACCTACGCCGCCGCGGGTGGCAATTTCGTGGACACGGCCGATGCCTATTCCGCGTGGGTACCGGGCCATATTGGCGGAGAATCGGAGACAATCATCGGCCGTTGGATGGCTTCGCGTGGCGCCCGCACGCGAATGATCGTGGCAACCAAGGTTGGCCGCGGGCCTGGCCTGCAGGGGCTGGCAGACAAGACGATCCGCGCGGGAGCTGAGGCCTCGCTGCGACGTCTCGGCGCCGATTCGATCGACCTGTACTACGCGCACGCGGACGATCCGGAAACGCCGCTCGAGGACACGCTGCGCGCGTTCGATGGACTCGTGCGAGAAGGCAAGGTTCGTTACATTGCCGCATCGAACTACACGGCACCGCGACTTGCCAAGGCGCTCGAGATCTCAAAGCGTGAAGGCCTCGCCCAGTACGTTGCGGTGCAGCCACACTACAACCTCGTGCACCGGGGCGATTACGAAGGACCGTTGGCCGATCTGTGCGTTCGAGAAGGCGTGGCGTGTGTTCCGTACTTCGCCTTAGCCATGGGGTTTCTGACGGGCAAGTATCGGTCTGGCGTGAAGGTCGAGAGCGTGCGGGCCGACTCGGCAGGCAAGTATCTGAACGATCGTGGTATCCGCCTACTGGGCGTGCTCGACGAGATTGCATCCACCCACCGGGTGCCGGTGGCGGCGGTGTCGCTGGCCTGGTTGCTGGCTCAAAAGGGAGTGGCGGCGCCAATTGCCAGCGCCCGAACGGTGGAACAGCTTGCGGATTTGCTCCCGGTCGCTCAGCTTACGCTCAGCGACGAAGAAATTCGCAGGCTCGGTACGTAGCGCAACCTTTTGGTTTGCCGGCCGAAGGGCAGGCCGGAGGGCCTGCGCTACGCCGAACCGAGAATCAACTGCGTCAGCGCCGGCACGCGTCCGACCAGACGTGCGTACAGCGCCAGCTGGCCGCGGTGATACTCCTCGTGCGAGATCCCGTGATTCATCCAGGCCATGCGCGAGCCGCGCTCGCCGTCAAACCGCGTAATGAGCTGCAGCATGGCCAGTTCGCCCGCGGCCGCAAGCTTGCGCGCGCCGTCAGCGTGCGATTGCTTGAGGAGTTTGATGAGCTGCGCTTTCTTGACCTTCGACGGCAGGCCGCGCGCATGTTCCCTGAGAAGCTGCGGGTACGGCTTGCGACGAAAATTGCCATCTGGTCGTGACAGCTCGCCTGCCATCATGTGTCCCGATTCGACGATGTGAAGGCCAATCTCGGCTGCAGTCCGGCTTTCCTTGTGCGGCTTGAACGTCAGATCCGCTTCCGAGAGATTTTCAATTTCTCCCACCACGCCCTGACGCGTGTACGCCCACGCTTCGAGCAGCTCGTCGAGTAGGGAAGTCAACGCCATCGAGTGCTCCGGTCGGATTCAGGAACCGCGGCGACGCCCATTTCGCGGCTAGTCGGTCCGTGGTTTCTATTGACGAACGTTAGTGCGGGTAACCCGGAAGCCTTTTCGTCCTGGGCTTCCAATCAGGTAGCGAGGCGTAGTTGTCGCCGATGGGCATCTTGACCTTGGGCAGACTCTGCCGGTCGAGTGCCTGGTCCTCCGGGATCACATCGTTGATGAAGAGCAGATACGCCGTCAGCGAGTACACCTCGTCGGGGGTGAGCGTGCCCTCTCGGTTGAGTGGCATGCCGCGATTGATGTAGTCCCAGACAGTCGTCGCAAATGGCGAACGAAGCGGCAGGATTCGTCCCCGCGTCCAGAGATCGGGGTTCTTGGGATCTTTGCTTTTCAGAATCGGAGCGGAGCCCCCGAGGCCCTGCGCTCCGTGGCATGCGGCGCAGCCCTTCGTGCGATAGAGCTGCGCACCCTCCTTGGCGTTTCCTTTTCCGGGAGGAAGTTCCTCTCCGGTCGGACCGATGGAAATGTCCAGCGCCTTGATCTCCTCCGGTGTCGGCGTGCGTCCTATCCCGTACGTCGGCCCCTGCGCCAGCGCGGAAGCGCCCATGAGCAGCACGAACGCGAGCGGGAGAATCCTATGCGAACCCATTGGTCACGCTCCCGTCGCTCGCGATGTGCCACGGCTGAACGCTGTTGTCCAACCCGGGCACCCTGAATGTTTGATCGTAGGGTTGGTTCCAGTACTTGGCGATCTGGGTGCGTGTCGGTTGCGCCTGACCCAGTTCGTCGGTGCAGCGCGACAGGATCTCGGTCTCGCTCCCGTCCCAATTCCACGGATAGCCGAATCGGGTAAAGGCCATGCGCTGCGGCGTGCCCTTGAACTCGGCCTTGTTCCATTTCTTCCCGCCGTCGGTGGACACTTCCACCAGTTTGATAGCGCCGCCACCAGACCACGCCAGCCCGCTGATCTCGTAGAAGCCCTTGCCGGGCAGCCGCTGTTCGCCCGACGGGAACGTGATGACCGACTTCGGCCCGATCTGGTAGTCGAGCGCCGCGACTTTCGCGTCCTGATCGAGATGACCGAAGTCGTTGTAGTTCATGTAGTACTGATCGACGATCTTGATTCGCTGCAGCCACTTGGTGTGGAAGATCCCCTCGAACCCGGGCACCATCAACCGCAGCGGAAATCCGTTCTGGGGCCGCACGGGCTCGCCGTTCATGCCGTAGGCGACGATGCAGTCATCCATCGCCTTG
>DATBJG010000228.1:0-12443 GCA_036556585.1 Vicinamibacterales bacterium
AACCAGGCTTCGATCGTGAACGTTTCAACACCGAGACCTCCTGGCCCCAGTCCAGCCGCTTCTCCAAATGTCACATACTGACCTGCCCCATCGAACTGCATGCCTGCCCCCGAAAAGAAGTCCGGCGTCGCCGATACTTCAATCGAAGGAGACGATTCGTTGAACGATGTGTCAACCGCCGTGACGACGTAGAAATAAGAGGAGCCATTGGTGAGGAAACGGTCGGTAAAGATGGGACTCGTGACCGGCGTGTCACCGTTGAGCGGCGTTCCTGTAGTGGCCACCGGAGCAAAAGCACTCCTGTAGATGTTGTAGCCGGCCAGATCGGTTTCGGTGTTTGGGGTCCAGGCCAGCGTCAGGAGGCCGTTGCCCTCATCCGCGACTACACCCTGCGGCGGTTCCGGAGGCGTGGCATCTGCAAACGGGAACCCCCCAACCCAAACAGGTTTGTTCGTCAGCGTCCCACTCGGCCTCTCCGGCACTGAATTGCCAGCGACCGTGCCACTCCCCTCGTCCAGGCCCCATCGCCCGATGAGGCCGACGCCCGATGTGATCGTGAGCGTGTGGTTCTGCGCAATTTCGGCGGCCGTACGCACCACGTTCCAGATCCGGACCTCGTCAATGACGCCGTTGAACGCGCCGTTTCTCACGCCGGTCGAGTTCAGGGCCGCACCAATGGACGCGTGTTGAATGCTGTCGGAGCGCGGTTGAAACGGGGCAGGCAGCGTCAGCTCTGCATCGAGGTTGCCGTCCAGATAGAGCTTCCAGGTCTGGCCGTCGTAGGTCGCGGCGGCGTGATGCCAGCTGCCTGGGGTGACAGTGCCGACGCCCGTGATCGAGTGATTTTTGCCCGTCGCCATATCCTCGAAATCTGCGACCAGACGACCGGCCGAATCCAACCCAAGAAAGTAGTTCGTGTCAAAGTTGCCGCCGTCCGTCTCGTTGCGCCCTTTCGCCACCAACGGGTAGGCCTCGACCCCGCCGACGCCGGTGCTGGCGAAGACTCCCGCGCCATCCTGCCTGAACCACAATTCAAGAGTGAAGTTCGTCGCGTTGAGGCCATTCGGACCGGTGGCCGGACCAAAGGTCACAAAGTCGTTGATGCCATCGAACTTGACGGCGGTGCCGGCGGGAGCGGTCTGCCCGGAAGGTCCACTGCTTTGCAAAAGCAGACCAATCGCGACTCCGGCACCCGCGAGCAGCGTCCTGGTGATCCTTCGAAGCCGCGCGCTGCCAGATGTCGTGGAGTGTTCAGGTACTCGGAATGGATACTTCGGCGCCAATACTCCGAGTGTTCCAGACGGGAGAACCGAGGGTCAATTGCCGGAAGGTCCCAGCACCAGCGGGTTAACTCAAGTGGGTAGTACGAAATTTACCGATGGGCTATGGACTTCTGCGGCTGAGCGCTATCTCCGAAACGTCTCGCGGTTCTTGAACTCGACCATGATGAACTCCGCCGGATCGGCTCCGAGATTTTCGGGAAGATGGACATTGCCATCACTGCATCCGAGCGCGCCGGCCGGGACCGACGCCGGCTCGGTCGTTCCATCGGGAAGGGTGAAATTGAAGGTCTGGTCAGTGAGAAAGATGACGCAGCTGGCGTAGTGCTTGTGCATCACCGACTTTTCTCCGGGGTCGTACCTGACGCGAAGAAACCGCACCAGTTCGTTCTCGAATGACACGGAATAGTGCCTGGGATCCGCCGTGACGGAGTCCGGAAACGATTCCGGGCGCTGAACCCGCATCGCTGAGGGTGCGACGCCGAGAGCCAGCCCCAGACTCAGCCCGAGAACCAGGTTCCGCATGCTTGCGCCTCCAGGGTCAGTATCTCAAGAACCCGAGCAGGAAGGCCAAAGCGGTCACAAGAATCACGCTTGGCCCAATCCCGGCGATCCTGGGCAGCAACGAGATGTTGCGGTATGCCGGGATAGTGACAAAGAGCAGGTACAACGACAACAGCATGGCTCCGAATACCATGCCCAGAAATACGAGAATCGCGGTGCCTGCGCTCGCGAACCCGCCTTCCTGGCTGGGAACGAAACGGGGGATTACAAACGCGAGTGCCGAAAGAATCGTGCAAGCACCCGCCAGCCGGTAAATTCTTTTCTCCGTCGCACTTGCCACGCGCCCTCGTGCTGACTAGCGAATGGTCGAGAGAATGCGCTCCAGTACGCGGTCGGCGCTTTCCTCGACCGGTTGCTCGACCACGTTAATGGACAGGTCTGGCTGGGTTGGAGGTTCGTAGGCAATTGTCGCGTTCTGCAGCGGCGTTTCGAGATAGACCTCGCAAAACGGTGCACCTTCGCCGCCCGCCTGCACGATCTCACGCGCGTGCTGGCGATCGTCGCGCCGGCGCGAAGTAAACGTGGTGATGCAGACAACGCCGGCTTCAGCAAAGAGCTTTGCCACCTCCGCCACCCGCCGGATGAGTTCAGTGCGATCGGCCGCTGAGACCCCCAAATCCGCCGAGAGCCCCGAGCGCAGGTTCTCCCCCAGCACGAATACCTGTGTGCCTCGCTCGAACAGTCGCCGTTCCAGAATCCGTGCGAGCGTGGCCTTGCCGCTTCCGGGCAGTCCAGTGAGCCAAATCACCGCCCCCCGGTGTCCGTGACGGAAATGTCGCTCGCCGCGGACAACCTGCGTGAGGTTGGCTGACGCATCGATGGCAACGGCGGTTTCAACCGGCACGCTGATGATGATCCCGCCGCCAGCCACGTCGAAGCCATCGACCAACACGAGGCGGCCCGTGGCCGGAATTCGTTCGAACAAGTCCGCTGCCACTGGCCGACGCGTGCGGATGACGACCTTGGCGGCATCGTTGGTGCGGACCGAGGTGGCGCCGGGGATGGTCTGGACCGTTGACGCATCCACGACTTCCTCGATGCTCTTGATCTCGCACTCGGTTTCCTGGGTCACGAGCTTCAGCTTGTAGCGACGGCCGGTCGCCAGCGGCGTCCGTCCCAGCCAGAAGACCCTGGCCGTGAATTCTGTGGTCAGCGTGGGCGCATGTGGCACGTGACACGCCACCGAACCACGCTCCACGAACAGCTGGTCAGCCAGTGTGATGCCCACCGGCTCACCGGCGCTCACCTGATTGACCACCGGCGCATTCCACCGTTCGATGGATCTGATGACACTCGTGCGTCCCGACGGCAGAAACAGCACCTGGTCACCGACCGTCACCGTTCCCGACTCGACACGGCCTGCGAGGATACGGCGGTGATCGAATCGATAGACGTCCTGGATTGGCAGGCGCAGAGCTTCGCCGATGACACTATCGCGATCGGGGATGGCTTCGATGGCCTCGAGGACTGTCGGCCCGTCGTACCACTTCAACGATTCGCCACGTTTGGCGACGTTGTCGCCCTCACGGGCCGAAATCGGCAGGATGTCAGAGGCTTCTAGACCAATCCCGGCCAGGAATTCCCGATACTCCGCGGCAACCCGTTCGAAGACCTCTCGAGAGTAGCCGACGAGGTCCATCTTGTTGACGACCACCACGGCCTGCCGCAGACCAATCAGACGCAGCAGATATCCGTGCCGCCGGCTCTGCTCCTGGACACCCTCGCTCGCATCAATCAGGATGACGGCGGCATCGGCTCGTGCCGCGCCGGTCACCATGTTTTTGACGAACTCCTTGTGCCCAGGTGCATCGATGAGCACGTATTCACGACTCTTGGTTCGAAACCAGATCTGCGCGGTGTCGATGGTGATGTTCTGATCGCGCTCTGCCTGGAGCGCGTCCATCAGGTTGGCGTATTCGAAGGGCACACCACGCCGCTGGGCTACGGCCACGAGCTGCTCGTACTTGCCCTCCGGGAGCGATCCCGTGTCGTGGAAGAGCCGGCCGATCAGCGTGGACTTCCCATGGTCCACGTGACCAACCACGACCAGCCGGAGCTGGCGCCGTGGCGACGCCGCCACGGCCTGTGTATCGTCGGCGGGCTTCACGGTGTCGTCACATGTAGCCGTCGCGTCTGAGTCTTTCAAAGGCGTCTTCGCTCTCCTGATCCTGCGCTCGGCCCGCGCGCTCCGGGATGCGGGTGGCCCGCAGCTCCTCGATAATCTCCGGGACCGTCCGCGCCGTTGACGTAATCGATCCCGTGCAGGGGGCACAGCCCAGCGATCGATACCGGTGCCCCGTCCCATCGTCAAAATACAATGGAATGACCGGGATCTTTTCGCGGTCGATGTACTCCCACACGTTCAGCTCCGTCCAGTGGAGGAGCGGGTGGATGCGGATGTGGGATCCTGGCGCAAAATCCGTCTTGAACTGATTCCAGAACTCGGGCGGCTGATCAGATGCGTTCCACTCCATGCTGGCATTGCGCGGCGAGAAGTAGCGTTCTTTGGCACGCGTCGGATCCTCGTCGCGCCGGACCCCGACGATGATGCCCGTGTACTTGTATTGGGCAATCACGTCCTGCAGCGCATCCTTCTTCAGCAACGTGCAGCATTCGACCCGCGTGGCACGCCCGTTCGGGTACGTCCGGCCTTCACCCAACACCGCCTCGTTCTTTCCGACGACGAGTTGGAGGTTCCATTCCCGGACGACACGGTCCCGGTATTCGATCATCGAAGGAATCTTGTAGGTCGTGTCGATGTGAACCAGCGGAAACGGCACATGACCGAAGAACGCCTTGCGCGCCAGCCACAGGAGCGCGGTGGAGTCCTTGCCAATGCTCCACAACATCGCGATGTTGTCGAACTTCGCAAACGCCTCGCGGAGAATGAAGATCGACTCGCTTTCCAGCTCGTCCAGATGGTCCCGGTGCATGATATGTTCGTCCGCCAGCCCCCTGCGGGCCCCTCGGCGGGATCCGTATCCCACCGATCTTATCTCGGATTACACGAGATGAGGAGGTTAGGAGACTGGAAACGGTTGATTTCAACAGAAGCCCTTTTGATCTCTTAATCTCCTAGCCTCCTGTTCCAGTCTCTTAGATCTCCTAGGCTCCTGTTCAACGTCACCATGGCTCGTTTCAGATTGCTCATCGAGTACGCCGGCACACGGTACAGCGGCTGGCAGATCCAGAAGAACGCCCGCACAGTACAGGGCGAGATCGATCGGGCGATCCGGACCGTCACGCGTCAACGGACTTTCGAGCTGTACGGCTCGGGGCGCACGGACGCCGGTGTTCACGCACTTGGACAGGTGGCTCACCTCGAGATTGTCACCACGCTGCGGCCCGAACTCCTCCGCCAGCAAATCAATGACGAGTTGCCCAGCGATATCAACGTTCTGAGCGTGTCGAACGTCCCCCATCGATTCCATGCGCGTCACAATGCGGTCGCGCGCAGCTATCTGTATCAGATTGCCAAACGCAGAACGGCGTTCGCAAAGGCCTTCGTGTGGTGGGTCCGGGAACCACTGGACATCTCGCAGATGCGCCGCGCCGCCACAATCTTCGGTGGCATGCAGGACTTTCGTGCGTTCACAGACGATGACCCGTCGCAGAAGTCGACGACCGTTTTGATCGAAGGCATCGAACTGGCTGAAGCCGGAGACCTGCTGCTCATTCGCGTCGCGGGGTCACACTTCCTCTGGAAGATGGTTCGCCGGCTCGTTGGAGTCATGGTCGAAGCAGGGCGGCGAGGCCTCACGCCGGAGGAACTGCAACAGTTCATGACGGGACCGTCGGAAGGACCCGCCCGGCTGACAGCGCCTGCCTCGGGCTTGTTTCTCGAACGCGTCTTCTACGAAGGGGACTCGCGCCGGTTTCCGCTCCGTCCAGCCATCCCTGTAGGCGCCGGAGATTCTTGAGCTCTGACCAATTGCACCGAAAAATGGGGCCGTTTTCCCATGATGTCGTCTCAAGGCCTACAAACCAGGCCGGGAACAGCCGAAACTACCAGCGTGAACCCTAATGGTTCCCCTCTCGTTCTGGTCCTGGACGATGAGGAGAACGTCCGGCGTTCGATGCGCACCTACCTGGAGCGGCACGCGTACGAAGCCCTCGAAGCCTCGACGGTCGACGGAGCCCTTCAAATCATGCGGTCGCGATCGGTCGCGGCGGTCATTTTTGACGTGCGGCTGGCAGGCTCGGCGTCTGGCCTCGAGGCCCTCAATGCCCTGCGCCGACTCCCCGAGATGGCGACGGTGCCGGTCCTCATTATTACTGGCGGCATTCTAAGCGAAGACGAAGAGCGTCAGATTACCCGTCAGCGCGCGCATCTCGTCTACAAGCCTGAAGGCTTCGACACGATCGTCAACTTCCTCGATCAGTTGATCGGGCGGGACTTCAGCCACTAGGGCAGTCTTCAGTAGTCAGTTATCAGCGGTCAGTAGCGCAGAAGGCCTTCAGGTCCGCTTCTAGTTCTTCGGAGCTGGCTGGGGGGCTTCCACAGGCCTGATGTCGATCGACTGGCCCGTCCGGTGAGTTGCCTCGGCGCACGCGGGCGCACGAACGTCCAGAATGGCGACGGTCTGCGCGCTGTAGGTCTCGTAGAAACCCACAAGGCATCCGCAAGGCAGGATGCGACTTCCGACCCCCCGTAATATTCTTGTCATATCGTCGGTTCAAGTCCGGTTTCTTCGCGGAACTTCAAGGTTGCCGTCGCTGGGGGCCTGATCGAGGACTTAGACGGTTCGAAGAGCAGTTTGGTTTAAGATTTGAGTCAGATGGCGCCCTTTCTGTTGCACTGGGCGGTGACGGGACTGGCCCTTGGCGTGGCAGCCTGGATTCTTCCAGGTATCCACGTCACGTCTCCGACCGCACTCGTCGTTGCGGCACTCGTGCTGGGGTTCGTCAACGCCGTCATCCGTCCGGTACTGGTAATCGTTACTCTACCCATCACCGTACTCACCTTGGGTCTTTTCTACCTCGTTGTCAACGGCGCCGCCTTCGGGCTCGCCGCTGCCATCGTGCCGGGCTTCACCGTCGATTCGCTGCTGTGGGCCATTCTCGGGGCACTTGTTGTCGGCCTCGTGTCGTGGTTCGTGGGCGCACTGTCAGCCTAGGTGTCAGACAAGTTCTGACATCATCAGAGGAGCTTCATGCCCAATCGCCGAAGAACGTCCCTACGACTCTGGGTGCTTGGCATCGGCGCCGTGCTGTTGTTCGGCGTGCCGTCGTTTGCCGACTTCATCCTCAACTGGCTCTGGTTCGGTGAACTTGGTTATCAGCAGGTGTTCCTGCGGGGGCTGTCGGCCAGCTCGCTTCTCGGGGCCGCGGTGTTTGTCGTTGTGTTTATCGTGTTGTACGCCAATTTGCTGTACGCCCTCTCGAGTATCGACACGCCATACGTCGTCCTTGGCCCGATAACGGGAGGGGTTCGGCCTCCGGTGCTTCAAAGCCGCCAGCTCAGGGGGCTGGTGGTCGCTGCGTCCGTGGTTGGAGGTCTCCTCCTGGCACTGGCCGCCTCGAGCCAGTGGTTGTCGTGGCTCAAATTCCTGCACGCGATCCCGTTTGGCGTTTCAGACCCGATTCTCGGGTATGACGTCGCCTTCTATGTCTTCACGATGCCGGTTCTTTCCGTGCTGCGCAGTTTGCTCATCGCGCTCATTGCCCTGTCATTTGCCGGGTCGGCGGCGATCTATGTGCTTGCAGGGCTCGTCCGGTTCACAACACGAGCCGGCATTGCCATCGGAGGACGGGCGCGACGACACTTGTCATTGCTCGCCGCGGGGTTTCTCCTGGCGCTGGCGTTTGGCGCATGGCTCGACGTCCCCAACCTTCTCCTCTCACCCGCAGGTACCGGGGTTGTCCATGGGGCGTCGTACACAGATGTAGCGGCCCGGCTGCCGGCATTGAGGCTCTTGTTCGTTCTCGCGCTTGCCGCGGCGGGGCTGGCCGTTTATCACGCATTCTCCCGGCGGCTATGGCCGATAGTTGCCGCGATTGGTTTGTACGT
Organism: Vicinamibacterales bacterium; assembly: GCA_036556585.1. Lineage (GTDB taxonomy): Bacteria > Acidobacteriota > Vicinamibacteria > Vicinamibacterales > JAMQPK01 > DATBJG01. The sequence goes on from DATBJG010000228.1 coordinate 7,855, forward strand.
CGTTGGGGCCGTGGGCGGCGGGGTTTATGCGTCTGTCGTGCAACGCCTGGTCGTCTCGCCGAACGAGCAGGCCAGGGAAACGCCCTACATGCAGCACAACGTGGCTGCGACGCGACGAGCTTTTGCCATCGATCAGGTGGAAGAGCGTGCGGTGTCTGGTGACGCCACGCTCAGTCGTCAGGACATCATCCGCAATGCGGAAACGCTGGCAAACGTGCGGCTGTGGGATCATCAGCCGCTCCTCGACACATTCGCCCAACTGCAGGAGATCCGAACGTATTACGACTTCTTCTCCGTGGACAACGACCGGTACGAGATTGACGGGCGTTACCGTCAAATCATGCTGTCGGCACGAGAGCTGAATTCCGCGAGCCTGCCGAACGCCACCTGGATCAACACGCACCTGACGTTCACGCATGGCTACGGTCTGACGCTGGGACCGGTCAACCAGGTCACCGGCGAAGGTCTCCCCGTGCTGTTCATCCGGGACATCCCTCCGGAGTCTACGACCAACCTCAAGGTGACCCAGCCCGGCATCTATTTCGGCGAGCGGTCGAGCGGCTACGTCATCGTGAAGACGCGTACGCCCGAGTTCCACTACCCGAAGGGCGACGACAACGTCGTCACGACCTATGACGGCAGCGGCGGCGTCCAGATCGCCACCTTCTTTCGGCGCCTGCTCTTCAGTATTGGCTTGCCGTCGTACCAGCTGCTCTTCAACACGGATATCACGAGCGAAAGCCGCGTGCTGTACAACCGCGACATCCGGAGCCGCGTCGAAAAGATTGCCTCGTTCCTGCAGTACGACCGGGATCCGTACCTCGTGGTTTCCGAAGGACGCCTGTTCTGGATTCTCGATGCGTACACGCTGAGCGATCGCTATCCGTACGCCAGCCCGATCGGCGGCGGCGTCAACTACATCCGGAACTCGGTGAAGATCCTCATCGATGCCTACAACGGCACGACAACGTTCTACATTGCGGACACCCAGGACCCGATCGTGTCGACGTTGGAGCGCATCTTTCCCGAGCTCTTTCGGAAGCTCGACGAGATGCCGGCCGATCTCCGAAGCCACATCCGGTATCCCGAAGATATTTTCAGTATTCAGACGGCGGTGTATTCGACCTTCCACATGACGAACCCGGCGGTCTTCTACAACAAGGAAGATCAGTGGGAGGTGCCGGCCATCGACGTCGACGGGAACCCGGTGGCTATGGAGCCGTACTACACCATCATGAAGCTCCCTGGCGCCGACAGGGCCGAATTCATTCAGATGCTGCCGCTGACGCCCCGGCGGAAAGACAACCTTGCGGCCTGGATGGTTGCACGCAGCGACGGCGAGCACTACGGACGGCTGATGGTCTTCGAGTTTCCGAAGCAGAAAGTCGTCTTCGGGCCAAGACAGATCGTGGCGCGGATCAATCAGGATCAGCTGATCTCCCCCCAGATCACCCTCTGGAACCAGCAGGGCTCGCAGGTCATTCAGGGCACGCTGCTCGTCATCCCCATCGAAGAGTCGATGCTCTACATCCGTCCGCTCTATCTGCGTGCCGCTGGCGGACGAATCCCCGAACTCAAGCGCGTCATCGTGGCCTATCAGAACCAGATCGTGATGGAAGAAACGCTCGATCGAGCGCTCGATCGGATTTTCGGAGACCAGTCGTCCGCACCTGAACCGCCCGTCACGCTGGTAGAGTCGGAATCTCCCAACCCTGCGACACCGGCGCCCGTTTCTCCACTGGCCCAGCAGGCGCTCGACCACTACCAACGCGCTTTGCAGGCCCAACGCAACGGCAACTGGAGTGCGTACGGCGAGGAAATACGCCGGGTCGGCGACCTGCTGCAGAAGATGTCGAAGGAAAGATAAAAGACAGAATACAGAAGACAGAAGTTAGACAGACACATGCACTCAAAGCGGGAGAGCCTGGAGGAATTTCGGCGGCTGCTGGAGAAAGGATCGATTCAGAGGGCTTACCGCGCACTCCTCTCGTACATGTTGGGACTGCGCACCCACTTCCAAAAGCGCCTCGGCGTGGCCGCCGTGTCCGGTCTCTATCAGGGATACATGGACATGACGTACTTCGCGCTCTTTCCTTCGTCGCTCCGACGACGCAACCTGAAGATTGCTGTCGTCTTCAACTACGAGGCGTTTCGATTCGAAGTGTGGCTGTCTGCACGAAACCAGGACGTTCAGCGGCAGTACTGGGAGTTGTTCAAAGACGCCAATTGGCCCAAATACCGTGTTGCACCGCCTGCCAAGGGTGTTGACTCTATTCTTGAATGCGACGTGACCTCGGACTTCGATCTGGATGCCCCCGATGCGTTGACTGCCCGGATCGAAACAACCACCATGGCCTTCATCAACCAGATTGACAGATTCCTCTCAGCTGACCGGCCCCCTGCCCAACGCAAGCGCTCAGCCTCGACGCGAGCGCGATCGTAATTCTGTCTTCCGAATTCTGTCTTCTGTCTTTTCACACCTCATAGTCCACGACCCGCCGCTCACTCCTGAGGTCGTGGCTGAAATCAACGAACTCTTGGTGCGCGGGATGCTTCTGGTACGCGTCGAGCGCTTCGCGACTCGAGAACTCGGTGTACAGCGCAAGATCGCTCGAGGACTCGGACTTGAGAAAGTCGAGGCCAACCTCCAGGTGCAGCAGTCCAGGCACCACACCCCTAAGAGCCTCGAGTCGCTTCTTGAGCTCACGCGCAATTTCGGCCTTGCCCTGACCATTGACCCGATCTTTCAGGCGCCAGAGAACGATGTGTTTGATCATAGGAAGACTGAAGTCAGAACTCGAACCTCACCTCTCCCGTCACCGACCGACGCATCAGGTCGCCAAACACGTGCTGCTGGATGGTCTGGTCGAACAGATTGATGCTCTTGATCATGGTCGTGATTTTTCCATTCATCCATCGCACGCCAAAGCTGCCGTTGACGAGCGTGAACGAGTCGGTGAACCCGTGGAAGGCCGGCGTGAGCACGTCGCTCCAAAACGCGTCGTCCGTGTAGTTCACCGTCAGCGATCCGAGATACCGTCGACCGGCATACGAGCCCCCGATGTTGAAGCGGTGCGTCGGTGGCAGTGCCAGCTCGGTGATCGGGTAGGGATTCGGGTCGTCGAGCACCTGGGGGTCTCCCTGCCACGAGTAGTTGGCAAACGCGGAGACCGCGGTTGAAAAGCGATGGTCAATCGACAACTCGACGCCCTTCTGACGCGTGGGTCCCAGATTCAGATACGTGAACCCGGTCCGCGGCAGAAAGATCCCCAGTTGCGCCAGCAGGGTCAGCGTCGCCGGCGGCAGTGGCCAGCCTGGAGGCGGGTTCGCTGCCGTATACGGATCCAGATTGGGCGGCAACGTCACGAAGTTGATGCTGTCGTCCATGTCGTTGACGTAGAAGGCCACGCCGACCGTTGTCCTGTCACGAACCACGCCCGTGTAGGCAAATTCGTACGCGGTCAGCGATTCTTCCCGTAGCGGAACCTGGACCGTCGTGCCAATCGGCAATTCGCTGCCAACCGCCTTGACGACGAGAGGAAACGCGGCGAGCGCCGGCGACAACGCCGAAAGGTTGACTGGAGCGACCAGCGCAATGTCGAGATAGTTGTTGATCGTCGACGGTGAGCGGAACGCCCGGTTGAACGACACACGCAGCGAATGATCGGCCGTCGGCTGGAAGATCGCGCTCAACCGTGGCGAGAAGACCGCATCTTCGATATTCCCGAACTTGTCGACACGCGCGCCGAGCGAAAAGCGAAACCGGTCAGCGAAGATCTCGTCCTGTATGTAGCCGCCAATCTCATTACGGTCCTTCGCCGCCGGAGCCAGCGTAATGTCGAAGTTGTTACGCCGGTAATTGCCGCCGTAACTGAGCGCGTGTCGGCCTCCGAGAACGGTTGAGTGCCCGAACTCGATATCGTAGGTCTGCGACTTGAAGTTCAACTGCAGCGGCGCCCGCGTCACAGGATCGGGCACCAGCAGGTTTGGCGCCTCGGCGTCGACCACGTTCAGGAACACGCCAAACTTCAGCGTTCCCCGTTCGTACCCCATCTTGCCGTAGGACATCACTGAGCCTGGTTGGATGTCGAACGGGCCAATCCCGGTGTAAATGGTCCCCTCGGTGCCCGCAACACCGCCCGCATAGGTGATTCGCGCGTTCGTCAGCTCCTGATCGACTCGGGCGTCGAACTTGGGCTGGCTCGTCCCGGTGTTCGGGTACGCCGTACCCAGAGGCCCCGTGCCATCGGCCGGATAGAATGCGCCGCCGACTGTCGTCCGGCCGGTCGGATCGCGCGGATCGGGGATGATTGGAATCTGCCCCACGGGGCGCGCAAACGCATCGGAGTTGAAGTAGCCGGCGCTGAGCCGATACGACCAGCGATCGCTTGCCACCTGCGACGTGCTGACAGAGGCACCAAACGTCGCGCCGGCACCGCGCCCCACGGTCGAGCCCGCATCCCGACTAAACCAGCCCGCGTTGAGCGTGACGTTGGTTACGCCAGGCCTCTCGCGGGGTGACTTTGTGATGATGTTCACCACGCCGGTCAATGCGTTGGCGCCCCACACCGCCGAAGCGGGGCCGCGCA
>DATBJG010000229.1:0-5034 GCA_036556585.1 Vicinamibacterales bacterium
GCCTGCACCAGGAGTGACAATCGTGCACAAGCAAAGCGAGCGCCGCCTTTCGGCCTCCGTTGTCGTTGTCGGACTGGTCGCGCTGTCCGGCCCCGGCTTCGCCCAGCAGAAGCCCAATCAACCATCGTCCGGTGCCGCTGACATTGAAGTCGTTCCTGTGCGTGGCAACGTCTACATGCTGGCCGGGGCCGGTGGCAACATCGCGGTCTCGGTTGGCCGGGACGGTGTGCTGGTCGTAGACAGTGGGACGGCGGAGATGAGCGACAAGGTGGTGGCGGCCATTCAGGGCCTTGCCACCGCGGTGACGGCGACTCCGTCGGCGGCCAAGCCCTGTACGGGAGTGACATGTCTCGGCACGAGCATTCCGTCGTTTCATGCCGTGACGGCTTCACCCGCACCCGCCAAGCCCATTCGCTACATCATCAACACGCATCTCCACCCGGATCACACAGGAGGAAACGCGAAACTGGTTGTTGCCGGACGCACGTTCTCCGGCGGGAACGTCATTGGCGACAGACCCGACATTACCGAGGATGCGTCGGTCATCGCGCACGAGAACGTGCTCGCCCGGATGGGCGAGGGAAGCAGCCAGGGAACGGTCCTCACCAAAGGGCTTCCAACGGAAACGTATTTCGGAAAGCAGATGAAGCTCAGCCACTTCTTCAACGGAGAGGGAGTGCTCATCGTTCATCAGCCGTCGGCGCATACTGATGGTGACAGCTTCGTGTACTTCCGCGGGTCCGACGTCATCAGCGCCGGCGATCTCTTCTCGATGACCACCTTTCCCGTCATTGATGTCGAGCGAGGCGGCAGCATCCAGGGAATCCTCGACGGTCTGAACCGCATTCTGGATATGAGCATTGCGGAATTCCGAACCGAGGGCGGGACGATGGTGATCCCGGGGCATGGACGCATCGGGGATAGCGCCGACGTGGCGTATTACCGCGACATGGTGACGATTATCCGTGATCGGGTTCAGGATTTGATGAAGAAGGGCATGACGCTCGCGCAGATCAAGGCCGCCAGGCCCACCGAGGACTGGGACGCGCGGTTTGGGACCAACCCCGCGTGGACGCCGGACATGTTCGTTGACGCGATTTACAAGGGACTGAGCGCGACGCCAACTCGAACAAAGAAGTAGAACCACCAAGAACACCAAGAACACGAAGGTTGAAGATACAACCATGAAGAACACTCAGGACACGAAGAATGCACTGACAAAAAAGACAACCTTCGTGTTCTTCGTGTCTTCGTGGTTTCAACAAACTAAGTGATCTTCGTGTCTTAGTGGTTTTGATCGTTGTGACTTCGTGGTTTGACATCGTTCTGAACTTTCTGATCTTCCGGCTCATGAAACAAAAGATGTTTGGTGGAGTCTCAGTCCAGTCGCATCTCGCGCGGCTGACCATACTTTTGGTCGCGGCGTCCTTCATCGCATCCGCAGGAATTCATGCTCAGCGGGGACGTGGTCAGGCCGCTCCTACCAATCCGCGGGCGGCTGCGCCAATTGATCTCACGGGTTACTGGGTGTCGATTATCGTCGACGAGTGGCGGTTCCGCGTGACCCCACAGAAAGGCGATATTGCGTACCTGCCGCTCAATCCCGAGGCGCGGAAGATCGCCAACGCATGGGATCCGGCGAAAGACGAAAGCGAGGGCGCTCAGTGCAAGGCGTACGGAGCGGTTGGCGTCATGCAGCGGCCAGGACGCCTGCACATCACCTGGGAAAACGACATGACGCTTCGGCTGGAGACGGATGCGGGAACGCAGACCAGGCTGCTGCGCTTCGGGATTCCGACACCGCGCGATCAGCAAGGCGAGCCCTCCTGGCAGGGGTACTCGAACGCGCAGTGGCTCGTTGCCGGTCGCGCCCTGCTCGATCTTGGCGGCCTTGGATTCGTGCCTGGCGGCCGGAATCCCGGTCGTGGATCCGCCCGTGGGGGCACGTTACGCGTCGTCACCACGAACTTGCGGCCGGGGTACATTCGGAAGAATGGCGTCCCGCACAGTAGCAATGCCGTCCTCACCGAATACATGACGGTCATCGACGGGCAGCAAGGTGATACCTATTTGTCGGTCACGGCAAGCGTCGAAGATCCGACGTACCTGACTGGACCCTTCCTTAGAACCTACACGTTCAAGAAACTCGCCGACGCGAAAGGGTGGGATCCGACACCCTGCTGGCCACGATAGACGAAGAGATTGGCGATCTGGTGATTGGTGATTCGTTTGACGATTTGTGGGTGTGGAGTTGTGATTGGTACCAATTTACGGAGTTACGATGCGAGTTTTGTGGGCTGCTGTCTGCGCCGCGCCAGTTCTGCTGGCGTCATGGTCTCACGCGCAGATCAAGCCACCTTCTACTGACGCCTCGACGAATTCAGCAGCGTTCGTTCCTGTCACCGAGGAGATGTTGATCAGTCCCAGTCCTGATGACTGGTTGATGTACAGCCGCACGTACGATGCGCAGCGCTTCAGCCCGCTCAAACAAATCTCTCGCGAGAATGTCGGTCAGTTGCGTGAGGTGTTCAAGAAAGAGCTTGGGATGGGGGCGCAGGAAAGCATTCCCATCGTGTATCGCGGCGTGATGTACATGATTGCGCCGGGTGCCAGCGTGCTGGCGCTCGATGCCGCAACCGGCCAGGTGATTTGGGAGCATCAGCGGCCCGAAGGCACGGGACAGAGCCGAACGAAGGCGCTTGCGATCTTTGAGGATCTCGTCCTGTTCACTTCTCCCGACGGGTTCGTTGTGGGACTCGATGCACGAACCGGAAAGGTGCGCTGGGAAACCAAGTCGAACGGTGCGCTGATTTCCGGAGTGATTGTGGCTGACGGGAAGGTCATTTCGGGCAGGGCCTGCGGGCGGGAACGGGACAACTGTCACATCTCGGCTCATGATGCCCGCACCGGCAAGGAGTTGTGGCGGTTCTACACCGTGCCCGCGGCAGGTGAGCCGGGGGACGAGACGTGGGGAGGCGCGCCGCCGAACGAACGTTTGGCGTCACCCTGGGGCTTGGCCGGCGGATACGATCCGGCGCGCAAATTGCTGGTCTGGGGCGTCGCCAATCCGATGCCCAATACCAGAGCCGCCCGTCACGGCGGGAATCCAAAAGCCGTTCCCTTGTCGGCTCCAGCGGATCTCTACAGCAACTCGACGATTGCGCTGAACCCTGACACCGGCAAGTTGGCGTGGTACTACCAGCATCTGCCCGGCGACGACTGGGATCTCGACTACACGAACGAGCGCGTGCTGGTGCGAACCGTGGTCAATCCCGACCCGAAGTTCGTAAAGTGGATCAACCCGCAGATTCCCCGGACCGAACCGCGTGATGTCGCCATGACCGTCGGTGAAGGAGGCGGGGTGTGGGCGCTCGATCGGTCAACAGGCCAGTTCCTTTGGGCCACACCGTTTCCCTACGACACTCCCAATTTTCTGGTCTCGGATATCGATGTGAAAACGGGGAAAACGTTCATCAACGAGAACGTGCTCGTCGACGAACCGGGCAAGCGGCGAACCATCTGTTTCTGGAACACGAAGAGCTACTGGCCGATGGCCTATCACCCGAGGTTGAACGTGCTGTTCGTCCCGTACGTGGACAACTGCCTGGACATGACCGCGGCGGTACCGGAAACGGAGGGACAGGCAGCAAAACCGGAATTGCGCGTTGGTGCTCGGCGGCCCGGGGCGAACCCGAACGAGTTTGCAGGAATCGCGACCATCAATGTCGCAACGGGCGAGGTTCGTCATATCTACAAAGGACGCGCGCCAGGAAATGGTGCCATGCTGGCGACGGCAGGCGACGTCATTTTCTGGGGGGATTTGGATCAGAAGTTCCGAGCGTTCGATGCCGAGAGTGGGAAGGTTCTGTGGGAATCGACGCTCGGGGGCACCATCACCAACAGCACGATTACGTATGCGGTCAACGGCAAGCAGTACGTCGCCGTATTCACCGGCGAGGGGCTCATTACGGGGAATCTCATCAACCAGGCTGGGCTCAAACCGACGCGTCGTTACAACGCGCTGTATGTTTTTTCGCTGCCATGACGGCGGGGCTGAAGCCCCGCCCTACGTACAGTACGTAGCCCTACGCACAGTACGCAGGCCGGACCTTCAGGTCCGGCTTACAGCCGCTCGTCGTGGGTGGGGTTACGCTACGTCACCTGTAGAGGCGGGTCTTTAGACCCGCCGATCGGGTCAGTTCGTCAGAACCTCCTCGCGCCACAGGCCCAACGCTTTCTGTGCAGGACGATCCGAAAAACTGAATAGCACGGCGTCGTTCTGGGCCTCGTGGGACACGGCGTGCCAGGAGGGCACGACGAACACATCGCGCGCGCCCCACACAAACGATGTCGTTCCGATCTGGCTACGTCCGCGCCCTTCCACGACACAATAAACCGTGGCATCGGTGGCCCGATACGATCGTCCCTGAAACCCGGCAGGCAACAGCTGGAGGAAAGCCCCAATTGTCGGCAGAGGATATCCACCCGTCGCAGGATTCACGTACTGCATCTTGACCCCATGACAGGGATCGGGGGCGGTCTGTCTATGCAATCGTTCGAGAGCCTCTCGGCTTCGCGTGTACGGGTACGTAAACATCGGAGCCGCCTGACCTGAGTTCTTGTACTCGAGTGGCAGCAGGTTGCTTCCGTAGCGAACGAGCGCATCTCCTTCGCGCCTGGTGACCGGCTGCGACTCGGCAGGATAATGCTCGGCAAAACTCGTGTCGAACATGTTGACGATGGGGATGTCGAGGCCATCGAGCCAGACCACCGGCGTCGTGCCGGGATTGCCATGATCGTGATAGGTCCATGACGGCGTCAGGATGAAATCCCCAGGATGCATCGTCGTGCGTTCACCTTCCACCGCGGTGTACGCGCCCTGTCCCTCGATCACGAATCGCAGGGCCGCCGCCACGTGACGATGAGTCGGGGCCACTTCGCCGGGAAGAATCAGTTGCAGGCCGGCATAGAGACTTTGGGTGATTTGCGGTGTTCCCTGCAGGCCGGGGTTCAGCAGCATCAGCACCCGCCGCT
>DATBJG010000230.1:0-8621 GCA_036556585.1 Vicinamibacterales bacterium
TACCGGGGATCACGTGGTGATCGTCAATGCGGACCGCGTGAAGCTGACCGGCCGTAAAGAGGATCAGAAAATCTATCGCCAGCACAGCGGCTACGAAGGTGGGCTGCGCGAAGAGCGCGCCAAGGTTGTCCGCCGTCGGCGCCCGATTCGGTTAGTCGAGGAGGCCGTGCGAGGGATGCTGCCGAAAACCAAACTCGGCAACGCGATGTATCGGAAGCTCAAGGTGTATCCAGGCCCCGACCACCCCCATTCCGCACAAAAACCAGCCAAGCGCGAGGTCGTCTGAAGTGGCAGTGATTGAGTACTACGGCACGGGCCGTCGAAAGACGTCAACGGCCCGAGTGTACCTGCGTCCCGGCAAGGGAGCGATCAACATCAACCATCGGGAGTTCCACGAGTTCTTCCCCACCGAGGCTCTTCGGACGCAGATCAAGCAGCCGCTGTTGCTGACCGAGACCGCCGACAAGTTCGACATCCTGGCCACCGTCGCCGGGGGCGGTGTTTCGGGTCAGGCTGGCGCCGTACGACTGGGTATTGCGCGGGCCCTGGTTGAATACAACGCGGAGCTGCGGAAGCGGCTCAAGAAAGGGGCGTTCCTGACGCGCGATGCCCGCATAAAGGAACGCAAGAAGTACGGCATGGCGGGAGCGCGCAAGCGCTTCCAGTTCAGCAAGCGGTAACCTGTCATGGAGGACGTTTGAGCGCGATTGCAATGAAAGATCTGCTGGAGGCCGGCGTGCACTTCGGCCACCAGACCAAGCGGTGGAACCCGAAGATGAAGGAATACATCTTCGGAGAGCGGAACGGCATCTACATCATCGACCTCGGTAAGACGGTCAAGCTGTTCAGCGACGCAGAAAAATTTGTCACCACCCTCGCATCCGACGGCCGCACGCTCCTCTTCGTGGGCACGAAGCGGCAGGCGCAGGATGTGATTTCCGAAGAGGCGCAGCGCTGCGGCATGTTCCACGTCAACCAGCGCTGGCTCGGCGGCTTGCTCACGAACTTCACGACCATCCAGCGCAGCCTGGCGCGGCTTCGCGACCTCGAGTCCATGGTCACCGACGGCCGGTACGACACGCTGTCGAAGAAGGAAATTGCCCGACTCGAAAAAGAGAAGAAGAAGCTGCAAAAGAATCTCGACGGCATCCGGCAGATGAACCAGTTGCCCGACGCCGTATTCATCGTCGACACGAAAAAGGAAAAGATTGCCGTCGACGAGGCACGCAAGCTGAAGATTCCCATCATCGGGATCGTCGATACCAACTGCGATCCGGACGAAGTCGATTTCGTCGTGCCGGGGAATGACGACGCGTTGAGAGCCATTCGGCTGTTTGCGTCGCGAATTGCCGACGCCGTGTTGTCGGGCCGCGGAGCACGCGAGTCTGCGCAGGCCGAGGCCGCCCAGGCTCAGGCCGACGAGGCGGGCGAAGACGGCGCGCGGAGGGCAGCACGTCCCGCACGACGGCCCCGGGCCGAGCACGCCACTTCCACAGCAGGGTAACGAACGGCAGGCAAGGCGGACTGGGAGGATAAGGCCGCACTCTCCCTCCCCCGTCCTCCTCATCCGCCCCATCTTCCCTATCCTCCTTGATTATGGCCACAACGATTTCGGCAGAACTCGTCAAAACCCTGCGCGACAAAACCGGCGCCGGCATGATGGAGTGCAAGGCGGCGCTCATCGAAGCCAATGGCGACCTGGAAGAAGCTGCGACCGTCCTTCGGAAGCGCGGCGTCGCCCAGGCGGCTAAGAAGGCTGGCCGGGCAACCAGCCAGGGTGTCGTCGGCAGTTACATCCACATGGGCGGCAAGGTGGGCGTCCTCGTGGAGGTCAACTGCGAGTCAGACTTCGTGGCTCGGACGGATGCATTTCAGGCGCTGGTCAAGGACGTCGCGATGCACATCGCGGCCGCCGATCCCCGCTATGTCAAACGCGAAGACGTACCGGCCGACGTGCTCGAGAAGGAGCGCGAAATTTATCGGGCCCAGTTTGCGCAATCGGGCAAGCCGGCCGGTGTTGTAGAAAAGATCGTCGACGGCAAGCTTGGAGCGTTCTACGCGCAGGTCGTGCTGACCGACCAACCCTACATCCGCGAGCCGTCGACAACGGTGGCGCAACTCATCGCAGAAGCTACAGCCAAAATGGGCGAGAACATCACCGTGTCACGTTTCGCCCGGTTCAAAATCGGCGAAAGCTAAAGACAGCAGGCAGACGACAGAGAGATACGCACGCCTTCTGTCTTCTGCCTTCCGTCTTCTGTATTCTGTCTTCTGTATTCTGTATTCTTCCCCGTATAATTCCCGCCAGATGCCCGACCCGGTCTATCGTCGAGTCCTGCTCAAATTATCCGGCGAAGCGCTCATGGGCGGGCAGTCCTACGGTATTGATCCGGCCGTCGCCACACAAATCGCTCAGGATGTCGGGGAAATTCAGGCCCTTGGGGTGCAGACGGCGGTGGTCATCGGCGGCGGCAACATCTTTCGGGGTGTGGCGGCAAGTGCCCGTGGGATGGACCGCGCGACCGGCGACTACATGGGAATGCTGGCAACGGTCATCAATGCGCTCGCGCTCCAGGATGCGCTCGAACAACAGGGCATTCTGACGCGCGTCGTCACGGCCATTGAAATGCGCGCCGTGGCCGAGCCCTTCATCAGACGACGGGCAATCCGACACCTTGAAAAAGGTCGTGTGGTCGTATTTGCCGCTGGCACCGGCAATCCGTATTTCACGACCGATACGGCAGCTGCCCTGCGCGCCATGGAAATGAAGGCTGACGTCATCCTCAAGGCTACCAAGGTGGACGGCATCTATTCGGCCGATCCGGTGACGAATCCTGAGGCCACCAAGTACGATCGCATTTCGTACCTGCGCGTCCTCGAGCAGGGCCTCAAGGTCATGGACGCCACGGCAATCAGCCTCTGCATGGACAATCGGTTACCAATTGTCGTATTCAACCTCCGCACGCCGGGGAACCTGAAGCGCGCAATCATGGGCGAGGAAGTCGGCTCCACTGTCTCGTGAACGCGGATTGTCGTGATTTCGCGGATCACAATGCGATTCCACGAGGAGTTCAGACCAGGACAATTCTCGGAGATGAATCACGATGGACGTCAACGATCTCAAGGGTCTCTTCGCCGAAACGAACAAGCGGATGGACGGAGCGCTCGAACACGTGCGCAAGGAGCTGGTCGGCGTGCGGACCGGTCGGGCGTCCGTTAACCTGCTTGATTCGGTGCACGTCGAAGCCTATGGCAGCCGGATGCCGGTAAATCAGGTGGCCAGCCTCTCGGTTCCGGAACCCAGCCTGATTGTGGCTCAGCCGTTCGATCCATCCCTGCTCGGGGCCATCGAAAAATCCATTCGCGCCTCCGATCTGGGCCTGAACCCGGCGAGCGACGGCAAGGTCATTCGCATCCCAATCCCGGCGCTCACCGACGAGCGTCGCAAGGAATTGTCGCGGCATGTGCACAAGCTCACCGAAGACGGCCGCAACGCCGTCCGGCTCGTGCGCCGCGACGCCAATGAGCGGCTCAAGAAGCTGCTGAAAGATCACAAGATTTCCGAAGACGACGAACGCAAGGGGCTGGATGAAGTACAGAAGTTGACCGACAAGCACATTCATCTTGTCGACGAGCTGCAGAAGAAGAAGGATGCGGACTTGTTAGGAAAATAGCTCGTCACTCCCCGAACGATACGCCGATCGCTTTTGCTGTGCGGATCAGGTCGAAATCGATTGGGACCTGCTTCTGGCGCCCCACCACTTTCTCGAGTGGTACGGTGACGATCTCCGGTGGTTGGAAAGCCACCATCTTGCCGAACTCTCCGTCCCGCACACATTCGACCGCGCGGCCCCCGAAACGCGTGGCCAGTACGCGGTCGAAGCTGGTCGGCGTTCCTCCTCGCTGCAGATGTCCCAGGACGACGTGACGGGTCTCCTTGTTCGTCAGCTCGTGAAGCATTTCGGCGACCAGGCCGCCCATCCCTCCCAGCCGCTCAGCCCGACCTTCCCCCGCTTCCCGGAGAACCGATGTCTTGCCACCCAGCGGTTTCGCGCCTTCAGCCACAACGACGATGCTGAATCGTGCGCCCCAGCGCTCCCGTTCGATGATGCGGTCTGCAACGCGCTGAAGCTTGAACGGAATCTCCGGAATCAGAATCACATCTGCCCCACCGGCCACCCCGGCGTAGAGCGCAATCCAGCCCGCATACCGACCCATGACCTCCGTCACCATAACGCGATGATGGGCCTCTGCGGTCGTGTGTAGTCGATCGATGGCCTCGGTCGCGAAATTGACGGCGGTATCGAATCCGAAACAGTTGAGGGTTTCGACGATATCGTTGTCGATGGTCTTGGGCACGCCGACAATCGGCACACCTCGCTTGAAGAACTCATAGCCAATGTTCAGCGTCCCGTCACCGCCAATGACGATGAGCGCGCTCAGCCCGAGCTTGTGATACATCTCGATGCAGCGGGCTAAATAGTCGTGGGCCCCGTCGGACGTGTGGACCTGATAAGCAAACGGACTCCCGCTGTTGACAGTGCCAAGGATGGTCCCACCCAGACGGAGAATGCCAGTGACATCCCGCGGGGTGAGGATGCGAAAGCGATTCGGCTCAATCAAACCATCGAAGCTGTCCTGCAGGCCGAGGACCTCGAGGCCAGCATTGGTGGCCGACTTGACCACGGCACGAATGACTGCGTTCAGTCCTGGCGCATCGCCGCCGCCGGTGAGCACACCGATCCGTTTCGCAGGCATAAGGGGCGAGTATATCCCGCAGCTCTGATTGCTGAGCCGTACCCCGCGTGGTAAGATCGTGCGGTTGAACAGGTTGTGGGCGGCTAGCTCAGCTGGGAGAGCGCCGCGTTCGCAATGCGGAGGTCGCGGGTTCGATCCCCGCGCCGTCCACCAGCCCCTGGTCTGAATTCTGCGCACGGATGACCATGCGTCACATCTCATGCGCGCTCCTCGTGACCTTGCTGTGCGTCTCGTCAGCCTTCGCACAACATCCCTACGACTTGGATCCGTACAAGCCAAGTGACGCCGCGTGGCTGAGAAGTTACGGATCCGTTCTGGTCGGGCTGACTCCCCTGCTCGAGCTCCGCAAGCTCGATCCGTACGTGCCCAGCCACGCGGCGCTCTTGCGCCAGCTTGGTGGCGCGTTGCCTCTTTGGGTGGGATGGTATCCACCTGTCCCTGTGCCAGCCTCAGGCGCACCGCTCACACCGTTTGCCGCCACGCAGCCGCCTCCCAGGCCGGCATCGAACACCATCGTGATCCTCGTTCCCCCTCGAAACACGCAGCCTCCTCCGGGCGGTTTCCAGGACCGAGGAGTTCCCCAGCCCCGGCCGCGTCGTGTCTCACCGAGGATTCAAGCGGCTCGAAAGGATACGAACGCGAAGATTCACGTACGCTGCGAAGGCACCGAGTGTCGTTGGAGCATTACGAGTGCGGCCAACTCGACCGGCGAGCCGAGTCGGACTACCTGTGGATGGATGCCGAAAGGTGGAACATTCGAGGCCGGAGGGCCACTGGCGTGCGAGGAGGAGCCAACGGCACCCTAGGAATTCGCGAGAAGTACACAAATAGACGCACTTTTCGTTCCACCAAATGATGACCTTCCACACCAATTCAGGAGGGGTACAACCTTTAAGTTATTGAATTAGAAGCGGTATCCGACACAGGCAGCAGGATTGCTTCACACTGCTGCATGACCCCAGATCTCACCCGCATCAACGCATTCACCCGACTCCTCGCCAAACCAGATCCCCCCGAGCTCAGGCGCGGTTCGACCCTGCGCCTGGAAGGCAGTCCGGAGCGCTTCAAGCTTGTTCCACTTCTGGCAGCCGCGTTCCAGCAGCAGAGACTTCTGGAAGAATCGACCGCTGCGGTGAACGCCGGAGACGAACCGGCTCCTGTTACGTCCCGCTGGGGACGCACGCGTTCGATCCGCTTCGAACCGGCATAGTTGTTACGGCGTTCGCAGGCGTCGCTGCAGTTTGCCAAGTGCGGCATCGTCGGCGGCTGTGCGCGTGTCGCCAGTCGCCTGAATGCCAAGGTCGCGGGTAGTCTTGGTCTCCACCCCAACGACCTCAAGTACTGACGCGCGCCAGCCGCTCAGGACGGGTTCGGACACAATCCAGTAGCGCCGACCGCCAACAATAATTTCACCAGCCATCTGACCGTTGATCATCGGCTGCGCGTGAGCAGGGCGATAGGCGACGGTACGCTGCAGATGTGTGCACTCGTGTGACCATCAATCCAGGCGGGGTCGCAGCTCCTTCGGCGGGCATTTCTTGACGGACGTCCGACCGACAAGGAGAATAGGGCCGTGCCTGTCCCACGAATCAGCAAAGAAGAACTGAAACAACGGCTCGAGATGTCTGGCGGCCCCCTCTTGCTCGACGTCCGGCTCAAATACCCTTACGAACACAGTACCGTGAAGCTCCCCGGAGCGCTGCGCCTGCTTCCGCAAGGTCAGCTCGATACGTCTGGTATTCCGAAAGATCGCGATATCGTGGCGTACGATTCAGATCCCGACGAGCTGGTCAGCTCGAGGGTTGCCGCAGAGCTTATCCGGCAGGGCTACCGCGCGTCGGCGCTCAAGGGTGGGATCGTCGAGTGGCTCACGGCCAATTTTCCAATCGAAACCAAGGAAGCGCTGCGATCGGCTCCACCGGCACCCGGCTCGCTGAAATGACACCAAGAGGTCCTGTGGGACACGCCGGGCGTCGAATGCCTCGAGAGCCTCGGGGTCAGACCCCCCAGTGAGCGGCCCACGGATTCCGCTGGGGCGCGCCTGGGCCTGTGCCCAATCCTTCATCAGCCTGGCCGGCCAACAGCTGACGGACCTCGTACCCGTCGGCAGCCTCCGCCGCTTCGACGCCACCGTGGGGGATATTTCCCTTCTGACAGTGACGTCTGAGGCAGCCGCGGTCTTCGGAAAGCTGAGCGACCTTCCGGGCGTCAAACTCGTGCATCAGGCGACTTCGAGCTGCACGGTCCAGTTCGACCGTCAGCAGATCACTGTGCACACGGCGCTGCCGGACCATGCCGGGGCAGCTCTGCTCCACTACACAGGCTCGCGTGCGCATACGACCAAACTCATCCATCGGGCTGAAGCCCGCAAGCTCGAGCTTGGGCCGACAGGTATTCGCGCACGAACTTCTGGCAAAACCCTCGAGACACCAACCGAGGGTGATGTCTACCAGCTGCTCGATCTGCCCTTCATCGCTCCTGAACTTCGCGAGGGCCATGGAGAGGTCGAGGCGGCTGAGGCGGGAACGTTGCCACGACTCGTCGAACGGCGCGACATCCGCGGCGATCTCCATATGCACTCCACGTGGAGCGACGGCCGCGATGACATCGAGGGAATGGTCAAGCAGGCTGTGGCGCTTGGCTACGAATACATTGCGATTACCGATCATTCACAGCATTCGGTGGCGGCCGGCGGCCTTACACCTGATCGGCTGCGTCGTCAACGACAGGAAATCGATCAGATCCGCCCGCGGTTTCCTGAAATCGCGATCCTTCACGGTGCGGAAGTCGACATCATGCCCGACGGCGATCTCGACTTTCCGGATTCGGTCTTGGCCGAGCTGGATATCGTGCTCGCGTCACTGCACGAGCAAGCCTGGCACACCGGCCCTCAGCTCACCGAACGCTATCTGAGCGCGATTCAAAATCCCTTCGTGAACATCATCACTCACCCCACCAACCGGCTGGTGGGCTATCGCAGTGGGTACGATCTCGACTTCCCTCGCCTGTTCGCCGCTGCGGTCGAGACCGGCACGGCCCTGGAGATCGATGGCGCTCCTGCACATCTCGACATGGACGGCATCGTCGCGCGGCGCGCCGTTCAAGCTGGGGTCACCGTGTCGATCGACAGCGATTGCCATCGAGCCGCCTGGCTCGACGGCCATATGACCCTCGGTATCGGAACCGCTCGGCGTGGTTGGGTCGAGCCCGGGAATGTACTCAACACGCGTTCGTTGAAAGAAGTTCGGGAGCTCTTCTCGACAAAAAAGCGGAAGGGCCTGCAGGAGCGGGCCCGTCGCAACGTCCGGGAGGCCGGGAGAAAATGAGCGCCTCCAGCCCGTCGTTCGGAGCCGTGCTATCGTTGAATCGAGATGAGGAAGCTCCGGTTAGCTCTTCTGGTAGCAGCGCTGGCCGCTCCACTGTCTCCATCCGCCCGGGGAGCTCAGGTACCGTCCGCCGACGCGCTTGCCAGAGATTTGCAGCAGAAGTATGACAAAGTCCGGGATTTCTCGGCCGATTTCGTGCACACCTATCGAGGTGGCGTCCTCCGACAGACGGCCACGGAACGGGGTCGGCTCCTAGTCAAGAAGCCGGGAAAGATGCGCTGGGAATACCGGGAACCCGAGCGAAAACTCTTTGTATCGGACGGGCGCAAGCTCTACTCTTATGTGCCGGAGGACCGGCAGGTGCTGGTCACCGACGTTCCGGGCGACGACCATGCGACCACGCCGGCGTTGTTTCTGGCAGGAAAAGGGAGCCTGACACGCGACTTTACCGTGACATACGAGAAGAAGGTGGAGGATGCGCCGGCAGGCACCACGGTGCTCAAGCTGGCGCCGCGAAAGGCCGAGCCCGAATACGAT
>DATBJG010000231.1:0-3952 GCA_036556585.1 Vicinamibacterales bacterium
GCTTCAACTCAGCGGGAATGCTATCAGAATAGAGATCCGGCGCGAATAAATCGACGACCTCTGCCCTCCACGGCCAATGCTGCTGGAACGCCACGGTCATCCTATGCTGTTCACGGCGTCTGAAATCCGTTGAGACAGAAGCCCAGAGAATGGTAACCAGGCACAGCACACCGCCGAGGTGCATCAGTTGATGTCTGCCGATCATCAAGCACCGTTCAGGAACAGAGCTGGACGCCTCACGGCGCCCAGCTCATGGAACGCGAGCCATGCTGCTAGGCCGGACATCCTCCAACGTCACAGCACTTTGGAAACTGGTCCCCATCAGGGTCTTCGGCACACAATGCGTCTCCTCCGGAGCCAGGCACGCAAGGAATGAGCGGATCGTCATTCAGCGTTGAGCATGACGAATTGCCGCAACACCCCTGCTCAAAGTCGGCCCCTAAGACCTGAAGCGAGCTACCCAGCGTCAGGATCAGGCTGAGAAGCAGAGCCCAGCGAATCGGTAACTTGAACGCCCTGGTTGTTCGGATCATCTTCTATTTCTCCTTTCCCGTGTTCCACGAACGAAGCTGTTGTACTGCAATGTCCCTGATAGCCGGAGTCAGCGACTCCGTGATCAGACGTAACCGGTGTTTTGAATCCAAAACGATGAGGGCTGGTGTCCAGCCGATGCCTGTCCGTTGGCCAAATGCAGCGACGTCATCAATCTCCTGCACCGTTGTGGGAAACGGTGATGCTCGTTTCAGCGCGTCCGGTATCCGACTCCCGTCTTTGCTGGTCACGACGACGTGCACCGTCTCTCGAGGAAGATCACGGACCGACTCGAGCAGGGCCAACCATCGAGGGAGTTCGATCTGACAGGGTCTGCACGAGTCTGACGTCACCAACAATAAGGTCACTGTTGGCAATGGGGCAGGGCTGAGATGTCCAGAGCCGAGGTAGAAATCGGGAAAAACAAATCCGTTGAGAGGGACAGGTCGAACGGACCCTCCAAAGGCCTCAACACGCCTGTTTGCAGCTTGCTGAAAGGAGGACCGTTCCCACCAGTATAAGATCGACGCCGCCGCTAGAGCGATGATCAGCGCTCGCGTCACAGTTCCGATGAACAGCTTGCACCGTTCACTCCATCCTCCAGGGTTCAGCGTGCATCAGATCGCCGTAGGAGGCAACCAGACGGTACCACTCCGGTACAACAAACAATTGCTACGGGTCCGTACGTCGAGGCCAATCGCTGTTTCGTGCGAAGAATTCACCAAGGCGGCTTCGCCATCCTCGAGTCGGCCGGCGGCGCTAGCCCTCTGGCCAGGAAGAAGGCGCTAGCAGCCCGTGGTACAAGGCCGCATTTTCAAACTCGCCAGGAGGTCAGCCCAAACGCGACCGACTGAGGCATGCGAGGTCTGGCGATCAGGAGTGGGCCGCGAGGGGTCGTCACGGTGGCGCGGATGAGTTGCCACAAGGAACGTAGCGCCGCCAGGGCGGCGGCGAGCCGGCCTTGAAGCCCGCGGGGCGTGCCCACGCCGATGATCGTCCGCATCCAGAGTCCGAGACTCGCGCCGGCCGCATGGACGAGCAATCGTTTGAGAATGTTGGCGTGGCCGCGCAGATGCGACGCATCCCCCCGCGATCGTACAGGTGCGCGTGCGGGCGCTCGAGCACGGCGCCGCGTTGGCGCAGGAGCGCCTGGCCGCGCGCGCCGCGGATGCGGCGACGATTCGCGTACACCGCATCGCGTTCGGCGTGCTGATCGATCCACGCTTGCGGGGGGCGATCGGGTTCACTGATGTACGTGCGCAGCTGGAGGCGGCGCAGATCGAGCATCTTCTGTTTGCTGTGATACCCCTTGTCGGCGACGAGTTCCTCGCCGGTCTGCACGGCGTCATCGGTCGCCTCGGCGACCGCTTCGAGTTGCTCGATGGCGTCAGGCAGCGTCTGCTCGATCGTGGTCGTATCGCCGAGATCGGCGCCTTGCACCGTAACCCCCACGATCGCCCCCGTGTCGAGATCGACGGCATGCTCCGCTTTGTGCGCCAAATGCGTCCGCCCGTCCTTCATCTGGGTGATGCGCGCGTCCGGATCCTGGGGGTGGGTCCAGTCGTCGTTCGAGCCCTTCTTGCGTCGCTTCCGGTCCAGGCGCGCCAGATCGGCGCGCGTCGGCGTCTCGATTCCGGAGGCCTTGGCGAGTTGCGTCAGAAACTCCTGATAGCCCTCACCGGTGTCCCGGCGGACGATGCTGCGCAACGCCGCATTCGCTTCCAAGGTCGTGGCATCGATGCCGATCGTCTTGCCCTTCACCAACCCCGCCTGGCCGAGGCACTGCAGCACCCAGGTAAACACCGCGCGGTGCGTTTCGAGATCGATCAACCGGCGCGTGCGCGAAATCGTCGAATGATCCGGCGGCGCGTCCGGCAGCGTCAGGCCGAGGAATCGCGCAAGGTCAGCGAGTCGGCGGCGCGCCAGGCGATCCCGCGCTCGGCATCAATCCCTTCGAAGTAGCCAATGAGCAACAGGCGGAAATAGATCCCCGGCGCCAACCCGGGCCGGCCGATCTCCTCGGCGTAAAACCGCGCGCACTCCGTCTCGACGAAGTCGTCAAAGCCCTGGTCGTGCAGCACCCGGCTCAGCCGCGCGTAGAACGGATGAGCCGCGGTTGTCGGCAACTCGGGTCGTCGGAATCCACATCGGAGGCTGCCGGTCGCGCTCGCGTTTGCCCATCGCCATGCGCGGCAGTGTAGTACAAGAGCAAAGCACTTTCACCACGGGCTGCTAGGCCGCGTCGCCAGCACTTCGCCTCCGAGATGTCGATGAAGTCATGTCGGTGATGTAACGACGAGACCGGCCTATCGGTGCGTGCATGCGTCAGCCGCGCGCTCAACCGCCAGCGACCAAGTACCGAATTGGTGTTTTCAACGGCTCTCAGCGCTTCATGCGGGTCGAGACGACTTTCTCGTCGGACCCTTCGGTCTGGCTGAGACCGTGAAAATAGTCATGAAGGATTCGACGGAGCGTCGTCGCGATCGTCTCGTCGTTCTGACGGGCGAGTCGAACGAGCGACGCATGCAGTTCATCATTGAGCCAGACGTGGATCTGGTGATGTCTGGTCATATACCTGCAGCGGATTTGTCTGCAGAAAATTGGCTACAGTTGGCTGGGGTTCTGGCAATCTTCTCGCGGCATTCGCGCGGTGTCAACAGACTCTGAGTGTGTTCATCTGTCCTGTCCTGTGCTGTCGTGTCCTGTCCTGTGCTGTCGTGTCCTGTCCTGTCGTGTCCTGTCCTGCCCTGTCCGGTCCGGTCCGGTCCGGTCCGGTTTCAAAAAAACGAAAACGGGCGCGCCCACTCTCGTGAACGCGCCCGTCCGCCATCCTCCGAAGTTCGAAGTTCTTAGTTCGAAGTTCTAAGTTCTAAGTTTCTCGAACTACTCCCCGTCGTCCCGGAACATATAGTCCGCATCCGTCAGATCGTCCATCTCCCGCTGCGCCTCGAGCTCCTCGGGCGACGGCGGCGGCGGTGGCGGCGGCTCGTCCGGCGGAATCGTGACGTGCTTGTACCACTCGAAGCCCGTTCCGGCCGGAATCAGCCGGCCCATCGTGACGTTCTCCTTCAGGCCGCGGAGGTAATCCACCTTGCCTGAAATCGACGCCTCGGTGAGCACGCGCGTCGTCTCCTCCACCCCAACGTGCAAAGTCCGCACGTTGGGGGCCCCGGCCTGGAACGACGCCGCCGAGATGAACGAGTCGGTCGAAAGCGACGCCTTGGTGATGCCGAGCAGCAGCGGCCGGCCCTTCGCCGGCATCCCGCCGTCCTGCAGCACGCGCTCGTTCTCCTCCTGGAAGCGGAACTTGTCCACCTGCTCCTCGATGAGGAACTCGGTGTCGCCCACCTCCTCGACCTTCACCCACCGCATCATCTGTCGGACGATGACCTCGATGTGCTTGTCGTTGATGCCGACGCCC
>DATBJG010000232.1:0-15927 GCA_036556585.1 Vicinamibacterales bacterium
TAACCTATTTATTTTCAGAAGGATAGCGACGGTACTGCTGAGTGCATGACGAGGATTCAGGTTCCCGAGGTTGCCGTCAAGACCCTCTTCGGCTCCTACGATGACAACCTGCGACACCTGGAATCGTTGCTGAACGTTCGCATCCGCACGCAGGGGCACGAGCTCCTAGTGGAAGGACAGCCAGCCGACGAGGCCAAGGCCGAGCGGATTATTGGTCAGCTCAGTTCCCTGTTTCAGGAGGGCTTCGCCATCTCAAACGGCGACGTGAAGACCGCATCCCAGCTCGCTGCGCAGGACGAGAACGTCGACCTTCGCGAGTATTTCCCCAAGAGCGGGCAACCGCAATCCGGCAAGCGACGCATCCTGCCAAAGAGTCTGAATCAACGCCGATATCTTGACGCGATCGACCAGCACGACATCGTTTTTGGTATTGGTCCTGCGGGTACGGGCAAGACGTACCTTGCGATGGCGCAGGCCGTCTCGTCGCTTCTCTCGAAGAAGGTCAATCGAATCATCCTCGCGCGGCCAGCGGTCGAGGCTGGCGAAAAGCTCGGGTTTCTCCCGGGCGACCTGCAGGAGAAAGTCAACCCGTACCTGCGACCGTTGTACGACGCGTTGTACGACATGATGGATGTTGAGCGAGTCGAGCGCCTGATCGAGCGTGGAACCATCGAAGTGGCCCCGATTGCGTTCATGCGTGGTCGGACTCTGAACGACGCGTTCGTGATTCTCGACGAGGCGCAGAACACCACGTCCGAACAAATGAAGATGTTTCTCACCCGCCTGGGATTTGGATCGAAGGCGGTCGTGACCGGGGACATCACGCAAATCGATTTACCACCAGGTCGCGCGTCGGGGCTCGTCGAGGCCATGAAGATCGTCGGGGCCATCGAAGGGATTGCGTTCGTGCATTTTGACGAACGCGACGTGGTGCGTCATCGCCTGGTCCAGCAGATCGTCAAGGCCTACGAGTCGTTTTCCAACGGAAACAGCGGACGGCTTTCCTGATCGTCATGGCTGCCGGAAGGGGGAGTCGACGGCGTCTCGCCGTGTCGGTCGCCGATGCAGCCGGGCGTCGGCTTCGGGTTCCTGGACTGGCGGGTTGGTTGATGCGTGCTGCCCCTCGCAGCGCGCGTGGTTCGGTGACGCTGGCGCTTGTCGGTGATCGTCGCGTCCGCGCTCTGAACCGGCGGTACCGGGGTGTCGATCGAGTGACCGACGTGCTTTCGTTTACTGCCGATGCCCCCGCGGGAGAGGTCGGCGCGGTCGGGCCCTTCCTCGGGGATGTCGTCATTGCTACGGGCGTTGCTGCCCGGCAAGCCCATGCGGCCGGCCATTCGGTCGGCACGGAATACCGGATTCTGGCGCTTCACGGCCTTCTGCATCTGTTGGGATACGATCACGAGCGGGATGGGGGACGGATGGCCAGGGTCGAGGCGTCGTTGAGACGGCGGGGAGGCCTTGGGCACGGCCTCATCGAGCGCGCCCGCGCAAAATGATCCCCCTCACTCTCTTCCTGCTTGGCCTTCTGGCGATCGCGGTCGGCACCGTGCAGGCGGCCTTCAGCGCCCTTATGCGCCTGTCGTTGCGCCTCCTGGCCGAGCGCAGCGGCCGCAGCAGCCGGCTCGGTCGGTATCTCGAGGATCCCCTCTTGTTGTTCGTTCCCACCCGACTCCTGCTGGGCGGCATCCATGCAACGGCGGCGGTGTTGTTTGCCAGCCTCATTCCCATCGAGGGGCCGCATTCAATTGTCTTCCTGGTTCTGGCCATGCTCGGCTTCGTGCTCGGATGCGAACACGCCGTGCCACTGCTCATAGTTCACTGGGACCCCGAGCGGGCGCTCGAGCTGGCCCTGCCAATTTTCGATCCCGTCGCGCGACTGCTCGATCCAATCACATTCATGCTCGTTGGTCTCTTTGCCCGCAACAGACGCGAACGGGGCGGGGTATCCCCGGCTGCCCCTGACACACCTGAAGATGCGGGAGAGGCGGCTGAGGCGTTTCTGGAAACAGGGCAGCAGGAGGGATTGATTCAGCAGGACGAGCGGCGCCTTCTACAGTCAATTGTCGACTTCGGGGACACCCTGGTGCGGGAAGTGATGACCCCGCGGCCGGACATTGTCGCAATTCAGGAGAACGCAACGCTCGACGAGTTGCGCGGGTTGTTCCGCGAACAGGAGTACTCGCGGATTCCGGTTTACCGGGAGAACCTGGACAACATTGCCGGGTTTGTCTTTGTCAAAGACCTGATCCAGTTGACCGAGATGCCGCCCCTCGAACGCCCGATCCCGTCTCTGATGCGCCCGGCCTACTTTGTGCCTGAGACCAAGAAGGTGTCGGAACTGCTTCGTGAGTTTCAGCGGGGTCAACTGCAGAATGCGATCGTGGTTGACGAGTACGGGGGCACCGCGGGGCTGGTCACGCTGGAAGATCTGCTGGAGGAGATCGTCGGTGAGATTCGTGACGAGTACGACGTGGAGACGGAGCCTATTGTCGATGAAGGGAATGGGAGTTTCGTCTTCAGCGGCAAGGTCGATATCGACGAAGTGACCGACAAGCTCGAGGTGAAAATCGACCGCGAAGGGTTCGAGACCGTGGGAGGATTCCTGCTTGCCCGTCTTGGTCGGGTGCCGGCTGTGGGCGAAACGTTTGACGTCGACGGTCTGACCGTGCAGGTGGTCGAAGCTGAACGGCGTCGCGTCACCAAGGTTCGCATGCGGCGAACCGAGCCCGTGCCAGAGGACGCCGGCATTGAACCGGAGCATGCTCGGTAGCGTCTGGCCTCAAAGCCTCAAAGCCTCCGAGCCTAGAGCCCAGAGCCAGGCATGAAATCCGGTTTCGTTTCCCTCATCGGTCGTCCGAACGCCGGCAAGTCTACGCTGCTGAACAGGCTGATTGGCACCAAGCTCGCCATCGTTTCCGACAAACCACAAACCACCCGGACACGCATTCTCGGGGTGAGAAACTATCCCGACGCGCAGGTCGTGTACCTCGATACGCCTGGGATTCACCGGCCAACGCATCGCATGAACGTCCGCATGGTAGACGCTGCCCTCGAGACGATTGGTGAGGTCGACGTCGTGGCGGCTTTGGTTGATGTGAGCGAAACAATCGGAAGCGGTGATCGGTTCGTCCTCGAGCGGCTTCGGAATATCTCACAGCCTGTGGTTCTGGTGCTGAACAAGGTGGACCGTGTTGCCAAAGCCGGGCTCTTGCCCCTCATCGACACGCTCAGCCGCGAGTACGTGTTCGCGGAAATCGTTCCGGTGTCGGCACTGACGGGCGAGAACGTCGATCGGCTCGAAGATGTGTTCCTCAAACTGCTGCCGGATGGCGAGCCGCTCTATCCCCCGGACTATCTGACGGATCAGCCAGAGCGGGTGATTGTGGCGGAGATCGTTCGAGAACAAGTGCTCGTGCATACCCGAGCCGAAATTCCGTTCTCGACCGCTGTGGTCGTCGATCGCTTCGAAGAACCGGACGAGTCAGGGCTGATGCGCCTCTACTGCACCATCCTCGTCGAACGCGAGTCGCAAAAGCCGATCGTGATTGGGCGTGCGGGGACAATGATCAAGGAGATTGGCACAGCCGCCCGGGCGGGGCTCGAGCGCTTCTTCGAAGCCCGCGTCTACCTGGACTTGAGGGTCAAAGTGCGAGCGGGGTGGCGCGAGGACGATCGGATGCTCGACGATCTCGGCCTGGGCCCAGAGCCGAAAGCCTAAAGCCTGGGGCGCGTCGACTTGTGCGACTGTTAGAATAGGTTGTTTCGGCCTCCTGCGTTGGGCGCGGGAGAGGCTTGTGATTTCGGCTTCGGAATTCCCATGGCGACCACGCGACGTCTCGATCTGGTTGTGGATTCGGTGAAGCGTCTCCTCAGGATTGGTGCGACCGCCAATCTCCTGAATCTTCTCCAGAAACAGCATCCCGCCGACCTGGCCCAGATCTTCAGCGAACTGCCCGAGAAGGAACGGCACGCGGTTTTTCACGTCCTTCTGGAGCGCAACAGTCGCCTCGCGATGGAGGCGTTGAGCGAACTCGGACCCGAGGTCGGCGCGGATCTCCTTTCGGGCCGATCGGCCGAGGAAATTGCCAAGGTCATCCAGGAGATCCCATCCGATGACGCGGCTGCACTGATCGACCATCTCCCCGAAGAGCTGTCCGCGGCCGTCCTCAACCTGATGCGGCGGAAGGAATCGGGTGAGGTCGAGAATCTGCTCGAGTACGCGGAGAAAACAGCGGGCCGGATCATGAACCCGCACGTCTTCGCGCTCTCGGAGGACATGACCGTTGGCGAGGCGATTACCGCGCTGCAGGGCTCGCGTGACGTCGAAATGGTGTTCTATCTCTACGTGGTGGATGCGCGTCGGCATCTGGTGGGTGTGGTGTCGTTGCGCCGGCTGCTTCTCGTGTCACCCGAAACGCCGTTGAAGCGCATCATGACCGCCGATCCCACCAGTGCCCGGGTGGACATGGATCAGGAAGAAGTGGCCCGGCTGGTCGCGTCGTACAACCTCCTGGCGATTCCCGTCGTGGAGGAGAGCAACAAGCTCGTGGGCATCATTACCGTTGATGACATCATCGATGTCATCAAGGACGAAGCGACCGAGGATCTGTATCGTCTCGCCGGCGTGGCGGGTGACGAGCGTGTCTTTACGCCCGCGGCCGAGTCGTTGCGCAAACGCTTGCCTTGGCTTGGGGTCAATCTGGTCACGGCCTTTCTGGCCTCTGCGGTCGTTGGACTCTTCGAAGGCAGCATCAGTCAGGTGGCGGCCCTGGCGGTCTTCATGCCGATCGTGGCGGGCATGGGCGGCAATGCCGCGACCCAGACGCTGACCGTGATCGTGCGAGGGATTGCGCTTGGGGAGCTGACATGGGTCAACTCGCGCAAGGCTCTCACGAAGGAAGCCGCAGTCGGCCTCATCAACGGAATCGCGCTCGGCGTCCTGGCAGCCGGTGTGGCCTGGCTGATGCGTGGCAGCCCGATCATCGGGATCCTCCTTGCGGCGGCCATGGTTATCAACATGACGGTCGCAACCGTCGCGGGCACGCTCATCCCGCTGGGTCTGAAGGCGTTGAAGATCGATCCGGCGCTGGCGTCGGCCGTTTTCATCACGACGTTTACCGACGTCTGCGGCTTTGCTGCGTTCCTGGGTCTTGCGACGCTGTTCCTCCGTTATCTGATGCCAACGGGGTAGAATGTGGCCCTTGCATGCCCCTCTACAGCGCGGATGCATTGATTCTCAGAACCTACAAGCTCGGTGAAGCAGACCGGATTGTGGTGTTTCTGACTCGCGATCGCGGCAAGAAGCGGGGGGTGGCCAAAGGTGCGCGTCGACCACGATCCAAGTTTATGGGTGGCCTCGAGCCGCTCACCCAGGTCCGTGTCGCGTACTTTGAAAAGGAACGTCGCGAACTGGTGAGTGTGAACTATTCGGAACCAAGCTGTTCTCCGTTGTCAGCCGCCAACCCTGAGGCTCTCGGGTACACACAATACTTCGCGGAGCTGCTCGACGAGTGGGCGCAGGACGCGGATCCGGACGAACGGTTGTATCGCCTCGGGTCGGCGATGGTAGAAGCGGTGGCAGCTGGTGTTCCGGCTGAACCGCTGGCGCGCTACTTCGAGTACTGGCTCTTGAGGCTGCAAGGTTTGTATCCGACGCACCTCCAGTGTCATCAGTGCGGAGGGGCGCTGGGCACTGACCGGACGCCCGCCGCGTTTCTGGCGCCCGGGGAGCGGGAGTTCACCTGCGCCGCGTGCGCACCTCGGGGGCGTGGCCTTCGGTTGTCGGCCGATGCGCTGGCCTTTCTCTCACGTGCGCGCACCATCAACCCGCTGCATCTGGACGGCCGGCTCGCAACGACGACAGGGATGCGCGAGCTCGAGTCGGTCCATCGTGCGCTCATCACGGCGCATCTGGACAAGGAACCCAAATCGATCCAGGTGCTGAACAGCATGCGCCATCGCCTGTGACTTTCCAAGACCTGATCCTCAAACTGTCAGCCTTCTGGGCCGCTCACGGTTGCTTGATCCACCAACCGCTCGACATCGAGGTGGGGGCCGGTACGTCTCACCCGGAAACGTTATTGAGGGTGCTCGGTCCGAAGCATTGGAACGTCGCATTCGTCCAGCCGTCCCGTCGTCCCGCGGACGGTCGTTTTGGGCAGAACCCGCATCGGCTCTTCAAACACCATCAGTTTCAGGTGATCCTCAAGCCGGCGCCCGACGAGGTGCAGCAGTTCTACCTTCAGAGTCTCGAAGCCTGCGGAATCGATCCAAGGCAGCACGATATCCGGTTCGAAGAGGACAACTGGGAGTCGCCAACGCTTGGAGCGTGGGGAATCGGCTGGCAAGTGCTGTTCGACGGGCTGGAGATTACTCAGTTCACGTACTTTCAGCAGGTGGGCGGCCTGGACCTGTCGCCCGTGTCTGCCGAGCTGACGTACGGACTTGAGCGGATTGCCATGGTCCTCCAGAAAGTCGACAACGTGTACGACCTCGAGTGGGCGCCAGGTGTCACCTACGGAGAGGTCCGGCTGCGTGACGAGCAAGAGCAGTCACGCTACGCGTTTGGACAACTCGGCATTCCACGAGAGGAGTTTGCGAGCTTTCATCGCGATCTCTTTGACCGGTACTATCGCTTCTCCGGACAGCTGCTGGATTCGGGACTGATCTGGCCGGCTCTGGAGCACTGCCTCAAGTGTTCGCACTTGTTCAACGTGCTCGATGCCAGTGCCAGTATTGGTGTGACGGAACGGACCGCGTACATCCTGCGTGTACGACAGCTGGCGGTGCGAATCGCCCAAGCCTACGCGGATGAGCAGAAAACGGAGCAGGACGGGTCAGGAACGAGTTAGGCGCGCAGGGCGCGCCTCCGAGGAAGCGGCGCGGGGCGAAGGGGTCCCCGCAAGCGACCGAGCCGGGGTGTGGGGCAGAGCCCCACGCAATTATGGACAGAGAACTACTACTTGAAATCGGGTGCGAAGAGCTGCCAGCGAGCTGGCTGCCGGACCTGACGCGACAACTGGGCGACGCGGTTGCCGCCGGGCTGGCCGAGGCGCGTCTCAACATCGATGCGCCAATGGAAGCCTACAGCACGCCTCGCCGTCTGACCGTGTGCAATACCCGTGTCGCCGAGCGGCAGACCGATCTCGAAGAAGTGCTGAATGGGCCGCCGGTGGCGGCGGCGTTCGACGCTGCTGGAGAACCCACGGCTGCAGCCGTTGGATTCGCGCGGCGTCACGGCGTGGAAGCGGCAGCACTCGAACGGGTGTCCACGGCCAAAGGGGTGTACCTGGCGTTTCGTAAACGGGAGCGTGGCAAGCCGTCAGTCGATGTGCTTCCCGATGTGCTATCGGGTGTTCTGCGCGCGCTCAGTTTTCCGAAAGCGATGCACTGGGATGCGTGGCTCGATGATGGGCGAGGTGAGTTGCTCTTTGGGCGGCCCATCCGGTGGATTCTGTTTCTTTATGGTGGACGCGTTGTGCCCTTCGAGATCCGGCGGACCGAAAGCGCGCAGTCACCACAGGTGCAGGATGTCCGCTCCGCCGCCATCACCTATGGCCATCGGTTTCTGACCACGAGCGGTCGCGCTGGACGAGCGATCAAGGTGCGTTCGTTCGACGACTATCGGGCGCGGTTGCTCGAGCACTTTGTCGTGCTGGACCGCGCGGAGCGCCACGATCGCATTGCGCGTGAGCTCGAGGCAAAGGCACGAAAGCTGAACAGTCGCGTTGCCTCGCATCTCGTGAGCCGTTCGGCGCTGCTGGAAGAGGTTCCGGATCTCGTCGAATATCCTTCCGTCATTGCGGGTATTGTCCAGGAAGAGTTTCTCAAACTTCCCCCTGAAGTACTGACGACGACGCTCGTGCATCATCAGCACTATTTCCCCGTAGTTGACGATGCGGGTCATTTGAAGAATGCCTTTCTGGCGGTCACCAACACGGACAGTGCCAACGAGAAGGTTGTGGCACGAAACGCCGAGCGCGTCGTTGCAGCGCGACTGCGAGACGCGCGCTTCTTCTGGGAAACGGATAGAAAGATCAAATTGGAAGCGCGTGTCGAACGCCTTGACACGGTCCTCTTTCACCGGAAGTTGGGGACCTATCGGTCGAAGGCCAATCGCCTGGCGTCGTTAGGAGCATGGGTTGCTGCCGAGGGACTGGAATCGGCCGGCGCGGCCGAGGACGCCCGCACCGCGGGGCTGCTGGCGAAGGCGGATCTCGTGACGGATATGGTGCGCGAGTTCCCAGAGCTGCAGGGCACCATGGGCGGGATTTACGCTCGCGAAGAGGGGCAATCAGAAGCGGTCTGGAAGGCCGTCTACGCGCACTATCTTCCGGTGTCAATTGAAGTGGAGGCACCACCCACACGGCAGGAGTTGGGCGCCGGAGCCGTCACGTGGGCTGCGGTCTCATTGGCCGATAAGCTCGATACGCTCGTCGGAATGTTTTCCGCGGGCGAGCGGCCCACGGGCTCACGGGATCCGTTTGGGTTGAGACGTCAGGCTCATGGACTTTTGCGTGTGCTGGTGGATTTACCTGCCTTTACAGGCTTGCGCAGTCGCCCGACCCTTGGCCGATTGATCGGCAGAGCGGCTGAAGGCTTTTCTGAGCCTGGGCTTGGCGCTGAGAGTTCCGCCGCCTTATGGGCCTTTCTGTTGGAACGATACCGGTATTTGCTGGAACAGCGGGGATTTGATGTTCGGAACGTTCGTGCTGTCGTGCACGAAGGCAGCGTGAAGGACTTGAGCCCGCTCAGCGCGCGCCTCGAACTGGAGGCGCTGCCCGAATTTACCGGATCCCCGGACTTCCAGCAGCTCGCGGTGGCGTTCAAACGTGTCCGCAATATCGCGCGAGAGCTCCCGGATGGGGAGTTTGCGGCCGCCGAAGAAACTCGCGCGCCGTTGTCGCTCTCCGAGCCGGCCGAGCAGGCGCTGCTGGCCGAAATCGATCAGCGTCAGCCGCGCATCGAACAGGTCTTGAGCTCGGGTGAGAACTATCGGGCCGCACTTGCCGAAGCGGCCAAGTTTGGTCCAGCCGTGGATCGCTTCTTCACGGAAGTGTTCGTGATGGTTGACGATGTGCGGCTGAGAACGGCGCGACTGCGCCTGATGAAACGCCTGGAACGGCTGATTCTGAAGCTTGCGGACATCTCGGAGATCGTTCCGCAAAGCGAGTCTTAACAACCACGGAGTCGTATTCAATGTCGAAGAAAGTCACGCGTTCGAAGAAGGCTGCCTCACAAAACCCGGGTGCACCGGCCAAGCTCAAGAAATACGTGTATTTCTTTGGAGATGGCAAGGCCGACGGCGACCGCCGGATGCGGGACTTGCTGGGGGGCAAGGGCGCCGGGCTTGCCGAGATGACCAATGCCGGCCTGCCCGTGCCGCCTGGCTTTACGATCTCAACGCCGGTTTGCACCGTGTATTACGACCGAAAGGGCAAGCTGCCACCGTCAATTGACGCCGAAATGGCCGGCAGCCTCAAGAAGCTGGAAAAGAGTGCCGGTGCAAAGCTTGGTGACTCTTCAAATCCATTGCTCGTGTCGGTAAGGTCGGGCGCAAAGTTCTCCATGCCCGGGATGATGGACACCATCCTCAACCTGGGTCTGAACGACCGGACGGTGGAGGCGTTGAAAGCGCGTACAGCAAACGGCCGGTTTGCGTTCGATAGCTACCGGCGTTTTCTGCAGATGTTCGGAAACGTCGTCCTCGAGATTCCCAAGGACGCTTTCGAACACGAGTTCGAAGCCGTCAAGAAAGCCCGCGGCGCCGCGACCGACACGGATCTCGATGAGGACGGTCTGAAAGAGGTGGTGCGACGATACAAGTCCCTCGTTCAGGAGCGGACTGGCAAGGCTTTCCCGCAGGAGCCCAAAACGCAACTGACCATGGCGCGAGACGCGGTGTTCCGATCGTGGAACAATCCGCGTGCGAAAGAGTACCGACGGATCTACGACATTCCCGATCATATCGGGACGGCCGTCAACGTCCAGATGATGGTGTTTGGTAACACCGGCGACCGGTCCGCAACTGGCGTGGGGTTCACGCGGAATCCGGCGACCGGCGCGCACGAGTTCTTTGGCGAATTTCTGGTCAACGCGCAGGGTGAAGACGTCGTTGCCGGCATCCGGACGCCCCAGCCGATTCGCGAACTCGAAGCGCTGATGCCGAAGGCTTACAAACAGCTGCGCTCCATTACCACCAAACTGGAACGGCACTACAAGGACGTCCAGGACTTCGAGTTCACGATCCAGGACGACAGGCTGTTCATGCTGCAGACCCGGAGCGGCAAACGCACCGGATATGCAGCGGTCATGATTGCCACCGACCTCGTTGCCGAGAAGCTTGTCACACCGAAAGAGGCGCTTCTGTTGGTCGACCCGGAAGCTCTAACACAGCTCCTGGCACCGGGGTTCGATCAGAACGAATGGCGCAGGCTGCCGGTGCTGGCCAAAGGGCTTCCTGCGTCCCCGGGCGCCGCGTCGGGCCAGGTGGTCTTTACTGCAGACGACGCCGTGGAGTGGGTCAACAAGGGCCGAAAGGTGATCCTCGTGCGGAAGGAAACCGTGCCTGATGACATTCATGGTATGCACGTGGCGCAAGGAGTCCTCACGGCAACCGGGGGAATGACGTCGCATGCCGCCGTGGTTGGCCGTCAGATGGGGAAGCCCTCCATTGTGGGAGCCGGTGCGCTGCAGATCGACGAAAGAGCCCGCACCTTTACTGTCGAAGGTCGGGTCGTCAAGGAAGGGGAGCACATCTCGTTCGATGGCTTGAGCGGCGAAGTCAAGCTGGCCAGTGTGGCCTCCAAACCCAGTGAAATTCTGCAGGTCGTCAACGGGGAGCTTCCGGCAGCTAAATCGGACATCTACCGTCGCATCAGCAAACTTCTGGAATGGGCCGACAAACAACGGCGTCTCGGAATCCGGGCCAATGCGGATCTTCCCGATCAGGCTGCGCTCGCGCACAAGTTCGGCGCGCAGGGCATTGGCCTGTGCCGCACCGAGCACATGTTCTTCGGGGAGGACCGGCTGCCAATCGTCCAGCGAATGATTCTGGCAGACAACGAAGCCGACCGGCGGAAGGCGGTCAACGAGCTGCTGCCGATGCAGCGCAGCGATTTCTATGGTGTGTTCAAGGCCATGCAGGGTGCGCCGGTGACCATCCGCACCATCGATCCGCCGCTCCACGAGTTCCTGCCCAAGCGTGAAGATCTCATGGTCGAGATTGCCAAGCTCGAGGTCACAAACGGTGATCGAAAGACCCTCGAGGAAAAGCGTCGACTCCTGGGGAGGGTCGAGCAACTCCACGAATTCAACCCTATGCTCGGGCATCGCGGCGTGAGGCTTGGGATTACGTTTCCGGAAATCACGGAGATGCAGAGTCGGGCGATTATCGAGGCTGCGTGCCAGCTGGCGAAAGAAGGTCACAAAGTCGTACCCGAGATCATGATTCCACTCGTTGGCGATCTCAAGGAATTGCACGACCAGAAGCTCATCGTCGATCGCGTGGCCAGCGAGACCATGAAAGCTCAAGGTGTGAAGGTGCCGTATCTGGTGGGCACGATGATCGAAGTACCGCGCGGAGCGCTCATGGCCAACGAAATCGCCCGAGAGGCTGAATTCTTCTCGTTCGGGACGAATGATCTGACGCAGTTGACCTACGGGTTTTCGCGCGACGATATCGGCAAGTTCCTGCGCGCGTATCAGGAAAAGAAGATTCTCGAGCGTGACCCTTTTGCTTCAATGGATGCCGAAGGTGTGGGAGATCTGGTGCGTATTGCTGTCGAGCGTGGACGCCAGACTCGTCCTGACATCAAGCTCGGTGTCTGCGGCGAGCACGGGGGTGACCCGGCGTCGATTCATTTCTTCGACAAGGTCGGCTTGAACTACGTGAGCGCCTCACCCTATCGGATACCGGTCGCGCGGCTCGCTGCAGCACAGGCGGCGCTCTCGGTGCGGGTCGGAGACTAAGAGCGTGGGCAGTGCCACTGACCACTGACCACTGACCACTGACCACTGAATGTTAACAACATTCGTGTATCGCGACGGTCGGACCGAGCGCGTTGCCGCGGTGGATCCTGCCTGGCTGGCCCCTTCGTCCGGCGTGTATGTCTGGGTGGACCTGGCCAATGCGACGCCCGAAGAGTCGCGGATTCTCACAGACGTCTTTCACTTCCACGCGCTGGCCGTGGAGGATGCCCTGAGCGCTCTCCAGTATCCCAAGCTCGAGACGTACGACAGTTTCCTTTATCTCGTGCTGCACGGGATCGATTTCAAGAAAAGCAAGCACGGGTTCACGACGCACGATCTGGACTTTTTTCTCGGCCGAACGTACCTGGTGAGCGTGCATGACGGCAATCGCAGGAGCATTGCCCATGTGCGCGACCACTGCGATCGAAACGGGCATCTGCTGGCAAGAGGCCCCGTCGCCGTCCTGCACCAGATCGTCGATTCGCTGGTAGATCACTACAACCCTGAAATTGATGCGCTGGAGGAACGGCTGGATCACGTTGAAACCGAAGTGTTCTCCAGTCCGCATCCAACGGTTGTGCGGAAAATTCTGGGGCTCAAGCGGGACATCGCTGCGCTGCGTCGCGTGACCCTTCCGCAGCGTGATGCGCTGGGACGGCTTGCCAGGCGAGAGTTCGAGATGATTCCCCAGGAGTACGCCTATGGATTCCGGGATGTCTACGACCACCTGGTGCGAATCACGGACGAGGCGCTCATTTTTCAGGATCGGGTGACGGGCATTCTGGAGGCTCACTTTTCGAACGTTTCGAACCGCTTGAATCAGGTGATGAAGGTCCTGACGGTCATTGCCACGATCTTCATGCCATTGACGGTGCTGACGGGCGCATTCGGGATGAACGTGGAACTGCCGGCATTTCCAGGCGGCCCGGCCATGCAGTTCTGGTGGATTGTCGGCATCATGGTGGTCGTCAGCCTCATCATGTTGTGGCTGTTCCGGCGGCGGAAGTGGATGTAAAAAGACGGAATTCAGAAGACGGATTTCGGATTTCGGCTTTCGGATTTCGGACAACAATTCACGAAACGATTTCAGGTCATGGGTAAGATTGCCCGCCTACCTGTCGAGCTCGCCAACCAAATTGCCGCGGGAGAAGTCGTCGAAAGGCCCGCGTCGGTCATCAAAGAACTGGTTGAAAACGCCATTGATGCTGGGGCGAAGCGGATTGCTGTGTCCATCGAACTGGGTGGCAAGCGACTGATTCGCGTGGAGGATGACGGCGAGGGGATGGATCCCGACGATGCCAGGTTGGCGCTGGAGCGGCATGCGACGAGCAAGATCTCCAGCGTCAACGATCTGGGCGCGATTGCCACGCTGGGGTTTCGCGGGGAAGCGCTGCCTGCGGTCGCGTCGGTATCGCACTTCGTGCTGCGGACGCGGCGGCGAGGCGCGCGGTCGGGCACCGAAATTCGCGTCAACGGTGGGGCGGTTGCGGGGGTGCAAGAAGTTGGGATGGCCGAGGGGACGCAAGTTGAAGTGGCAGATGCCTTCTACAACGTGCCGGCGCGGCGAAAGTTCCTCAAGTCGGATGGCGCAGAATCGGCCCAGGTCTCCCGTGTGGTGACACAACTAGCGCTGGGTTACCCGGAGATAGGGTTCTCGTTGACGAGCGCCGGCCGCAAGCTACTGGCTGTGCCGCCCGTTGCGACCATGCGCGAGCGGTTGTATCAGCTCTACGGCGACCGGGCGGACCTGGTTCCGGTTCATCGTGAAACCGGCGGGCTGTTGGTCACCGGCTATGTGGCGGCGCTTGCCGACACGGGGCCGACCAGGGGCCCGCAAAACGTTTTCGTGAATCGCCGTATCGTTAAAGACCGTACGATCTCGCACGCCGTGATCGAGGCGTACAGCGCGGCATCCATCAAGGAGCGGAGCCCCGAACTGCACCTGTTCCTCCAGATTCCCCACGATTGGATCGACGTGAACGTGCATCCCACGAAAGCCGAAGTACGATTCCGCGACCAGGGGTTCGTCCACGAAGTCGTCCGGCGATCCGTGGGCGATGCCCTTGGTCAGGGGACCGTGCCGGCCTTTGCCCTGCAGGCGCCCGAATCTTCGGGCGAGGATGTGGCGCGCCTGAGAGCCCAATCGATCCCAAACATTCTGGCCGGGGGCCAGTTCCCAAGTCGGTGGTTGCCAGAAGGCTCGGACCGCCTGGCGGGTCCCTCAGTCGCGCCTGATCGCGAGGGCCTGGCCGATATCGCACACCCGATCCAGACGGAACCGAACAATGCACCGAACGTCAGGCCGATGATGGCGCTCGGACAGTTTCGCGATACCTTCATTATTGCGGTGGACGAGGAGGGCATTGCGATCATCGATCAGCACGTCGCGCACGAACGAGTGCTGTTCGAGCGCATCCTGGAGAAACTGGCCGGCGGGAGGTTGGAAAGTCAGCGCCTGCTCGAGCCCGTGCTGATTGAACTCTCACCGTCGGGGCTGCAGGCGCTGATCGAACATGCGACGGACCTCGACCGGCTAGGCTTCGAGCTCGAGGAGTTCGGCCCGGACAGCCTGCGAATCCGAGCCTTGCCCGCAATTCTGGATCGCGAAAACAGCGTGACGGCAATTCGGGCGCTGGCAGAGGATCTCGAAGGTCACGACCGTGGCAAGGTGGTGGCCGATGCGCTTCGTCGCCTCGCCGCCACCATGGCCTGTCATGCCGCCGTAAAGGCAAACTACCCGTTAACCCACCAGAAGATGGCGCACATCCTCGATGAGCTGCGCAAGACCTCGTACTCGACCGTCTGCCCGCACGGGCGCCCCGTGATGCTGCGCCTCACGCGACGCGAGGTCGAGAAGAATTTTCAGAGGATCTGAGAAACCTCAAGGCTGAAGGCTCAAGGCTGAAAGCTCAGGTGTGACGTCTTAAGACTTCGAGGAATGGACGACCCCGGCTGGCCAGGCGCGCTTCCAGACGCTCCGTGCAGTCACAATCGCTGCAGGCCCAGGGTTCGGTACCTGAAAGGTCGCGGCACCGCTGCCGGTCGTGTGCATCCTGCACTTTGGTGAGATGAAAGTACTCTTCCCAGTAGGGCCGTTCTTCCTGGAGCGGCGTCGGGCAGTAGCAGGTTTCGACCCAACACACCTTTCCGTCGGCCATCTCGCGCGCCGCTTCCATGTTCCTGAGGTATTCGTCACCGGCGACAGATCCCTGTCCCAGGCGTTCATCGTCGATGGCGCGCCGAAGCGCAGGTTCGCGCCCCTCTCTTACGCGTGCGGTGACCAAATATCGCATCGTGACCGGCTCTCTGGTCCATTGTGCGGCTCACAGGTTGGACCGTCAAGATCCGATAACTACTGTAAGATGGGCGACTTTGGAGCATCACGTGCAAAGCTGGACAGGCTAATGCCATGCGGGTCCTCTACTTGGCGGGCCGCGGGCTTCAGCTACTCGGAATGTGGCTCCTCGTCGTGGATGTGTTTACCGCGGGGCCCATGGGACCGGCCTTCAACCTGTTTATGGCCGGGATTGTGGTCTTTCTGGCGGGATGGCTCCTCGTGCGACAGACCACGGGACGAAGAGCTTGACAAAGCCCGGAACTGTATGGTAGATCTGTGGTTACCTCACATTCTGTATCCAACAAACTGATGGCGGACGGTGCGGCCCGGGGAACCAAAGAGCCCAGGCCGGAGGGGTACTCATGTCGGCTTCGAAGCCCGTAGTGTATGCATCGGTCCTGGCGACGGTTGCTCTGGTGGCCTATGCGGTCGGAAGTTATGCCGCAACGTGGACGGCGGAATTGCGGTTCGCCGAGAGCGACGCGAAAATCGCAGCGCTCCGTGGCGAGTTGATGGGCCAGATTGACGGGATGCGTTCGCTTTCCGAAGAGCGGGCCACGGGCACTGCCGGTACTGTCGAAGAAGTGAAACGTCAGCTCCAGGCAGAGATGGGATTA
>DATBJG010000233.1:0-3164 GCA_036556585.1 Vicinamibacterales bacterium
TGGAGCCTGTGAATGACGATGTCATTGGCGAGCTTCGTAATCGAGTCTACTTCGACGAGTTGACTGGGTATTACACCTACTGGCACAAGGTCATCCCTGCAACGGGGCAGAACAACAACGAGCGGTTCGCGACGCAATTTGCGCCAGCTGGATTCACGGGAACCGCGGGCTGGAGTTTCAGTGACGCGTTGGGCGTCGGTCTCCCAAATGATGCCACAGCCTTCGAGATCACCCTCACCGACGAAAACTTCATACGTTGGAACACCATTAACGGAGGGGCCGACTGGGATCAGCTTGAAAGAATCAAGTTCTTCTACGTGTCCACGAAGGCTCCGGGCAGCCCGACATCCGGACTCTACAATCTGACAGGCACCGAGGTCGGCACCGGGGCCAGCTACGCGCCAACACCCGAGCCAGGCTCGATGTTGTTGCTCGGATCCGGACTCGCTGCGCTCTACGGCGCGCGCCGTCGTCGCAATCAGAAAGTCCAGTAACGAAGAACAGACCGATTCCATCGAGAACCCCGTCGCCGCCGGTGACGGGGTTCTGTCGTGTTTGACACGCGGCTCTCCGGCAGAAGCCTTTCGCAGAATCCGCTTCACCTCGCGCCAATCCTTTCCGAACACTGCGAAACCCGGAACAGACTACCGATAACAACTACGTCCCACGACCCTGCGCTGCGCACAAAAGATGTGCACACATGGGCATTCTCGAGGAGATGAAGGAATGAAGCCCCGTCGCCTGATGGTCATGGCGTTCGTCCTTGCCGTGGCAATCTCGTGCTCCCGGGACCCCGAGGTCGCCAAACGCGAGTACCTGGCAAGCGGCGACCAGTTCATGACCCAGAAGAAGGTCAAGGAAGCCATCGTCCAGTATCGGAACGCGGTGGCCCAGGATCCGCGGTTCGGGGAGGCCCGGTACAAACTTGCTGAAGCATACAGCCAGGATGGAGACATCAGGCGCGCGTCGCGCGAGTACATCCGTGCCGCCGATCTTCTGCCGAATGATGCCCAGGCACAGCTCAAGGCAGGACGCTTTCTCCTGGTCGGCAGACAGTTCGAAGATGCCAAAACGAGGGCCGCAAAGGCCATCGAGCTCGACCCGAAAAACGTCGAAGCGCAGGTGCTGCTGGGGAATGCCCTGGCCGGGTTGAACGACCTGGACGGAGCCGTCGACCAGATCCAGGAAGCCATCAAACTCGACCCCGAGAATGCTCTCGGGTACCTGAGTCTGGGCGCAATGGAGCAGGCGGCCGGTAAGCCCGAAGAAGCGGAAGCCGCGTTCAAGATGGCGGTCGACGCCGAACCCAAATCGGTGGCGGCCCGTCTTGCGCTCGCCAACTTCTATTGGGCCACTCGCAAAGCGGGCGAGGCCGGACAGACGCTGCAGCAAGCCTACGATCTGGAGCCCGACAACCTTCGCACGAACCACATGCTGGCGATGTTTCAGATTGCAACTGGAAAAGCGGCCGATGCCGAACGCTATTTCAAGAAGCTGGCGGAGCTGTCGAAGGACAAGAACGCGAAAATCATCCTCGCGGACTACTACGTTGCCGCCGGTCGATCGAACGACGCGCTCCCCATTCTGCAGGCGCTGACCACCAGCAAAGACACACAGGCGGCTGCCGATCTCCGGCTTGCCGAGCTTGACTATCGTGACGGCCGCCACCAGCAGGCCCACGACCGCATCGACGATCTGCTCGAGCGCGAGCGGAACAATGCGACGGCGCTGGTCCTGAAAGGTCGATTCCTGCTGGCCGAGCGAAAAATTGATGATGCCGTGGCGCGGCTGCAGGCGGCGGTCAAGGCAAATCCCGGGTCGGCCGAAGCGCAGTTTGCCCTGGGAAACGCGTACGTTGCAAAGAGTGACCGCGAGCAGGCGATACGGGCGTTCAACGAGACGATACGTCTCAATCCTCGCGCAGTGGCCGCCCAGCTGGCCCTGTCAAGGCTCGAACTTGCCGGTGGCCGTCCCGACAGCTCGGTCGATCTGGCCGAACGGGCACTGAAAAATGCTCCAGAGAGCCCGGTTGCCAAACTCGCGCTCGTGCGAGGCCTCCTTGCCAGAGGCGACTTGCGGCGGGCAGAGGGCGAAATCGACGCACTTCTCCAGAAATATCCCGACGACTCCCAGGTGCTCACTCAAGCCGGGATTCTCGCCAACCTCAAGGGCGACCACGCGCAGGCGACGCGGCTGCTCGTCAATGCGCTTGGTGTTGACGAGGGAAATCTGGAAGCACTCACAGCCCTGATAAGCCTCGACCTCTCTCAAAAGGACGCGAAGGCAGCCGTTTCGCGGGTAGAGTCGTACCTCGCGCGGACGCCCGACAACCCCGCGGTACTTCTCCTTGCCGCACGTACCTACGCTGCAACCCGGGATCCGAAGAAGACAGAGCAGATGCTGCGAAAGGCCATCGAAGTCGATTCGTCCAACATCCAGGCCTACGGCATGCTCGGGGGCCTCTATCTCTCGCAGCGCCGACTCGACGAAGCGCTCAAGGAATTTGACGCGCTGGCCGAGCGCCAGCCGAAATCGGTGCAGGCGCACACGCTTGCCGGCATCATCCTCGAGGCACAGAAGAACGGGCCGGAAGCAAAGAAGCGCTACGAACAGGCCCTTGCGATCGATCCGGAAGCGGCCGTGGCCGCCAACAATCTGGCCTGGATGCTGGCGGAAACCGGCGGCAACCTCGACGTGGCCCTGCAGCTTGCGCAGACGGCCGTTCGACGGCTCCCCGAACATCCCGCGGTGCAGGACACGCTTGGCTGGGTCTACTACAAAAAAGGACTCGCGGCATTGGCGGTGGCCCCGTTTCAGAAGAGTGTCGAGAAGGACCCGAAAAATCCCGTATACCACTTCCACTTGGGCCTAGCGCACGCAAAGACGGGCGATTCGCCG
Source organism: Vicinamibacterales bacterium (assembly GCA_036556585.1). Lineage (GTDB taxonomy): Bacteria > Acidobacteriota > Vicinamibacteria > Vicinamibacterales > JAMQPK01 > DATBJG01. The sequence continues at coordinate 2,899 of DATBJG010000233.1, forward strand.
AATGCACGCCTGGCACTCCAGCAGGCGCTTACGCTTGCGCCCAACTTCAACGGTGCCGTTGAGGCAAAACAGATGCTGGCCTCACTGAAAGGCTGAATTGTCAATCTTATGACATAAGGGGAAATAGCTGTACAAGAGGCCTATACAGCCGATAGCTGGTTGACGGACACGGGCGTAACTGTCAACATATTGACAGACAGGGTGTACGTTCAGCCCTGCCCACACGCCGCGTGGCGCGAAAGGAACCAGCCTATGGGCCGCAAGCT